>CAYJPE010000083.1:0-11283 GCA_964371965.1 uncultured Desulfovibrionaceae bacterium
TGGCAAAAGATCCCCTTCCCCCCTCAAGAAAAATAATTAATCAGTGTTTCCTTAAAAGGCGCATTTGACGACAGCGCCTAAGCAATAAAACGTGTTTTTCAGCATTGCTTGAGGCACAGCCTCACATATGGCGCAAAACTGCCTACACCTGCAAAGCAGAAAAATCCGCAAATTTTTCCATTCTGTCCATAAGTGCTTTGAGCATATTCAAGCGGTTTGCCCGCACGCTCACGTCGTCACACATAACCATGACCGAATCAAAGAAGGCATGCACACTAGGACGCAACTCAAGCAGCAACTCCGGTATGGCCTTAAAGTTTTCTTCATGCCACAGTATATCAAAAAGAGGCAAAGCCTTGTCAAGCGCTGCCGCCAATGCTTTTTCGGCATCTTCTTGCAACAGTTCTGACGTGTACGCGCCAGTAAGGGCGGTATCCTTACCTTGCTTGCGTACAATGTTAGCCACCCGTTTAAATGTCTGCACGGCCTCTATGTAGCGTTCACTTTTGTGCAAGCTTTGCAGCGCTTGAAGTCGCGCATATGTTGTCCAGACGTCACGTCCTACACCAACAGGCACATTTGGCACACCTTCCGCATGTGTCGCACCAAGTGCAGCATCCACAAGAAGGGTGTCGTGACCTTGCCCTTGCCACAAATTTTTCAACCTACTGTCAAAAAATTCTTCCAGCTTTTGGAGGCATGCTTCAGCATCGAGCTTCCATGTTCTTTGTCCATAGAGCTCTAAAGCTTTTTTGAAAAGCGCACCCACATCAATACGTAATTCAAAAGCAAGAATGCATCGGGCAATGCCAAGGACGCAACGTCGCAGGGCATGAGGGTCTGCGGTACCTGTAGGGATCATACCAAGCCCAAAGCACCCGGCGAGCGTATCCACCTTATCTGCCATGGAAAGAAAGGCGCCAAGCAGACTTGAAGGTACGGCAGTATCTGGGCCGGCGGGCAAATATTGTTCAGCAAGGGCAAGACTCACTTGTTCTGCTTCGCCCTTTTTGCGCGCATAAATACTCCCCATAATCCCTTGTAAAGTATCAAACTCCCCTACCATTCCCGATACAAGGTCTGCTTTGGAAAGACGACCGGCGCGGGCAGCGTCATGAGCATCGACAGATGCCTGACATTGCTCCGCAAGATACACGCACAGCTTTTCAAGGCGACGTGTCTTTTCACCCATCGAACCAAGCGGGCCAAGAAATATGACAGAGTCAAGACGCTCAAGCCATGTGTCGAAGCTCTCTGTCATATCACTGCGCCAAAAAAAGCGGGCATCTTCCAATCGCGCGCGCAATACTTTTTCCCAACCTTTTTGCACGAGAGCACGGTCCGGCGGTGTCATATTGAGTACCGTCAAAAAATGCGGCAAAAGATGACCCTTGGCATCTTCCACACCAAAACTCTTTTGATGACTTTCCATGCTTGTAAGAAGCACTTCGCGAGGTACTTCGAGGAAGGACGGATCAATGTTGCCCATGAGAGGCACGGGATGCTCACACAAGCCTTGTACTTCGTCAAGAAGGGAATCTTTCCACAAAACTGTTCCGGCAAGTGCTTCGGCTTGCGCATTACCGCCATCCACAATGGCCTTACGGCGCGCAGATCCGTCCGGCTCAACACCCCCCTTGGTGCGCACGGTTTCCGCATAGTTTTGAGCACTTTGAACGGAAATTGTAATATCTTGCTCTCTGCACCCATGCACGCGATGCCCCCAAGTGAAGCGATTTGATGTGACAGGCCCTACGACAAAAGGTACCACAGTATCGTCGAAAAGAGCCAAGATCCAACGTAAAGGGCGTGCATAAGGCAAACTGTGCGCTCCCCAGCGCATTTTTTTGGGAAAGGGCAAAGCCATTATAATGGCAGGACATATATCTTGTAAAAGAAGCGAAACATCGGCGCCGCCCACACGCTTACGCACGGCAACATAAGCCCCTTTTTCCGTTTCCTGTGTAAAAACGTCTTCGAGCGCGACACCATTTGTACGGACAAAACCTTCTAGAGCTTTCGTGGGTTTGCCTTCGGCATCATAGGCCACACGCACAGGGGGGCCTGCCACAAGCTCTTCCTTTTGGCTTTGCACAGAGGCAATATCTTCAACGAACACAACTGCACGGCGGGGTGTAGTAAGCACTCGCACACAGCCATAGCCAATGGCCTGTTCCTCAAGCGCCGCTTCAAAGCGGCTCAACAATTCCTTTTCTTCCGACGCTAAAAAACGAGCCGGCAGTTCCTCAGTGCCAATTTCCAAAACAAATAAAGACATGAACACTCCCCTACTTTGTGACTGACGTGTGAATAGGCGCATTTTCTGGCGCATCGAGTAAGGGATAGCCTAGCGCCTCCCTTTGAGCTGCATACAATCGCGCCACGCCCGAAGCTAAAGCACGCACACGCCCTATGTAGCCCGTGCGTTCAGTGATGGAAATAGCCCCACGCGCGTCAAGTAAGTTAAATGTGTGCGAGCACTTAAGACAATAATCATAGGCCGGCCACGGAAGTTCTGAAGCAATAAGCTTTTGGCATTCTGCCTCACATGCATTAAAGAAGGACAGAAGCATGTCCGCATTGCTTTCTTCAAAATTGTAACGGGACTGTTCCACTTCGTTTTGGTGGTATAAATGCCCATATGTCACATGTTTGTTCCATGCCAAATCGTACACAGACTCAACACCTTGTAAATACATGGCAAGTCGCTCAAGACCATAGGTAAGTTCCACACTCACGGGGTGCAAGTCAATGCCACCCACTTGCTGAAAGTATGTGAATTGCGTCACTTCCATGCCATTCAACCACACTTCCCAGCCAAGTCCCCAAGCGCCCAATGTCGGTGATTCCCAGTCATCTTCCACAAAACGAATATCGTGCTTTGTGAAATCAAGCCCCAATGCTTTCAAACTGTCTAAGTACAGTTCTTGCACATTTTCTGGAGAAGGCTTAAGGATAACTTGATACTGAAAATAGCGTTGCAAACGATTTGGGTTTTCCCCATAGCGTCCATCCGTGGGACGGCGCGAAGGCTCCACATAGGCCACATTCCACGGTTCTGGGCCTATAACTCGTAAAAATGTATGAGGATTAAAAGTACCGGCACCACACTCCACACCACTTGGTTGTTCTATAACACAACCATGACGTGCCCAGAAATTCTGAAGCGTGAGAATCACATCCTGAAAATACATGGAATATCCTTTGTTTTGTAAAACGAAAAAAGCGTAGTCACGGAGCCTTGTGTCTTATACACGTTTAAAACGCCCTGCATCCCACGCAATACCAAGATGAAACTGCGTAAAACCATCCACAGCTTGAAAACAGCTTTGCCTATCCTGTGCTGAAAGAGCATGAATATCCCACATGGTTGGCGGCAACGATTCCACCGTTTGCAAAAAATGCACGGCGGAAGCTTTTGCTTTGAACGCATACGCATTGGGTGTACGGGGGGCACAATAGGAACAGGAACACGTCCCTTCGTCCATATGAAGCAATATGTTCTCAAAAGAATTGCTTACTGGTGCCAACGCACGTCCGCACACAGAACATGCCTGCCATGCAGGTGCAAAACCAAGTTCACATGCCATACGAAAACGAAAAAGTATTGGGTGCAAAGGATGCGGCAAAATACCACCCTGCCCTACATGGCTACAGGAAGAACGATCATGAAAAATATGAGCAGGGGAAAAATGGCTGGAGTGAGGAGAATGAGACGCTTGTAAAAGCGAACCTTGTTCCATCAATGAAAGCATGTCCTGCATAAGAGTGAAAGCGGCGTTCGACGGGGCAGACCTTTCGGCGGTGCCATGAGCCTCACCTTCATGAGGCATAGGCAAGACATCAAGAAAGCGAACACAATTCATAAGCATGCCAAAGTGCGCCCATTGACCACGCAACGACCGAGGACCTCGCTCAAGAACACCTTCCTCTAGTGTAAGATATTGCCCCTTGCGCCCTCTTTTTACTCGACACGCAATGGTATTGAGTACATCAAGGCAACCACAAAAACGGCGGCGACTGCGACTGCCGCCAAAAGCAAAAGCCGTGACCACACCGTGCGTACGAAAAAGCAGCTTGAGCCACAAGTCTGCTTCACGAAAACGCCCCACATGTAATACTATGGCAGAATCATTCCATTCCATTATGTGCTTGGCGGAAAAATTATGGTTTTAACTTCGCCGTCCTTACCCGGCACTGGCATTTCTTTGCCATCGTAATGAATACGCACTCCCCCTGCATTGCCAAGTTTCAACTCAAGACTTTCATCAAAAGTAAGAGCAAAGGTATCGCCCTTACGCAAAGAAAACTGGCGGGTATCCTTCTTATCGGCATTGGAATGTATCCAACATTCATCTACAGCGGTAATAATGACCTTGTGGGGTATGACGCTCGCCACCCCGGATGCGGAAGAAGCATTTTGTCGATCTTGAGGCAGCACATCTGCAACTTCGGCAGGCGTAGACACGGCATCGTTTTCAGGGTCAACGGCAGCGCCCAAGGCAAGTGGCGAAGTAATGTGTGTTCCGGAGGACGTTGCGATGGTTTCACGAATACGCTGGTCTGCCGAATCGGTACCACCGTTGCTTTGGGTAACAGCTTGCGGCACTTGCGAAGCATGCGCCTCACTATAGCCTGAAACCTTGAGGTCAGTTTGCCTTACTTCCCCCGCTGCAGTGGTAATTGACGACATATTTGATGCGGCGGACAGAGGGGGAGCCGGTTGTGCTGTGGTCAAATGATCTTCCTTAAGCTTAGAAAAAAGATCGTTATCACGGTGCAGCCAAATAAGGACGGCGAGGGCAATACATACGCACAGAAGAAAAAAAATAAAAAACTTCTTCTTCCCACCATGCGTTCGCGTGATGGCAGGTTCAAAAGCCGACTTCGATATACTCCCCTCATTGCCAATGTTTTCCACATTGAGCAACGCTTCCGGATCAAGCTCCAGCAGCGCCCCATAGGCGGAAATAAAACCGCGCACATAGACAGCATGGGGCAAGGAAGCCCTGTCCCCTTCCTCCAAAGCACGAAGACTCCGCACACTGAGCTTTAAACGATCCGCCACATCCTCAATGAGCATGCCTTTTTTCTCACGTTCCGCACGGAGAAGCTCTCCCAATTCTTCAAGAGTCATTGTCATATTTTCTCTCTGAAAGCAAGTATACTGCCTGTTACATATTGACTTTTCCGTAAAGCATTTTCAAATTATACCGAAATAATACCAACAAAAAATTGAATGGTATAGAGTATATGTTACATGCGAACTTCAATAACAGCTCTCTTGCGAAGCAATTCCACATACTCTTCGAAACGTTCCTTCAAGAGTGGTTGGCGCAACATATTTTCGATGTGAGGCTTGGCTTCGTCAAAAGTCATAAGCTTTCCTTTTGCAGCTTTTTTTACCAATTTAAATTGCGCCTTCTTGCCATTGAGCATAAGTATAGGCGTTGCCTCTCCCTCATTCAAAGTCTCCAGCATTTTCACAAGGCGTGGATCAAGTTTTCCGAAAGGAACTTCTCCCAACAAACCACCGCGCTCTCTATTCGGGCCAATGGAAACTTTTTGCGCTATGGCTTCAAATGCATTTCCGTCTTGCTTGATTTGGCGCGCATAGTCTGCCGCATTCACATTATCAGGATACACAAGAAGAGCTATAATAGTTTCATTTTGTTGTATCATCTCATCCTGATGTGCATCATAGTAGGTTCTCACCTCTTCAGGTGTTACCACAACCTTGCGACCCACCATCATACCCATGAGTTTTTGACGCACAATATTCTTAGAAATACCGGTACGCAAGCTCTCCAAAGAAACGCCGTCAGCCTTGATCTTTTTCTCAAATTGCGTTTTATTCATGCCACTTCTTTGCATAATACGCACAATTTCTCTATCCACTTCCTCTGGTGTAGCCGCAATACCTTGTTTTTCAGCTTCACTCATAACCAATATATCAAGAATAAGATTTTCAAGCACCTTTGCACGTATGGCATCCATTTCGCCCTTATTGGCCGCTTTTTTCGGATCAAGATTAGCCTTTTTAGCTTCTATCATTGTCGCTTGTTCAATATCATATTGTGAAATCATTTGACCATTGACCACGGCAGCCACTTTATTGAGGGTAGCGCCATGCGCAACGGATCCCATCAATACAAAACACAGAATAAAGATATACATCCTTTTCAAAACACACCTCCTGCACGGAAAATCAAATACGTTCACAAAACACAAAAAAAACATAAATTATCAAATAAAGCATTTAATATCCATGTCATACACGTCTTAAGAAAAAAAGCGGCAACATGCGTCCACACCTACCATATGGAATTTCCATACAGCGGAAAAAGTCTAATTTTTTTTTATAAAAAAAGCAATGTTCTTTTTTGCAGATTGTAGCGGATATTATCAGGATATCTTTCACCGGCTGTAATTATACATCATCTAAAAGATGTATTGAAACACGAATCTGTGCTGTCTCCATTTCCTTCCATAGCCATTCCTCAAGCAAGTCCCAAACCCTCTCTTCCTTTATCAATTGTTCAATATATGGATACATTTCCACCGTAGCAAGACGTTTCTCCGGTATTTTGGCTTCCAAGCACGCTCTTTTAAAAAGCTCATCTTCTTCGATAATATCGGTACACATATTGTCTTTCAGCGCAAACAAACGTTTTTGCCATTCCTTTGACCAATCACTTTTAATGGTGTCATGTTTCAAATCTGCATAATATATATGTATTGCCTCACTTTCATCATGCACGCCGTACAGATCCTGCATAGTTTTCATGCTTTTGAGAGGCTCACGACTTGTACTCACCGCCAAGTATAACGAAAGACGAGGACTCACAACAAAATTATGCTTATACCTCCCATAGAAGCCCTCCACCTCGTCCCACGACGGAGTAAAATTCTTAAAAAGAACTTCTTTTTTAAAGAGTTGAAATGCTAAATGATAGCGCAACAGTTCCCGCCACGCTTCCATATCGATGGCATGTTCTAAAAAGTATATGTTAAATTCATTACCCGAAAAGTTTTCACGAAAGGTCTTTTCATAGTCAGCCACCTGTCGATCCGTTATGCCCATGCCGGTTCTTTCAAGATACTGCAAAATGACTTCATATATGATAAGTTCAGCAATAACTGTACTATATTGTTGGCGCATGCGTCCAAGTGTCAGGGGGCGTGACGTATCAAGCTGAGACACACCACTTTCTTGCACAAGTTGCACTGTATGCAAATATATGGGACTTCCATTGACAGTTGCCACAACATTGGACAACTCTTTTTCACGAAAACACCCTGTCACAAGCAAAAGTACAAGACAGAGCACGATATTGAGGATACTTTTCTGTATTTTAAACATAAGCCTTATTCTTTACGTTTCTACATTTTTTTGCGCTGATTTCTCGTCAGCTTTCAGGGAAAAGGACTGGATTATATCGGCGACCTTGCGCAACTTTTCTGTTATTGTACATTGTGCATATTCCTGTGTATCGAAGCGTACTTCAAGGGTAGCAGGTGGTAAAAGGCGCATGCCGGCGCCATTTTTTTGCGCTCGCAACACGTATTCCACAAGCGTGCTTGTGTCCATACTCTTCTGCTTTTTATCCCAAAAAATTGTTACCAAATGCTCAGAGATATCCGCGCGTTGCGCTTCAAGCCCACCGATACACTGCTTAAAATAGAGAATTCCCAAAAAGTTTTCAAACTCTTGCGGAAAGACACCGTAGCGATCGCGCATGGCAAGGGCAATATCTTCACGCGTCGCACCGTCTTGTGCCGAACTCAAGCTTTTATAGTACCGCAATCGTTCACGACTGTCTTGTACATAGCGTTCCGGAATATGTGCCGGCACACCAATATTCAACTCTGTTTCCACTCGCAAAGCCGACGGCATACCCTTATGCCTGCTCACCGCTTCTTCTAGCATTTCAAGAAAAAGGTCAAGCCCAAGACGTGTCATATGTCCAGACTGCACCTCACCAAGAATATTCCCGGCACCACGCAGGCGCAAGTCTTCCATGGCCACCTGAAATCCTGCCCCTAAATAATCCAAGTCTAAAATAATACGCATGCGCTCTCTAGCAATATCAGACAAGCGATGCTCTTCCGGCACCACAAAGAGCGCATAGGCCTGCCTGTCGGAACGCCCCACACGACCGCGTAATTGATAAAGCTGCCCGAGACCAAACATATGTGCTTGATCGACTATTAAGGTATTGGCACGAGGAAAATCAAGACCGGATTCCACAATGGATGTGCAGACGAGCACGTCAAGTTCGCCATGCCAAAAGCGATGCATGGTTTCTTCAAGGGATTTTTCTGCCATTTGCCCATGAGCCATGCCAATGCGAGCGGAAGGCACAAGGGAACGCACATATTCCGCTGTTCTTTCTAAACCTTGCACGCGATTATACACCCAAAATACTTGCCCTTCTCGTTCCAATTCTCGTTCCAACACCTTTTTTAAAGTCACCGCATCCTTTTGTAAAATGGCCGTAGAGACAGGTTTGCGTTCAGGCGGTGCCGTTTCGATGATGGAAAGGTCACGAATGCCGGACATGGATAATTGCAATGTGCGCGGAATGGGCGTGGCTGTGAGAGTAAGAACATCGACATTTTTCTTCAATGCTTTCAGTTTTTCCTTGTGCCGCACACCAAAGCGCTGCTCTTCGTCCAAAACCAACAAGGCAAGGTTTGGCAAGGATACATCTTGAGAAAGCAAGCGATGCGTCCCCACAAGAATGTCCACATGGCCTTGAGCTGCGGCTTTGAGCACTTCTTTTTGTTTTTGCTTGCTCACAAAGCGACTCAAGAGCCCCACATTGACAGGAAAACCTGCCAAACGATGGCGAAATGTCTGAAAATGTTGCTCAGCAAGCACAGTTGTGGGGCACAAAAGCGCCACCTGCTTGCCCTCTGCCGCTGCGCGAAAAGCCGCACGCAAGGCCACTTCCGTTTTGCCAAAACCCACATCCCCGCACACAAGGCGATCCATGGGCTTTGCTTGCATCATATCGTCCAACACATCTTGAATGGCTCGTGCCTGATCCGGTGTTTCTTCAAAGCCAAAAGTGGCTTCAAATTCTTTATAAATCTCATCGGGTGGGCCGTACTCAAAGCCCTTGGTCACTTTACGAAAAGCGTACATTTCCACAAGGTCAGCAGCAATTTTTTCAATGGCTTTACGTGCTTTTTCCTTGCTCGATGCCCAGTTTGTTCCCCCAAGCCTGTCCAGCACAGGGTGTACGCCATCACCTCCTTTAAAACGCTGAATAAGAGCAAGACGGTCTGCGGGCACATAGAGTTTATCCGCACCGGAATATTCGATGAGCAAAAAATCGTTGGCAACGAGCCCAAGCTCCACACGCTCAAGCCCCACAAAGCGCCCAATGCCATAGTCCCTATGCACAAGCACATCGCCGGGCATAAGGTCATCAAAACGGTCAAGACCACGAAAAGCGCCTGTGGCCTTGTGCGGCCTTTTTTCAGCCTTGGGATACAGAATATCTTCACCCAATACAAGCACATTATCCCATATGAGGTTCACACCGCCACGCCACGGCGCTATAAGCGCAAAAATTCCCCGTGTTTCTGACGCATAGCGCAAATACGGCACAAGCCCGTCCTGCTCCGCAAGTGAAAGAAATTTTGATCGACCTCGTTCTGTTGCAAAGGCTAAGAGTACCTGCCTTTTTTGTTCGTCGGGATGGTTTCCTTGCCACGTCTTTAAGCCGTTCATAAGATGCTGCCACGGCCTGTCTTGGGCTGCTGCCAAGGGAAACAAATCCGTAAAAGCATGCAGAGGACGTTCTGGCAAATCAACAATATTGGCGGTACTCTCATCCTGTACGGCCGACGCTGCATTGTCATGTTCTCGTGTAAAAGCTCCCATGACGAGCGGTTCTTGATAAATAACGGTGGACGATTTCCACAGCGCAAAAATACTTGCCGCTTCGCGTAACGCAAGGCGTCCTGATTGCACAATGGCATTGTCCTCACTTTCAAGACTTTCTGCAAGCACGCGCCCTTGCGACTCTACCGCCTCCTTCACATCTGCTTCACCGGGCAAAAGCCACACTGTCTCCTTCGCAAGCCATTCTTCAAGTACGGTGGGTGCATCGTAAAAAACGCCCGGCAAAAGCCGTTGGGCACCAAGACGCAGGTCTTTTTTGCAGTCATGAAAGATATTTTCATCAAGCAAGCCTTTGTGAAAAAGACGTTCCCAGCGCGCTAAAGCTTTTGCATGCCAAGAGTCACCCGCGGCAATGGGCAAGGGGGGCAGCAGCGTTATTTCAAAAATATTTTTCAAGGATCGTTGGGAGCTTGCATCAAAAAGACGCATATCTTCCAACATATCGCCAAAAAATTCAAGACGAACAGGCTTTTCATATCCCGGGGGAAATATATCAAAAATATCTCCACGACAGGCCAAATCGCCCGGACGGGTGACCATCTGCACTCTTTCGTAGCCCCACGCGGCACACTGCTCAAGCAAGAGTTCCGGCGACATTTCCGCACCCTTTGGCAGTACAAGCTCTTGTCCGTCAAAAAAATTGAGAGGCATGTATTTGACAAAAAGATTGTCAAGCGTAAGAACAAGACAAGAAGCCTTTTTATACTGCAAAGCATACAGGCTCGCCATACGCTCTGCCCAAGAACTGCCAAGGCCTGTTTGCGTTATGCCGGGCGGTAAAAATAGAAGAGGCGATTGCCATCGTGGGCATTCTATATCAGGAATTGTATGTGAGAGTTCTGGAGAGAACAGCGTCAAAAGTCCGCGTGCAGACTGATATTCTTCACGGTTGTGTACAAGAATAACTGCGCTGCGTCCTTCGTTGAGGCACTGCAAAGCCAAGCGACAGCGGCTTGCAAGTCCGCTACGCGCAAGATGGCAGCCCCAAGGCAGATGGAGTATTTTTTGTAGAGGCGACATATTAAGAGTCTATGCTTTTCTATGATAAAAAGCAAATGCAATGCTCATTATTCAGAATATCAGAATATCATCAAAGAAGTTCCTATCTTACTAAGTGCTTAAGCATTTCTTCGTTCAGCTTACTAAAAAAGAACACTGAAAACGTTTTGAGGATATGGGAGGAGTTTGAGAGGGGAAGGGGAAGCTTTTGGGTTTTGACACCTGTCCCTTGCTAGGGGCTGCTTCTAAGAGGACGCTGAAGAATTATTTTGTTTTTGTTTTTATTTTTATTTTTATTTTTGTTTTTTCTTGAGGGGGAAGGGGATCTTTTGCCAAAACCCAAAAGATTCCCCTTCCCCCCTCAAACT
>CAYJPE010000084.1:0-11279 GCA_964371965.1 uncultured Desulfovibrionaceae bacterium
GAATCTTTTGGGTTTTGGCAAAAGATTCCCTTCCCCCCTCAAGAAAAATAATTAAAGCGTCTTTTCTTTGCCAAAAAAACACGTACTATATGGCGGAAATGACGCATATGCACTTGCGCTCTGCTTTATGAAAGGCTATATTCCTCTTTGTGGCGTATGTTTTTCGTATCCCAATAAACCTTTTGAAGTGTAGTCTTTTATATATGTCCGAATCTGCAATAAGTTCCGACGCACAAAGTGCGTCTATCCATGACTCTGTCTTACAGGTAAATGTGTGTGGTAAGTATATCACATTGCACAGAGCTACCAACTTGGAAGCATTATGGGACTCCATGGTCGACAATATGTGTCAGCGTCATGATAAGCGCAAAACAGTGTTGGCAAGCGGTGTGGCTCATGTGGACGCTTTTGAAAATGATGAGCGCTTGCCTTACTGGACGGAACTATGGCCTTCGAGTGTTGTCCTTGCAGAGTGGATTTATTCGCAAAAAAAACATATTTCTCAAAAAAAATGCCTTGACCTTGGTTGCGGTTTAGGGCTGACTGCGCTTGTTGGGCATATGTGTGGCGCACGTGTTGTGGCCATGGATTATGAGGAAGAGGCCTTACGCTTTGCGCAACAAAGTACTAAGGTCAATGCCGAAAAGGGGCTTTTTGGGCGTACGGATTTCAGGCCGCTGTGGACACTTATGGATTGGCGCGCGCCAGCCATACAGCGGGGCAGTATCGACGTCTTATGGGGCGGTGATATCATGTATGAAAGAAGTTTTGTGCAACCGGTATTGCGCTTCATGGAATATGCCCTCAACAAGCAGGGGAAAGCGTGGATTGCAGAGCCATGTCGTTCCGTGTACGAACATTTTCAAGCGGAATTGTATGCGCGGCGTTGGCACGCACGGCTGGTATATGAAAGCTGCGTGGAAGCTCTATACGCACAGACTATTCCTGTGAGTGTCAATATCTGGGAGCTTACCCTTGGGGATAATCTATGAGACACTGTGTATGACGGCAACCACACGCTTTGGCGTTTCCCTTGATACGGCTCTTTTGTCGTCGTTCGACGAACTGTGTGTGCGTCGTGGCTACGGTAATAGGTCTGAAGCCATCCGCGACCTTTTACGTAAGGCTCTTGTGGAGGATGCGTGGGAGCGGGCACAAACAGAAGGTGCTGGTACGTTGACACTTGTATATGACCACCATAAAAGCGATGTGGCAAAAAGACTTATGCGCATACAGCACGACCATCACGAGTGTATTATAACCACCCTCCATGTGCATCTTGATCATGATAATTGCCTTGAAGTGCTTGTGCTTAAGGGGGAATGTGAGCGTATTCGCAATCTTGCCCAACAGCTTATATCTATTCGTGGCGTCAAGCATGGCGCTTTTTCTGTCACCACAACCGGCCAAGATGTCGTATAGAAACGTGTAGGTGTCGCATAATGGAAGATGTTCAGAATAGACCTGCCCTCGTTCCTTTGCCCATAGATCGTGTGGGTGTCAAGAACTTACATCTCCCGGTGCTCATGCGCGATAAGGCCAAGGGTAAGCAGCATACGGTGGCCACGGTGGACATGGGTGTAGACTTGCCGTCTGCTTTTAAGGGTACGCACATGAGCAGATTTGTGGAAGCGCTTGAGAGTTGGCACGAAGAGTTGAATTATGCCTCCATGAAAAGACTTCTGGAAGATATTAAGAAAAGACTTGAAGCGGAGCGTGCGTACATTGTTTTTCGTTTTCCATATTTTATCCGAAAAGCAGCGCCGATTTCTCAAGCTTCGAGCCTTGTAAGTTATAAGTGTACACTGACAGGTGAGCTCCATGGGCAAAAGCCGGAATTTGTGCTGGAGGTGGAAGTACCCGTCATGACCGTATGCCCATGCTCCAAGGCTATAAGTGTGGAAGGAGCGCACAGTCAGCGAACATTGGTACGTATATCCGTGCGCATGCGCAACTTTTTATGGATAGAAGAATTGGTTCATATGGCCGAACAAGCGGGTTCGTCGCCTGTGTACAGTGCGCTAAAGAGAGAAGATGAAAAGTATGTTACAGAGCATGCCTTTGCGCGTCCGGCCTTTGTCGAAGACGTTGTACGTGCCGTGGCTATACAACTTACGCAGCATTCTTTGGTGGCATGGTATCGAGTAGAGGTGCAAAGTCTTGAATCTATACATGCCCACGATGCTTTTGCCTGCATTGAGGGTATTGGATCTGATGTAACGTAGGCGCTGTCGCCAAATGCGCCTTTTAGGGTATCTTTGCGTCAGACTTCGCTTGCTTTTTCAGTCAAATACCATAAGAGTATATTCCTTCAAAGCAAGCTTGTCTTCCTTGAGATAACATAAAAATTCGCAATTTGACGACAGCGCCTAACAATCCATGAAAAAGTCCACATTTGCAGGCCGTTCAAAAAAGGTGAGATGCAAGGAAAAGAACAGTCCGGGCATCGCGGTGTATGAGGTATGCATACGTTGTCTGGATTTTTTCGTTGACACAGCAGATGGTCTTTTTTCAACGTTTTCTCGAAGTGCTTCAGACGTATTTTTTGCGATGCGCTTATTCTTGTTGCAGAATAAACAATGCGATAAAATCAAGGCTTTTTAAGAATTACCTTTTGCTTTTTTCGCAGAGCAAGGTTATGATAGGTAGCGTGCTTAAGTGTCGATAAGGCAGAGCACGAGCGTTATGCGTGTAATACGATGGATGTTTTGAATTTTTTTACTTCACAGACTGTGCATGGAGGATAGTATGACTAGGGAAGCTCCGGAAAAAAACTTGGCTCTTGACCTTGTGCGTATCACAGAGGCGGCAGCGCTTGCCTCGGCTCGTTGGCTTGGACGTGGCGACAAGGATGCCGGCGATGCCGCCGCAGTTGAGGCCATGCGCGTTACTTTTAATTCCCTTAATATGCAAGGCACTGTCATCATAGGTGAAGGTGAAAAAGATGAAGCGCCTATGCTCCACAATGGCGAAAGCGTTGGTTCAGGCGTAGGCCCCGAACTTGATGTGGCTGTGGATCCTGTGGAAGGCACAAGCTTGCTTGCCTACGGCCGCCCCAACGCTATTTCCGTGGTGGGTATCGCCCCCAAGGGAACGCTGTTTAATCCCGGGCCAAGTTATTACATGCAAAAGCTCGTGGTGCCCATGGAGGCGCGCGAAGTTGTGGATTTAGATGCTCCTGTCAAGGACAATTTGGAAAAAATAGCTAAAGCACTTGGCAAAACTGTCCATGACCTTGTGGTTTTTGTGTTGGACAAGCCACGCCACGCCACACTTATTCAGCAGATACGCCAAGCAGGTGCGCGCATTCAACTGCATACGGACGGTGATGTGGCGGGAGCACTTATGGCAGTGGATCCTCGTTCTGAGGTGGACGTTATGATGGGAACAGGTGGTACACCCGAAGGTGTTTTGAGCGCTTGTGCCATTAAAGGGCTCGGTGGACAGATATTGACGCGTCTTGACCCGCAATCGTATGTGGAAAAAGAGGCCATAGACGAGGCCGGTATTGATACGCGTGACATTTTGAGCGTCAACGAGCTTGTGCGTTCTGCGGATTGTTTCTTTGCAGCCACGGGCATTTCCGGCGGTACTTTCTTGCGTGGTGTGCAATATATGGGGCGAAATACGATCACGCACTCCATGGTTATTCGTGGCAAAACGGGAACATTGCGCTATATTGAATCGTATCACAACATGGATAGGCTTAACAAAATCAGCTCTGTTCGTTATTAATTCCTCATCAAGGATTTGTATATTTATGTTCACCATGTTTTCGACTGTTTTTTCTTGCCAGCGATACAGGCGGCGCTTGCGTGTGTTGTGTGTATGTGCCCTTTTGTGTTGCACTTGTTTGCCTTTGTGGGCTGTGGATGCGTATGCTGCAACCGTCTATGAAAATCAGCCTCCTTTACAAGAGGAGGAACTGTTGAAGTTTATTAAAGTGTTTCCGCAATTTAGGGAGTGGGCTGCCTCGCATGGAGAAAAGGCATACCCCAAGGTTAATCAAGGAAAAGCAGATTTTGCCTATTCAGAAAATGCCGCACGTTGGGTAGAATCTCACGGATGGGATCCTGCGAGATTTTTTTCTGTCATGGGACGGGCTGCTGCTGCTTTATTTATTGTGGCAGAAGGCAGTGAGGTGAGTGAAACGCCGCCACCGGATATGCCGAGTGTGACACAGGCAGATTTGAATTTGGTGCGGTCGCATTTTAAAGCGCTCTTGGAGTCAAACAGGGATGCATCGCCGATAAATCAATAAATTTCAGAATAACGGTGATTTGGTAATCAGGGAGGACTTTTTTTGAGAAGAAGTTCTCCCCTCGTACTTTTAGGGAAGTACTGATGAATTATTTTTTAGGGGGGAGGGGAGCTTTCCCCTTTAGGAAGGGACAGGTGCCAAAACCCAAAAGAGTCCCCTTCCCCCCTCAAAATGTTTACTCTAAAAGCTATGATTATATTCTTTGCATGTTGCCATGCGCCACACAATACTTCTTTCTTTCCCAAGTAAAAAACTTCGGCATGCATGCGAACCTATTGGTTTTTTTGAAGGGGCCGACCGAATGGCGCCGTAGGCGTAGTCGTTAGGCGAGAAGCGAGCCTTACGGATAGAGAACAACGATGGTGTGGGGGCGTGTGCCCTTTAGGGTGAAAGCGTTTTTCCCAAAAAAAGTTTCCCCCCACATGCCTTTTAAAAATAAGCTTTTAGAGACAGCCCCTAGGTGGACACAAGCAACACTATCAGACTGTTGAAAAACTCCATTTTTGACAGTCCGCTCAAAAAGTGCGAGATGGAAGGAGGCGAAAAAAGTCAAGGAGCGCGGACCGACCCGAAGGGCGCCGAAAAGGCGTAGCCGTTACACGAGGAACGAGTGTTACGGCTATCGAGAGCAACGCGTATTAGGCATACATAAGCGGTTTGACTTTTTCTCGCTGACGCCGCAGAGTACACTTTTTCAACGGGCTGCTATGGCGAGGGCGAGCAGGGTGCATGTGTGCGATCTTTGCTTAAAGTGGCTGTGTCATTCTTGCGATGTATTGTCGAATTGCGTAAAAATGGTTTTTTTCCCGTGCAAAACATGATCCGCCATGGCCTTACGTGCTCCCTCAATGTCGGCCTTTGCAATGCAAGTGGCAATGCGTGCGTGGTCTTTGTGTGTCCACTGTGCATCGACAGCAGAGATTATGGGGCGCAACATACGTTCTGTTATCCCGTCAAGTTCGTGGAGGAGTTGTTGTAGAAGAGGTGAGTGTGCGCATTCGCGTAAAAGGAGGTGGAAAGCCTCGTTCAACTCCACAAGTTGAGGAATGTCTTCGGCATCACAAAATTTTTCAAACGTGTCCACATTGTCTTGCAGAGACGCTTTTTGCTCATCAGTGCTTCTTTGTGCGGCGAGCGAGGCTGCGTGAGATTCGAGCATGGAGCGTATTGTCAGGGCATCTTCAACCTCTGTGCGTTTGAGAGGGCGAATGACATAGCCACCACGAGGACGTTTTTCTAGTAGGCCTTCTTGCGCTAAGCGGTGTAAGGCTTCGCGTAAAGGTGTGCGGCTTATACCGAGTTCTGTGGCAATGCGGTCTTCAACGAGCCTTTGTCCTTGGGCAAAGTTTCCGTCTAGAAGCATTTTTCGCAAAAGTTGTGTAGCTTTTTGGCCAAGTGAATTTCGTGTCAGTGGTCTCATATTTTACCTCATTTGTATTGTTTATTTTGTATTTCTGAGAGATATTCGTCAAGAAGAAATTTTCTTTCCTTTTAGCTTTTTTTTGTTGACATTAAAGAGCGCACGTCTTATCTCTTACATGTACCGCAACGATTGGTACGGATGCTGGACAAGTATCCCTAATTATCCATCTGGAGTGCAATAGTTTTTTCTTTTTTATTAAGTCCTTGCGCTCTGGGAGTATATGCTCCCGCCCTTATATAGGTAGGCGAAGTCGAAACATCGTACGCGTGCCGGGCCATTATATCTGTGTGATTACCCCATTTTACCTTTGGCAGTGCGCTTTTTTGGCGTGTGCTTGCGTGTAGTTCTTGTTTGTTTTGTGTATTTTTTACATGTGTGCAAGCAGGGCGCATTGTCTTTATTTTAGGAGCAAATCATGGCTGATATTTCTGTACAAAAACCTGCGGCCGGTGGCGAGAGTATTCTCGTTCCTCAAGCTGAAGACAGGCTTATTCTTGAATTTAATCCCGGCGACGCGCTGCTTGAACGTATTGATGAAAATCTTGTTTTCTCTTTTGATGACGGTTCAAGCATCGTTCTTGAAAATTTTTATCAGGCGTATAGCAGTGAAAATATGCCTGAGTTTGAAGTAGAAGGTGCTGTTATCCCCGGTGAAGCCTTCTTTGCAGCCCTTGATGAATCCCTCATGCCCGCGGCTGGTGCTGCGCAAGGGCCAAATAGCAGCGGTACGACACAAGGTTTTGAATCGGGCACGCTCTTAGGTGGTATTGGCCGTGAAGGGCGTCTTGACCAAGCATATCCCGAAGAGTCTGAAGAGCAAGATGATCTCGACGATGGTGCCGGCGGTGACGAAGGCTTCAGTCTTGCCAATTCTCCTTTTGCCAACTTCCTTTCTGCTCTTCCTGGTGTGAACGATAATGCGGATCTTTTTGATCCGCCAACGCAGCCTACACAGCCGCCAACGCAGCCTACACAGCCGCCAACGACTCCTGTCACACCTTCCCCGCCTGTCCCACCCAATGAGCGTCCAAGTATTGTTGCGCAAGATGACGTACTCGAAAGCGAAGACGCCCATGTGGTCAGCAAGGAAACCGTGAGTGGTGAGTTGACCTTTGAGCTTGGCGACGGCAGCCTTGAAGACCAAAAAATTACCATCAATTTGAATGGCACTGACCATGACCTTGAGTTTGACGAGAACGGTGAAGCCACCCTTGAGACAGAGTATGGCGAACTCACGTTTACGCGCAAACCCGGCGACGACGGCGAAGGTGTCATTGAGTACGAATTCGAGCAAACAAAGCCCTTTGATCACGATGATACGTCCACTGACGACGAAAAGGCGACAGGCGTTGAATCATTCACTGTGACCGTCACCGATCCTGATGGTGATTCCGGCACGTCCGATGATATTATCATAAATATTACCGATGATGGCCCTGTGGCAGATCTTGATACAAATGATGTCACTGAAAGTGAGAATAATGACGTTCCTGCCACTGCCACAGGCAATATTTTAGATAATGACGACATGGGTGGTGACGACGGTACACTCACAGAAGTAAAGCTTCCCGCCACCGGCATGGAAGGCTGGAAGACGCCTGAAGGCTGGACAGCTACAGGCGACGAGCTAGCCAAGTTTGAGTCTGATAAGGGCACCATCGTTATCAATAAAGACGGCAGCTACACGTTCACATACACAGACGAAAGTTTGGGCGAAGGACAGACAGAAGATTTCGTCTTTGAATACACCATCACCGATACCGACGGCGACACGGCTTCCAGTTCGTTGACCATCACGGCCACGGGCACGGATGATGAAGGGGCGTTTGAAATCACCGCTGAAAACGCCTTGAACACGAGTGACGCAGATCTTGTTGGCGGCGGCACGAGTACCGATACCGGTGCTTTCACGTTCACCGACAAGGACAGCATGGTCGGTGGTAAGGTGGAAATTACCCTTGGTGACAGCACTGTGACGCTGACATTTGATGAGAATGGCGAACTCCAAATGCCTACGGACGCTGTTGTTGAAGGTGTCTATGGCGATTTGACCATTACTGACGTGAAGTCCGACGGTAATGGCGGCTATACTGTCGAGTATGAATATGTACAAGATACGGCTCTTGACCACGATACTCTTGACCACGCTGACAAAGAAGTTGGCGACAGCTTTAACGTGACCATCACAGACGGCGCAGGCACCGAAACAACAGGTACTGTCGATGTCACCATCACCGACGATGGTCCAGAAGCCTTTGCCAATGTGGACAGTATTACCGAAGGCGAGACCGCCATTAGCGGCAATGTCATAAGCGACAAAAATGCTGCCGATGAGCAAGATGCCGCAGGTGGCGACGACTGGAAAGAAGGCGGTGCTCTTGTGGGCGTGACAGCCCCTGCAGGTTGGACGCAAGTGACCACAGACGACGGTTCTTTCAAGTTTACGTCTGACGAAGGTAAGGGAACTATCACGTTCCAACCTGACGGTAGCTATGAGTTTGATTACACCGATGAAAGCTTGGGTGAAAAGCAAGCAGAAGATTTTGTCTTTGGCTATACCGTAGAGGATGCCGACGGTGACCAAGCTTCGAGTACGCTCACCATCACAGCCACGGGCACAGAAGATGAAGGGACGTTTGAAATCACTGCTGAGAACGCCCTTAATACCACGGACGCAGACCTTATTGGCGGCGGCACGAGTACCGATACCGGTGCGTTCACGTTCACAGATAAGGACAGCATGGTCGGTGGTAAGGTGGAAATTACCCTTGGTGATAGCACTGTGACGTTGACATTCAATGAGAATGGCGTTCTTCAAATGCCTACGGACGCAGTTGTTAAAGGTGAGTACGGCGATTTGACCATCACCGGCGTGCAATCCGACGGCAAGGGCGGCTACACTGTCGAGTATGAATATGTACAAGATACGGCGCTTGACCACGATACTCTTGACCACGCTGACAAAGAAGTTGGCGACAGCTTTAATGTGACCATCACAGACGGCGCAGGCACCGAAACAACAGGTACTGTCGATGTCACCATCACCGACGATGGTCCAGAAGCCTTTGCCAATGTGGACAGTATTACCGAAGGCGAGACCGCCATTAGCGGGAACGTCATAAGCGACAAAAATGCTGATGGTGAGCAAGATGCCGCAGGTGGCGACGGCTGGAAAGAAAACGGCGCTCTTGTGGGCGTGACTGCACCTGACGGTTGGAAAGAGCCTACCGGCTGGACAGCCACAGGTGAGGAGCTTGCCAAGTTTGAGTCTGACAAGGGTGTTATTACGTTCAATAAGGACGGAAGTTATACCTTTGAATATACGGATAAAAGCTTGTCTGACACCGAAAGTGATGTTTTTGAATTTGGCTATACCGTGGAAGATGCCGACGGTGACCAAGCTTCGAGTACGCTCACCATCACGGCAACAGGTTCAGACGATGCACCGACCATTTCTGCGCAAGGTACTGATCTTACAACTGACGACTCAGCTCTTGGCGGCGGTGTAGGCACACAAAGCGCCGGCAAGTCCGACTCCGGGAGTCTGAATTATACCATTGGTGACGGAGGCCTTGCAGGACAAAGCATTACTGTGACATTGCATGGCACAACGCAAGAGTTGACTTTTGATGACCAAGGCAAAGCCACTGTGGATGGTAAGTATGGAACATTTACGTTCACGCAAAACACCACAGCCAATGCCGATGGCAGCTACACCCTTGACTATACGTATGAGCAGACGAAGCCTTATGGGCATGACGAAACAGACGAGCATGATGAATTGCAAAGTGCCGCAGAGTCCTTCACGGTCACTGTGACAGACCCAGACGGCTCTACCGTGACGTCCGACCCCATTGACGTGAACATCTATGACGATGGGCCTACCATTTCGCATAATGACGGACGCGACGATGACGGTCTTGACGCAAGTGATGCCTACCCAACAGCGCCTAATGCCGACGGCGACTATGAGGTAAGCGGTAAGCTTGACATTGAATTTGGCGCTGATGGCAAACAGTCTCTGACTGTTGATATGGGTGAGCTTGATGGCACTGTGAAGTTCGTTACCATTACGAATGCTGATGGTGATGAGGAGCTGACCGCGAAGTTGACACAAGTAGGCAACACCATTACCGGCACACTTTCAGGCATGGGTGATAAGGACGGTACGGAAGCATTCACGTTCACATTGAACGATGACGGCACATGGACATTTGAACAATCCTATCCTTTCACAGGGGAAGTGACGATAAACGTGACAGCCACTGATAAGGACGGCGACACAGCAGAAACATCCATCACCGTGAAAGGTACCGACGATGTGCCGCACGTAGGCAATTCTGATCCTACAGTGGATAACACGACGGTGAAAGTGTCCGAAGTCTTCCTTGAGGGCGGTACGCAAAATGATAAGGATAATACCGAAGGTTTTCATGCGGCCACTGCCGGTGGCAACATAACATTGGATTATGGCAGCAATGGTGCCCATGATACCGAACCTTTTGCGTGGGATCTTACCAATACACCAAGCTTAAAGACCTCTGATGATAATAAAGAAGTGACGTGGGAATATGGCAAGAATGATGATGGTACTGTGAACACTGCCATACTCGTTGCCAAGGATGCGGACGGCGACGATGTGCTGACCGTCACCATGGATCCTGCAACCGGCAAGTTTGACGTAGAATTGCATCAGGCTGTTGAGCACAATACGCCTGAATATGCTGACGGTGAAAACGCCGACTATAACACCGACCTCGACGGTGCCGAGGATGCCGACGGTACAGCAGATACGCCAACGGATTTGGAGTTTAACTTCACCATTAAGGACGCTGATGGCGATACGGCTTCCGGTTCGGTTAATGTCCAGATTGAAGACGATATTATTACACTCAATAATACCGAAACAGCGGAAACACCCGGCGCAGGCTCTGACTTGTCGTACTTTAGCGGTGACGTGAGTGCGGACGACTTGAAGGGTGCCATAAATAACGACACTGCTACGAATAAGTGGGACAGTGACGGATATAAGGGAAGCTTCTACGAGAGCACTGCTGCTGACAAGTCTCAAATAACCCTTGGCAATGGCATTGTCATTCAAGGTGCCGTGGTTACGAAGGGTGAGTACGATTATAGCACGGATGATGTGGTGCTTGGCTGGCGCGAAGATTTGACCGACAAAAATGACGATGGTCAAGCGGATTATGGCGACGGTGTAGGTATGACGTCGCCTGGTCATACCCCTGGTGACTTTGAAGTGGGCAATACAGAAGGCAGTTATGCAGACGGTAGCAAGACCGAGGCGCTTATCATAAAGGTGCCCAAAGACGCCAATGGTGATGACCAACTGGCCTATAGCATTGACCTGTCCTTTGCGTGTTTCTTCCCGGGTAAGGCAGACGGTGGCGATTCTGCGGATACCAATGCAGAGTATATTACGCTGGAGTTTTATCGCGATGGTAAGCTTGTGCACACTGTGGAACAGCTTGTGGGTGTGAGCGGTGACGGTACGGAAAGCTTTGATGCGTCAACGTTGACGGTGCCCTTTGACGAAGTGCGCGTTATTCCGAGTGAAAAGGGTTCTGATTTTGTGCT
>CAYJPE010000085.1:0-11154 GCA_964371965.1 uncultured Desulfovibrionaceae bacterium
TGCTCTTCGGCAGCTGTGGCAATAGAACGCACTTGGTCTGCGGACGTATCCACAAATAGCGGTATCCACCGCTGCCCAATGGGCATGGGCGGCGCGATGCAGGAGTGCCACTTGCTTCTTGGTGAGGGGCAATGCGTCCACATTATCAAAGAGGTAGCCCTGGAAACGCAAAACCTGTTCTTCCACAGGGTAGGCGTCGCCTGTGATACGGAGCACTTGCCAGAAGTCCGTGGCCTGTTCCACAAATATATCAGGATTATTGAGGGTATTTGTCAGAATATCCGTAAAGGCATTGTACTCCACGAGTCCTACGTCCTCGGCGAACATGGTGAAAATACAACGCATCAGAAAAAGCGAAACTGTACCTTGCTCGTGCCCGCTTTCTTCTAAATCGGTGGCAAGGTCGGCAAGCTGGACGGCAAGCTCTCGTGTGACCTTGGCAGAGCCACGCGCCGCATCGAGAATGAGAGGGTTTGTCCAAATGCGTTTGAACATGGCAAGCACATGGGGCTTGCGCAAGTCCTCAAGGGTGATGCGGTGCTCCTTTGCCGATGGGAATGGGGTGTAAGTGCCCACTCCGTTGAAATCGGCGTACACTTCTATGACATGCCCGATGTCACTCACGATGAGAAATGGCGGCTTGCCCTCGTCTGGATGCAAAGAGCGGGCGTAGCGTTCGCCTTGCGCTTTTGCGTCAAGCATGGCCTTGTCCCATGCCTTTGTGTCGCGAATGGCTGTGCCTTTGCGTCGCGGGCCGTGCTCGTCCTCTGTTTTGCGGTCGCTTCCTTGTTTTGACTCCCAAATGAAACAGCCCCGTTTGTAGAGGTCAATGCGCCCATAAGACTTTTTGCCCGTTTCGGGATTTACAAACTCGACGCTTTTTTCAAAAGTATATGTGTTGTCGGGAACATGCGCTCGTGGTGACGATGGTCGTGGCACGTCGAGCAGGTCGCACAGCTCGTTCAAAAAAGACTGAGAAGAGCCAAGCTCTCTGCCGCCCGATGGCGTCCATTTCAGAATAAAAGCTTCGACTGGTGGCAAGTTTAACCTCGTCGTGTTGGCGTAAATGCTACTTTTGAAAGAATTCAAGCATAAAAAAAGCCAAAAAGCAATATAAAATAAGTATATTCCACTGCTTTTCATTTTTTCATAATCCCTTGGGATGTGAGTGAGGGTGGAGTAATCATGCAAAATGATTTCTTAGAAAAACTCCCTTAAATAACAGAATAAAACTTCACATTCATCCCTGTAGTAGTGTATTATGCTTTGATGTGCGCCTTTGAGACAAGAAATTTTGCCTCTTTTAGTGATAAAAAATATTAACACTTTTAGTGACTGTCAATGTTTTTCTTAGTGAATACACTTGTATATTCACTCAAGAGAGAAATTTATGGATAATGATATAAAATTATTAACAAAAACGCTCGGAAAAAA
Source organism: uncultured Desulfovibrionaceae bacterium (assembly GCA_964371965.1). Lineage (GTDB taxonomy): Bacteria > Desulfobacterota > Desulfovibrionia > Desulfovibrionales > Desulfovibrionaceae > CAYJAD01. The sequence continues at coordinate 1,435 of CAYJPE010000085.1, forward strand.
TATCCGCTTACACCGCAAGGCTCTTGGCTTGTCACAAGAGGCATTGGCGGAGCGTGTAGGCATTGGGCATCAAGCACTCTCCCGAATGGAGCGTGGTGAAATCGCGCCTAAACTTGAGAGGCTACAGCTTTTTGCCACAGCCTTGCATTGTCGTATCGTGGATTTATTTGAAATGCCCGACAGACCGCTTACGCCCAGCAGTGTCGCCATTGAAGAGTTGATGTACCCACTGAACGATACGCAACGCGCTCTTGTCTTGAAGCAACTCACTGTACTGACAGAATTTTTTGCATCGAACGATGCGGAATAAACAAAATAGATGTCTTGTTGAATAAAGATGTGCTATGCCGCTGAATCCTACTTTTACAGCGGCACGGTCAATGAATGTCACCTATACGGTGATTTTTTTACGCCTTTTCCTCTTGTGTCTCCACCTGTAAGCCCGCCTTGGCAATAAAGGCGGCGATGTCCTCAGCTCGCCAAACCGTGGTACGAGGTGTCAGCTTTATGGGCTTGGGGAATCGCCCGTCTTTACACCCTTCCCACCATGTACTCTTGCTGACAGGAATAAGTGCCAGCACTTGCGGTAAGCGCAAAAAGCCCGTTGTCGGCATGATTGTGTGTTCTGTTCTCATGATTTCCTCCTGTGTTTTGCAGGAGAGGCTATTTCATGAGGGCGTGACATTGCAGGGACTGGACGAGGAAAGATACAAGCATATCGAGAAAAATCCGATACGATGTCATCGGACTCAAAATGGTATTATTGGACGCTATGAAGGCATAATATTTATATTTTCAGCCTTATTTAAGAGGCGTTGGCAAAATTTTCGACACGCACTGTCCTCCATTTCTGTTTTTGCCAAGAGCTTACCGACGCGCGTTTTATTGTTGATGCGGCACCACACAAAGAGCACATGAGCAACAACTGCGTCATCGTACCCTTCACGCCGCATGGCGTCACGCGCAGTCGTAGGGCTTTTGCCTTCCCACAGGTGGCGCGGTACACGCAGGGCGGACGCCACCCCATCGGGGTTCAGGGCATTGCTGTCATCTTGGGGCACAGCTTCGACAGGCGTAGGCGATGGCGTAAAATACTCTTGAGCGATACCCTCAAAGAATGCACGGGACAGCCCCTTGACCTCTTGTCGATAGGGATAGCCACAGGCCGCAAGATGCTGGACAGCGGCGGCCTTCTTCACAGTGAGGGCATCGACAAAAATCTCTTTTAAATATTTTGAAAGATTGCGACTGTGAAAAGCGGTTTCCTTAGCTTTCATCTTCGCAGTGGGGCACGGCTTGTCGGCAAAATCCTTGTCACTTGGGAACAGTGCCCAGAAAAGTTCCATATTGTCAGATATATGTTGTGGGGTGGGGTCGTAGGTCTCGCTCAAAAGAGCGGCAAAGCCTTGCTCGAACACATGCTGGCGCACTAACGGAAGAATGCGGCCTAAAAAGGCGTAGAATTCGTTGTCGAATCTGTCGTGCTCAAAGTGTGACGGAGGGAAGTCTGGCACGGGCACATCGTATCGTTTCGCAAACATCACGGCGTCTGTCTTCCAGTACCGCTCCCACACATGCCGCCAGAGCGTGTGCGGGAAAATGACCTCCGTGGGTGTGTCTTCTTGATGCAAGGGCGATGCAAGAGCAACAAGAAGGCCGTCAACTTCCGATTCGCTCAAATCAAAAGCCGTGCGGAGCTTGCCGATGGTAATGAGTTCGTGGTGCAACATGAAAAGAGCCTACCTCAAAAAGTGCCGATTGTCAGTACCGTGTGCCCAGTAAGTTTTGTTTTGCCTCGCTCTTCGTGTCCAAAATCGTCCCATAAAGTTTTTTGTAATAAAATTTTTTTGCGGGTACTTTTGCAGGTATTTTTTACAAAGGCAAAATTACTTTCTATAAAATCAACATAATGGACAGCTTTTGCAAGTCCGTATGTGGCAGACCATAGAATACAAAGCGGCGGCTATTGAGCAATTCCGCAAGGGTGATTTACTGCAAAGAAACATTGAGGACGTACAATCGGAGGCCGCCAATGCCGCCGAAATGAAGGCCGCCGCTTCGGGCAATCCGCTTATCCTCATGCAAGTTCAGCTTGCAAGTGATTTGCGCAAGCTTGAGGCACTGTATTCACAATATCAGCGGGCACAACACCGAATGCGGGACAATCTGAAGGTGCTTGCCAGTGCCGATGCGCGTCTGGCAAAGCGTGAGGCCAGCCACAGGGCGGACGTAGCGCATCGTGACAGCAACACCGACAAGTACACGGACGCTGGCAAAGAAAAAATCCGCTTGCACTTTTTCCATGAGGGTAAGCTTCATACGGATAAAGACAGTGATAGATTGAAGAATTTTGTGGTGGGCGGCGTCAAAGAGAGCATGAAAACAGGCAAAAGTGCCCTAGTCGGCCAATACAGAGGCTTTACCATTTGCGCCAGAGCGAGACCGCAGTCGGAGCAGTTTTCATTCACGCTCAAGGGCAAGGGCGACATCGAGTATGCGCCCGAAAACTTGACCTATACCTTTGAAGATAAACTGAGCTTGTCGGGCTTTTTTCAGCGTGTGGACAATTTCTTGGACAAAGGCATGGATAAAATGATGGAGAACTACCGCGTAAACAACAAGAAGGAGCAAGCGGAAATGGAGACCATCAAGGCCACGCTGGACAAACCCTTTGCCCAGCAAGAGGAACTGGCCTTGGTGCGTGAAAATCACGGCGCCGTCATTCGGGAACTGCAAAGAATGCAGGATGATGCGGGCTATGTGAGTGAATGGAAGCCACGGGAGGCTTTGCGGCGAGATGTGGAAACTGCCAGTGACGGAACACAGGCGAAGATGGGGGCATGATAAAAAGAAACAAGAATTTTGAGATGTTTTACGATGAATGCGAAACAAACATTTTGCGCTTACTCAGAGAATACAACATAACATTTGCGGTCTTTCCCGTGCTTCGTGGATACATGTCCAAAGTGTCTATGTCTTTGATTGAGAAAAAGTATTCTAGGAAACGCTGATTTAATAGGATTTTTATTCTCTAACAAGGAATACGAACTTTGATAAGCTGTAGTATATAAGTAATATATAAGTGTTTAGCAAAGTGAGTCTGACGCCGTTAGAGGGCAAAAAGACATTTAATCAGTGTTTCCTCTATTATATTATGAAGTGCGAAGCGACATTATTGCCAGCTCCTCAATGTTAGGATAAGTCTTAAAAGCGCAAAACATCATCCGGCAATATGCTTCTTGAGATATTTCCAATCCAGCTTTTTCAAGATCCATTCCACTAGATAACGTATGTATCATGATGCTACCTCTATCAGAATCCCAAAAATTTTTTACTTCCTTATTTTGCGCGAGTATTTTATAAAGTTCACGGATACGTTCTTCAATGAGACCAATAAACTGTTTTTTGGCAAGAGTGATAAAGTCACAAATCCCTCCATCAAGTAGAAGTACTTCAATATTTTTTTTAAAATCGCTCTCTAAACATAGAGGAATTGTTTCTTCAATTTGCTTCATAAGTATTTCATTAATTTGTTCTTTTTTTACATTTTTAATGCGGGAATTTTCAATAAAGTATTTATAATCTACTTGAATACTAGAGTATTTTCTATTTACATAGTCTATGCTTGTTATTTTTATAAAGTCATCAATATTATAATTGCAAGATATTTCGTAGAAAAAGTGAATTTTGTTAAATAATATTACCCCCAAATATAATTTTTTTTGATATGTAAAAGCTATTAGAGTATGTGCGTTTTTTTTGAAAATATCTATTTCGAGAGCAGAATTGAACTCAACCTTTATATATTTTTTAATAATATCAAATTCTTCATTATAGTCTATTTCTTTTTGTGATTTCGTTGATGCTGACATTGCAAAACTATATACAAACTTTGCAGATTCATACAGCAGCGATAAACTATCTGGCAGACATGTTGCTGCATAGTTTAGACAGCTTTTATACATTGCAAAAAATGTCGCCGTGGTAACAGAGAATTTATAATGCATTGCTCCAATGTTATGCGTCACGAAGCCTTGAAAATGAGTATCTACTTTAAACCCCTCATTCGTTTTTGCCAAAGTTTCACAAAGTTTTTTTAGCTCACTCCCAGAGGAAGTGACAGAAAACTTTCTGTAGTTATTAGTATTTTCAATTAGCTCTATTGTTTTGTCAGCTGTGAAAGAAATTTCAGCGTTTCCTCCGTCGCGCTTAAATCTTTTTCCATCATGCGTTATGCCTTCGACGGGAGGAACAGATTTCTTTTTCCCGCATATACCCAAATAATTAATAAAAAAAACAAAAGTATCAAAAACACTTTTGTCAATAGTGCGTCCAAAGAGAGCATTACATGTATGGCATAATATTCCCTTTTCTTGCCAAGGCGAACCTAGTGATTCTTGTAAAATGTGCTCACTAGAATTTGCTTCATTCTCGTTGCAATATATACATTTTTTCATAGCAATAAACCTCTATTATATCAGGAAATATGTTTGCTTTGTAGGTCTAATATTTTGTCGCAATCTTCATGTTTTATAATCACTTGAAAATTCCTTCAAGTACACATAGGTAAAAGCTTTTTCATTGGGAGTCGTCTCGCAATGAATGTTTTCTCATTCCAAATACCCCTTGCCTTTCGCCCTACTTTACGCCATACTCCCACTCGGTGCTCAAAACACTACTTTAACTAACAGCGGAACCGCCGCCGACATGTGCGGACTGTGCTTGTTTATCAAGCACGGTCTCTTTGCTTACACATGTCGGGAGTGCGGAGAATAGAACACTTCTTTCATGCAAAGGGGAAATAATCCCGCCGACTGTTAGCGGTTTTGAGCTCCCGGCAATTGCTATTTCGGTGATTGCTGTCTTAAGCAACATCGGAGAGCTGTCGTGTTAGGAAGAGTGTTTTCTTTTACAAAACGTATCGTGGCATTTCTTGCGGAGAGTCGCCCAAGCGTCTTTCTTCAGCTTTGTTGCATTTTCTCCACCGTCTCACGAATCAAGTCATACACATCCATATCAAGGGCTTTTGCCAACAAAATAATGGTGCTTAACCTCGGTTCATTCTTGCCCTTTTCAATTTTTGCAAGTTGGCGTGAATTGCGGCCTATCAGTTTTGCAAGCTGGTACTGCGAAATATCGCGCTCTTTACGCGCGTTCACGAGAATTTCCCCAAAAGGACAAGGAGGTTTGTTTTCATCCATTATGATACTGTATAAAAAAATTTATATTTTACTAGCCAGCAAATTTGCTTGCTATAATAAAATGTATAACCTAAAATTCATACCTGTATCTAGCGCTGATTTCATGCTATCATCTTGACATTGTTCACTTGGAAGCTATTATACCCCCAAGTGCTTGGAGATGTTCATGGCACGACAACGAGATTTTTTCTGTGTATTTTTTCTGCTCTGCATTTCTTGCATTCACCTTATCACGGACGTACATATCGCTAAAGCGAGGTTAAACTTGCCACCAGTAGAAGCCTTTATTTTGAAATGGACGCCATCGGGCGGCAGTGAACTCGGCTCTTCTCAGTCTTTTTTGAACGAGCTGTGCGACCTTCTCGACGTGCCACGACCATCGTCACCACGGGCGCATGTTCCCGACAACACATATACTTTTGAAAAAAGCGTCGAGTTTGTAAATCCCGAAACGGGCAAAAAGTCTTACGGGCGCATTGACCTTTACAAGCGGGGCTGTTTCATTTGGGAGTCCAAGCAAGGAAGCGACCGCAAAGCAGAGGGCGAGCACGGCCCGCGGCGAAAAGGCACAGCCGTTCGCGACACAAAGGCATGGGACAAGGCCATGCTTGACGCCAAAGCGCAAGGCGAACGCTACGCCCGCTCTTTGCATCCAGACGAGGGCAAGCCGCCATTTCTCATCGTGAGTGACATCGGGCATGTCATAGAAGTGTACGCCGATTTCAACGGAGTGGGCACTTACACCCCATTCCCATCGGCAAAGGAGCACCGCATCACCCTTGAGGACTTGCGCAAGCCCCATGTGCTTGCCATGTTCAAACGCATTTGGACAAACCCTCTCATTCTCGATGCGGCGCGTGGCTCTGCCAAGGTCACACGAGAGCTTGCCGTCCAGCTTGCCGACCTTGCCACCGATTTAGAAGAAAGCGGGCACGAGCAAGGTACAGTTTCGCTTTTTCTGATGCGTTGTATTTTCACCATGTTCGCCGAGGACGTAGGACTCGTGGAGTACAATGCCTTTACGGATATTCTGACAAATACCCTCAATAATCCTGATATATTTGTGGAACAGGCCACGGACTTCTGGCAAGTGCTCCGTATCACAGGCGACGCCTACCCTGTGGAAGAACAGGTTTTGCGTTTCCAAGGCTACCTCTTTGATAATGTGGACGCATTGCCCCTTACAAAGAAACAAGTGGCACTCTTGCATCGCGCCGCTCATGCCCATTGGGCAGCGGTGGATACCGCTATTTTCGGCTACCTTCTGGAACGGGCACTTGACCCCACAGAGCGTCACGCGCTTGGAGCGCACTATACGCCCACTGCCTATGTGGAGCGCCTTGTTGTGCCTACGGTCATGGAACCGTTGCGTGAGCAGTGGCACACAGCGCAAGAGGCCGTGCTTGCCCATGTGAATGCGGGTAAACATGAGGCCGCCGTTGAAGCTGTCCACGGTTTCCATAAAGACTTGAGTGAAGTCACCGTCCTTGACCCTTCCTGCGGGAGCGGTGTGTTCTTGGCTGTGACGCTGTCCTTGCTCAAAGAGCTTGAGGCAGAAGTGGTGCAAGCTCTGCGGGATATGGGCTTGAGCGAAACGCAGATTGTGGACAGGGGCTACGCTGTCAATCCGCGACAGTTCAAGGGCATTGAGGTCGTGCCCCGTGCCGTGGATATTTCTGAGCTGGTGCTATGGTTGACATATTTACAAAAGCACTACGCCATCCACGGAAAGGTCAATCCCAAGGAAACGCTTTTCGGCAATGTCCGCTCTGTGGAACTGCGGGACGCCGTGTTGCTGTATCGTGGTAACGGGACAAGTGCGCAATCTGACGTATGGCCACAAGCCGACTACATCGTGGGCAATCCACCATTTGTGGGCGGCTCAAAGATGAATGAAGCCTTTGGCATGGGCTATACAAATGCCTTGCGGCAAGCATATCCTATGATTGCTGCAAGCTCTGACTATGTCATGTATTGGTGGTACAGGGCGGCAAAGTTTGTACAAGACGGCAAGACAAAACGCTTTGGATTTATTACCACAAGCACCATCAACCAACTGCAAAATCGTGGTGTGATGGAGCTGTTTTTGGAGAGTGACCGACCGCTGTCCATTGTGTACGCTGTGCCCTCACATCCGTGGCATATTGGCGGCACGGTGTGGGGCGATGGCGGGGCAAGCAGTGGCGCGTCGGTGCGCATTGCCATGACTGTCGTTGAGGCGGGTATTCAGGACGGGGTACTTGCGACGGTTATTGGCGCGGAGACCACAGATGGACGCGTAAGGCTCTCCGAGGAGCGTGGCAAAATTCATGCGACTCTCAGCATCGGCGTTGATTTTAGCAAGGTGCAGGTGATTGAGGCCAACAAAGACATGGCTTTTACTGGTGTCAGTGTCAATGGGACGGGTTTTATTGTGACCCAAGAGGAAGCGCGGCGGCTTGGCCTTGGCACTGTGCCCGGGCTTGAGAAGCATATGCGGCCTTATCTCAATGGACGTGATATTATGGGCATTTCGCGCGATGTGATGGTCATTGATATGTATGGTTTACCAGAGAGTGAAGTCAAAGCAAGATTTCCTTTGGTGTATCAATGGCTTTTGGAAAACGTGAAACCAGAAAGGGAGACAAAGAGCAATGCCCGCCTGCGTGAAGAGTGGTGGCTTTTTGAAAGACCGCGTCCAGCAATGCGAAACGTGATTGAGGGCTTGCCACGATATATTGTCACGTCACGCACAGCAAAACACCGTGTTTTTACATTTGTTGACCGTGATATTTTGCCAGATGCGGGAGTGGTGGCGATTGCTACGGATGATGCCTATATTTTGGGCATTCTTTCAAGTCGTATTCATCGTGAATGGGCTGAGGCTGTAGGTTCCCGCATGAAAAATGATTTCGTCTACATCCAAAAATGCTTTGACACCTTCCCCTTGCTTGAATGTACAGAAGAGCAAAAGCAGAAAATTCGCGATATTGCTGCAAGACTGGACGCTCACCGCAAAGAAGTACAGAAAAAATATCCAAAATTGACGCTTACAGCACTTTACAATGTGCTTGAGCTGGTGCAAGATGGGGAAAGCCTTACAAGTAGAGATAAGGTGATTTTTGAGCAGGGGAATGTGGCGAGACTGCGGAGCTTGCATGATGAGCTTGATGTGGCTGTTGGTGAGCTTTATGGGGTTGATGGTGAGGCGAGGGGGGGTGTCTTTCTTGGTGATATCCTAAGTAATAATTTTTTTATGCGGCACATTGAGTGATTATTACATATGAGTAAAAAAAATAATACATGTATAAATCAGCACTATGTACCCCAAATGCTTTTGCGTGGATTTTCTAGTGATGGCAAAACGGTTGCGTGCTTCCGCAAAGGCAACGAAACAGCAAATATTGTCAATACTCGTAGTGTTGGTTTTGAAAAAAACTTTTACTCTTCAAATGACGATATGTTTCTTGATGATACCATATCAACTCATGAAAAAAATCGTATAGCACCGCTTTTGCGTTCTTTACGAGAAGCATCCCATAATGAGGAAGTAGCACCAAGCGATGCTTCTGAAATTGTATGGCATTTTAATGTAAGGACGAAGTTTTTTAGAGATTTTTTTAGATTTACAATTGATAATCTATATCAAGAATTTGTAAATGAAAAACATCAAAAAGCAATACTAGCGTTTTTGGTAGACAAATTTACAAGTGATATAGATATATACATAGGCAAAGAAGTTGAAAAAATAATGCCACATAATTTAGAAGAATCTTATTTTATTATAAAAGCAAAAACAATATATATTATAAAAAAAATTCTATTAGAACACCCGCGTATACTAGACGAATGTTTTGCAAATTCGCACTTTTTACTTGCTCAATTCGGAGAAAAATTTCAAAAATCCTTGCCTCATATGTTACAGGGATTTCATAAAAACATCTTAAAAAAATATTACACAACGAACTTAATCAATGAATGGCTCATGGCATTTCGCTGGAAGATATACGAGCATGAAACTGAGGTGATTCTGCCGGATTGCGTAAGCTTAACAGTAACAAATCAGGGTGTTTTCCCTTTTTTGCTTAATTCTGGCGAAAATGATGTAAGTATCATTCTCCCAATTCACAATAAAAAATTACTTATCGGCTCCATAGGTTGCATAGAATTTGACATCAATACTTATAATCTACATGCCGCACGAAACTCTGAGTGTTGGTTTGTCACGCATCCTGACTATATTGACAAATATGGATACCATAATCTGATTGGTGCTAATATCACAGATACACTCAAAAAAGATTTATTACAAATTTTTTATGAATTTTTTGCAAAGAAACATGGTGTATCTCAAAGTCAACATTCACTCTGATGCACTTCGCTGTTCTTCGTACAATTCCTCCCATCTCTTTTTATATGCTTCAAACCAATCTCCATATAAATATCCATGCTTTATGATTAAAAATGTTATAATATTCGCAATGATATGTAGTTGACCCTGAAAAAGCAATATCACACTAAAATTACTTGACTTTTATCC
>CAYJPE010000086.1:0-11012 GCA_964371965.1 uncultured Desulfovibrionaceae bacterium
CCATCCCCTCAAAACGCTTTAATTATTCCTCTCACTGAGATAGGAATTGTATAAGAGATTTTATATATACTTTTACTTAATTAGTGCTTCCTTAGAGACAGTCCCTAGATGATGAAGCCAATACCCGCAATCAGGAGACTCACAATGGGCGCCATGACCACAGCAAAAAGCCATGGACTTACGGCAAGAAGTACATTAATACCGGGCACGCCTGAGCAGACTCTGGTGATTTGTTCGCCTATATATCGTAAAGATACAGCAATGAAAATGACCATAACAATTCGTATGAGCCAGAGAAATATTTTGCTTGATTCTTCTCCGCTAGACAACAATACCTGCTTGCTTATTTTGCCTGCGCCAATCAGTTCAACGACTTTCCCATGTGAATCTTTGAAAGGTCGCAATGTACCATTGGCAACGTTCCCTATCAAGCTTACTTCTTGCATGGGAATAACCAAAAACTGAACGCGCACATCCCCGATGTCGGGATCGTTTATATCTTCGCCATAAAAAAGATAATTACCAACAACGTTGACAAGTTTTTGCGGCGTTCTGTTGTTTGCCAAGTCATCATAATATTCTTTAATGCTGTCTGCTTGGGTGCTGCTCCCTTGCGCTTGTGCCAAAATGGCCTCATGCATTTTGTCAAGATCGGCTTGAGAAAACTGTACGCCCAAGTTTTTTTGGGGGAGATTGTCTAGCAAGTGTGGGTCAACTTTATAGGCACCTAAACGCGCATTGCTCGTAAACTGTCGCGTAGCGTCTATATGCGTGATGACAGTATTTTTTTTATCGTCCGCAAAGTCTGCACTGTTTATTGGTGAATTGTGCCACCCTAGGTCATAGCGAGTTTTTCCTTTTCTTGACCTTTTATCCCACTGATAATATTCAACGGATGTTATAAGGGCGAGGTTTTTTGTGCGAATGCCGTAACGCGAATCGACAAGTTCTTCAGTTGTCGTGATCTGGCCTTGTGCATAGACAGATTTATCGTTCAAAGATGCATCGACAGTGTTTAAATTTTTTAAATCGACAGTCAGACTTTTTGCTTCATTTATAGCGGTAATTTGTGCACGTGTGTACACTTCAAATCCTAACTGTACGGCTGCGAAAAGTAAGAGAAAAATGAAAACCACAATAAATTGCAATGATTTTAGTATGCTTTCTGACATACAAAACTCCTTTTTTCTTTAAATGTCTGTGTGAGCAAGAAATTCTTTTTTCAAAAAGATCGTCCTTTTGTCCCCTCTTTGTAAAAAGTCCAAGTTAAAACATGAAGGCAATGCCCGTAATCAATAGGCTCACAATAGGTGCGATGACCGCAGCAAAAAGCCATGGGTGTATAGCATAAAGCGTACGTATGACGGGCACGCCAGAGCAGACCCTGGTGATTGGCTCGCCCAGAGCGCTGAAACCTGCAGCAAGGAAAATGGTCATAAGAATGCGCATCATCCAGAGCAGTATTTCGTGTGAATCCTCTCTGTCAGACAACAATTTTTGCATGCTTATCGTGCCTGGTCGAATAATTTCAACGCTTTCTCCGTGTGAATCTATAAAAGGCCCCAGCGTTCCATTGACAACGCTCCCTACCAAACTCGCTTTTTGCATGGGAACAGCCAAAAACTGAACGCGCATATCCCCGATGTGAGGATCGTTTACATCTTCGCCATAAAAAAGATAATTACCAACAACTTTGACAAGTTTTTCCGGATTTCTGTTGTTTGCCAAGTCATCATAGTATTCCTTCATGCTGTCTGCTTGGGGCTTGCTCCCTTGCGCTTGTGCCAACATGGTCTCATGCATCTCGTCAAGCTCGGCTTGAGAAAACTGTATGCTCAAAGTGTTGTTATCAAGATTACCCAGCAAGTGCGGATCAACCTTATAGGCACCTAAGTGCGCATTACTCGTAAACTGCCGCACCGTATCTATGTGAGTGATGGCAGTATTTTTTTTATCTTCCGGAAAGTCTGTACTGTCTACCGGTGAAGTGTACCAGCGCTTGATATAATGCGTTCCTCTTCCTGATGTTCTATTCCATTGATAATATTCAACGGATCTTATAAGGCCGAGATTTGTTGTGCGAACGCCGAAACGCGAGTCGACAAGTTCCTCATTTGTCGTGATATGGCCTTGTGCAAAGACAGATTTATCGTTGAAAGATGCATCTGCTGTGTGTATGTTTTTTAAATCGATAGTAATACGCTTTGCTTCATTGATGGCGATAACTTGTCCACGTGTGTACACTTCGAACACGAACTGTACACCTGCGAAAAACAAGAGCAAAATGAGAGCCGCAATAAATCCCACTGTGTTTAATATACTCCTTGACATACGAATGGCCTTTTGTTGCTGTTTAAGAAGTATATTCTCCTATAAGGGACTTTCAATAAGTGGTAAGTAGCCCAAGTATTCAAATGCGTATCGCGCACGAATCTCATCCACAAGATCACTCTTTCCCTCTAAAAAAATTGTTGAAATTGTTGAAATCTCAAGATTGTTTTTTTCTGCAAAGGTGACAAGTCCGCGCAACGTTCCCCCGGTAGAAACCACATCGTCAAAAATCATGCCCTTTTTGCCTTCCATGAACCCCATGGCACCCTTGTCATACCACAACTTTTGGTCTTCCATGGTCGTTATGGAACGCAATTCAAGGCAATGTGGCTCTTGCATATAGAGCTTTCTTTGCTTACGCAGAACATAATAATCAATATTCCATAAGCGTGACATTTCTTGTGCTAAGGGAATGGCCTTGGCCTCTGGACAAATGATATAGTCAGGTTTTGTGAAGCACGAGGCAGCTTCATGGGCAATGTCTTGGATAAGCTGTGTTTTTCCAAAGCTGTCAAAAGCTAAGATACTGAGATTGGTATTTGGTATGGGTAAAATGGGTAAGTCAAGACTTAGGCTTCCCAAGGAGACAGTTTGTGTGGGCATACATTCCTCCAATGCTATTTTGTGACTGCTAAGACGTCACCGCTTGTCTTGTTATATTATTTTTTGTTGAATGCAAAGCAATTTGTCAGCTCGTGTGCAAGTAATTTTGACGATGCAATATATGAGGCACTGTCTTATCAAGTTGTTGAAAAAAGGCAATCTACTGCGTCAACGAAAAATCCAGACATCTTATGCGTATCTAATTGTATGTAATGATTAGATTTTTTCATTTCCTTGTAGATCAGCTTTTTTGAAGAATCTGCAAATGGGGAGTTTTTCAACATGTTGCCATTGCCCTCCGATTGCGTCAGGCTCACTTGGTGAAACCCTTCTATAAAAAGCGTTTATACACTTGGAAGCACATGTTTTTGCAACACTCGCGAGGCGCTGTCGTCAAATGCGCCTTTTCGCCCTTATCGAAGCGGGCTCTGCGTCAGGCTTCGCTTGCTTTTTCCGTCAAATACCATAACAGTATATGCCTGTAAAGCAAGCTTGTCTTCCTTGATATAATACAAAAATTCGCAACTTGATGACAGCGCCTAAAGAAAAAAATGTATAAGGCAGATGCCTCATTGACAAGAGATTGTTTCGTGTTTATAGTAGGAAGGTGTTATTAACAGTGAGGAGGCCTTTTATGGTTGAAGTATCTGACAGCGCCCACAAAGAGCTTGAAGCCTACTTTGAGGGAAAAGAAAAGAGTTCTATTCGTATATACTTGGCGCCCGGTGGCTGAAGCGGCCCGCGCTTGGTATTGGCTCTGGATGAGCCAAACGATGATGATAACATTTTTGAAGTAAAAGAATTTACCTTTTGCCTGAACAAAGAGTTATTGGACTCCATTGGAGGCGTAAGCCTTGACTTTGGTTACATGGGTTTTGCCGTTACCCCCCAAAAGCCCTTGCCGTCATCCGGCAGTGCTTGCGGTGGTTGCGCTAGCAGCGGAACTTGTGGTTAATTGACATATGTCAAGCTGTTGAAAAAGTGCCATTTACGACACCAGGGGCATAAAAAGCAGTATGGATTTCGTTCCTTTAAGCATGCATATGCGTGCTTTTTGCGCCTTTTTGTATGTGGTACTTTTTAAACAGTCTGCGATTTCGTGTTTTTTCAGCAAGTGATGCATATCCGAGCATGGAGCATGTTCGGATTTTTTTATGCATCGCACACACTTTGTTTATATATATTCACCAGATTGTCATCGGCATTTTCGCACAAACCCCAGCACAAAGGAATTTTTTATGCAAAAAGTCAAAAAAGTTGTCCTTGCCTACTCCGGCGGCTTGGACACATCAGTAATTCTCAAATGGCTCATGACTACTTATAATTGCGAAGTTATCACCATGACAGCTGACCTTGGGCAAAGCGAAGATTTGTCCGGAGTGGAAGAAAAAGCTTTGCAAACTGGTGCTGTCAAAGCGTATGTGGAAGACTTGCAAGAAGAATTTGCCCGCGACTACGTGTTCCCCATGCTCCGCTCTTGCGGCCTTTATGAAGGCCGTTACTTGCTTGGCACATCTATTGCTCGCCCTCTCATATCCAAACGCCTCGTGGACATTGCACGCGCTGAGGGTGCCGATGCCGTAGCCCACGGTGCCACAGGCAAGGGCAATGACCAAGTACGCTTTGAATTTTCTGTGAACGCTCTTGCCCCTGATATCCATGTTATCGCTCCGTGGCGCGAATGGGATCTTATGTCACGCACAGCCCTCAATGCCTTTGCCGAACAGCATAATATACCCATTTCTAGCGCCCAAAAACGCTACAGCATTGATGAAAACATGTTGCATTGCAGCTTTGAAGGAGCAGAGTTGGAGGACCCGGGTCAAAGCCCCGATGCCCAATGTCATCGCCTGTGCGCACCTGTGGAAGAAGCACCTGATACGGCAGACATCATCACCATAGACTTTGAAAAAGGCGATCCCGTGGCCGTCAACGGTGTGGGCATGTCACCAGCAACCCTTATTAAACACCTCAATGCCCTTGGCGCCAAGCATGGTATTGGCAGGCTTGATATGGTAGAAAACCGCTTTGTGGGCATGAAGTGCCGCGGCGTGTATGAAACACCCGGAGGCACCATTATACATACAGCGCACCGAGATTTGGAAGGCATTTGCCTTGACCGCGAAGTGCTTGCCGTGCGTGATATGTTGGTACCACGCTATTCTACCGCTATTTATAATGGTTTTTGGTTTGCGCCGGAACGCGAAGCCATGCAGGCTCTCATGGACAAAGCGCAAGAAACGGTGACAGGCAGTGTGACGCTCAAGTTGTATAAAGGCACTGCATGGCCTCTCAATCGTACATCGCCGAACACGCTCTTCTGCCACGACTTAGCCACATTTGAAGAGTGCGCCACCTATGATCACAAAGATGCCGCCGGCTTCATTCGTCTCAATGGTTTGCGTTTGCGCACCTTTGCTGCCATGAAAAAAAGAGTGTAGGTAAGCACAATGGCTCAAAAAAATACAGCTCAAAACGCGAGCTGGGGCGGGCGATTCAGCCAAGGCCCCAAGGAAACTGTGGCGCAGTATACGGAATCTTGCTCCTACGACAAGGCGCTCGCTACCCACGATATAGCCGGTTCAAAGGCACATGCGCGTATGCTGGCACGTCAAGGCGTGCTGACATCAGACGAAGCCCGCGTCCTCACGGAAGGTCTTGATACCGTGCAGGCCGAAATACGTGCCGGTGAATTCGTTTGGAAAACAGCGCTTGAAGACGTGCACATGAACATTGAGGCGCGCCTCACAGCCCTTGTGGGTGACGTGGGCAAGAAATTGCATACAGGGCGCAGTCGCAACGACCAAGTGGGGCTTGCATTTCGCTTGTATATTTCCGACGCCTTGCGTGCGTGGCAGGAGCTCAGCCGCGCGCTCATACAAGCCTTTGTGGAAAAAGCACGTGCTCATATTGACGACATATTGCCGGGCTATACACATTTGCAGCCAGCGCAACCTGTCAGCCTTGCTCACCATCTGCTTGTATATGCATGGATGTTGCGTCGCGATGTGGCGCGTATGGACGAGTGCGAGCGTCGCGTACGCATCTCTCCCTTGGGAGCAGGTGCTCTTGCCGGCACAACCTATCCGCTTGACCCTCATAGCGTCGCTCAAGATCTTGATATGTATGGTG
This sequence comes from uncultured Desulfovibrionaceae bacterium, assembly GCA_964371965.1. Taxonomy (GTDB): domain Bacteria; phylum Desulfobacterota; class Desulfovibrionia; order Desulfovibrionales; family Desulfovibrionaceae; genus CAYJAD01. The sequence goes on from CAYJPE010000086.1 coordinate 6,067, forward strand.
TTTTTCAGAATTCCATGGACGCTGTGGCCGACAGAGATTTTGTGGTGGAAAGTCTCTTTGTGGCTTCGTGCACCATGATGCATCTGTCGCGTTTTTGCGAAGAGATCTTACTCTGGGCAAACCCCGCCTTTGGCTTTGTGCGCGTGTCTGATGCCTATTCTACAGGCTCGTCCATGATGCCCCAAAAGAAAAATCCCGACGTGGCAGAGCTTATGCGCGGTAAAGTGGGGCGTGTGTACGGCAATCTGACAGCCATACTTACCACGCTCAAAGGCTTGCCTCTCACGTATAATCGTGACTTACAAGAAGATAAAGAACCCTTTTTTGACACAGACTCTACATTGCAACAGTCGCTCATGCTTATGACCGGTATGCTTGATGAGCTGACATTCTGCCCGGAACGCATGTTTGCGGCATGCAAGGCAGGTTTTCTCAACGCTACGGAACTGGCAGACTACCTTGTGGGCAAGGGTGTTCCCTTTCGAGAAGCGCATCATATGACGGGCACAGCCGTTGCCACCGCCGAAAAAGCAGGCAAGGGGCTTGAAGATATGAGCCTTGACGAGCTCAAGTCCATATGTCCTCACATTGACAAGGCTGTTTATGATGTTCTTGATTACAACGCTGCCGTTCACAGACGTGAGACGCACGGTGGCACCGGCCCTGCCTCCGTTGCCGCACAAATAACACAGCTGACTGCATGGCTTGAACAATAAGACAAAAAACACAAAAAAACGCCGTGTAGAACATATACACGGCGTTTTCTTTCGTCTATTGAAATACCTTTTTCCTTGACTGACGCAATCGCAAGGCATTGCCTACCACAGTTAACGAACTTAGGCTCATGCTTGCCGCTGCCAACATGGGATTGAGACTTATGTGCCACGGTACATAGAAAAGCCCCGCTGCCACAGGAATAAGCACGATATTATACGCAAATGCCCAAAAAAGATTTTGCTTGATGGTGCGCATAACCGCCTTGCTCAGTCTATACGCTTTTTCCACATGTGCCACATCGCTGTGCATAAGCACCACATCAGACGTTTTCATAGCAATGTCTGTCCCTGCACCAATGGCCATCCCCACATCGGCTCGTGCCAGTGCCGGCGCATCGTTTATACCGTCACCCACCATAACAACGCTATGACCGGCATTTTGCAAATGTCGTATTTTGCTCTCTTTCTCGTCCGGTCTCACTTCTGCGAACACTTGATCAACACCCACACTGTGCTGCACGGCGCGGGCTGTTGTGGCACTGTCGCCTGTGAGCATAAGGACAGTGAGGCCATGTGTGCGTAAGTTTTGTACCGCCGTTGCGCTGCTTTTACGCACGGCATCGGCCACGGCAATACGCCCTTGAATGATACCGTCTTGTACAAAATATAGGACAGTTTTCCCTGCAGAAGCAAGTGTTTCGTCATCGAGCCCAGTGTCATGCGTATGGACAATACCCTCCGCTGCCAATAAACGCACATTACCGGCCAAAACGCGCTGTTCCGTTCCGTTTGTATCTCCAGACTCCTCTGACCGTACAACAGCGGCTAAGCCAAGACCCGGTATTTCTTTCAGTTCCGTAAAATGCTCAGAAGGCAAGAGCGCCACGTTGCGCTCATGGGCTTCGCGAACAATAGCCTGCCCCAAGGGATGCCCCGAAAGGCGTTCCACACTGGCAGCAAAGTGCAGCACCTGTTCTTCTGTCGTGTGCGCACAGGGCAAGATGTCCGTCACAACAGCTTTACCGTGAGTAAGTGTGCCCGTTTTATCCAGCACAACGGTATCCACGGTGCTCAAGCGCTCCAATGCAGCTGCCGACTTGAAAAGAATACCTTTTTCTGCACCTATACCTGCACCCACCATAATGGCTGTGGGTGTGGCAAGCCCCAAGGCACACGGGCACGATATGACAAGTACTGCAATGGCACGAGCCATGGCAAATTCTATGGAATAGCCAAGCACAAGCCATACAAGGCATGTGACAAATGAAATGCCTATAATAACAGGCACAAAAATAGCACTTATACGATCCGCCAAGCGCGCAATGGGTGCCTTGCTTGTCATGGCCTCGTCCACCAAACGCACAATTTTTGCAAGCGTTGTTTCCTCTCCTATGCCCGTGACACGCATGTGAAAAAAGCCGGACGTGCTCACCGTCGCGCCAATCACAGTATCGCCCTCGTGCTTTTCCACCGGGGCACTTTCTCCCGTCAAGAAGGATTCGTCCACAAAAGCCGTACCCATAATGACAATACCATCCACAGCGATACTGTGTCCTGCGTGGACAACAAGCGTGTCTCCCTGTTCTATGCTGCTTGTGGCTATGGTCACTTCCTTCCCACGTTCAAGGCGTACTGCCTTTGTGGGGGCAAGGCGCATGAGGCTGTCTATGGCATTTGCCGCCCGACCACGTGCCTTATCTTCAAAATGCTTACCAAGGCCGATGAGCGCCACAATCATGGCTGCGGCATCAAAATACAAATTATGTGCCCAATGTTGTACCGTGACTGCGTCCGGTGGCGTGGCCATTTCTGCAAAAAACATACGTACAAGAGCATATACGCCAAAAAGTATCGCCGCGCCGGAGCCAAGCCCCACGAGGCTGTCCATATTGGGGCTGCCTCCTTTTAAAGCCCGCCAGCCTGAAAAAAACATGCTTCGATGGATGTACAATACGGGTGCGCATAAAAGTGCCTGAAGGAGTGCGCAGAGCAGCGCGCTATCCACACGAAGCCATTGAGCCATGGGGGCAGGCAATGGACCCATAGCCACGTACATGATAAGAGCGGACAACAATAAAGAACGCAGAAGAGGATTTGGCAGCTCAAAGATGAAGGCGGTTAACCGTAAAAGAGGCAGAAGAGGCTTTGGCAGCTCATGTATTGTGTGGGGCGTGTGCTCTGCTTTCGTCTTGCTCGTAGATGGGTTTGCAGGTGCTTTGTGATGCGTAAGAGCGTGTACAGGGATAATTTCTTGCAAGACAGGAGACTTTTTCACAGGAGGCTCTTGCAAAAGTGCGGCACCATAACCCGCGTCCTTCATGGTATCAAGGATAGATATAACATTTTTCGAGGTATTTTCCTCATGAAAAGTCACTTCCATGGTTTTCCGAAGGACATTGACGCGCACGCTGTCTACATTTGACAGAGCGTTAAGAATTTTTTCCACGCGACCGGAACAATTGGCGCAATGGACATTTTCAGTACTAAAAGAGATTTTTTGCATAATATGACCTTTTATGTGCAAAGAGATGCGCAGTGAATTCATAAGAATGAATTTCTTTATCAAATATACAGAAAAAGAGCAAGATGCGGAGAAATTTAAAAACCGCAAGATTCTCAGTCTTTTATGGTGACAAAAACAGTTCTCTCAGCCAATGAGGTATGGCGCAAGGCTTCCCCTCCAGCGTAACAATGGCATTTTGAGTACTACCGGTAGTCAGCACTTTTTTCTTGTCTTCGCTGTATATTTCGTATATGAAGGTGACAGATGCTCGACTCCAATGAGAAATGGCAACATAAATATGGATAAGATCGTCATATCGAGCAGGGGCACGGTAGCGGCACGAAGCTTCACGCACGGGCATAAGAATGCCACGTTTTTCTACGTCCCCATAGCTCATGCCAAAGTTGCGGATGAGCTCGCTTCTGGCGCGTTCAAAAAAGTGTAAATATTCTGCGTAGTAAACGACGCCCATCGCGTCTGTTTCTCCATAAGAAACTCGATGTGTGAGCCAACATTCCGGTGTCGCCCTCATGATTTACTCCTTAAAATTTGTTTAACATAGTAGGAAAAACACGTATTATGTCTATACAATGTGGCAAAACAATGAAAAGACTTGCATATTACTGTAGCCTTGTTTTCTTTTTTTCCTGTGTCCTCTTATCAAGCGCTTGTCAAAAGGACGTACCGCCTCCACCTCCGGGTCCACCTCTTGTAGACGGGAAGAATCTTGAAAGTGCGCAGTTTTTCTTAAGCCAGCTCAAGGCAAGCAATCAATACCTCGCATCGTGGCAAGACCTTGCCCCTACACTGCAAAAAAGTTTGGCCTATGTCAAAAGAAAGAAGTCCTCGCAATTGGCCATCAACAGGCCAGGACTCAAGCTTACGTGGGGACAGATGTTGCAAACGCTGAATACACTGCATAACCTCCTGCCCCAACTGGACGCAAATCCGGCTTTGTTTGCCGAAAAATTTGTTTGGCTTCCTGTCACTGAAGGCATAATGTACTCCGCGTACTACGAACCGCTCCTTGAGGCAAGTCGCACGTACAAAGAAGGCTATACCCCCATATATAAAGTACCGCCGGATCTTGCGCGTTATCGTCGCAAGCACGGGCGTTATCACAGCCGCGAGGTTATTGATGGTGACCAAAAGCTTGCGGGGCGCGGTCTTGAAATTGCGTGGGCAAAAAGCATTGTCGAAGTGTTTTTCTTGCAAATTCAAGGTTCTGGTAAGCTTATTTTTGAGGACGGTTCCACAATGATTGTCAACTATGCGGGTCAAAATGGGCATAAGTATATAAGTTCTGGCAGAATTATGCGTGAATTGGACTTGCTGGAGCGCGGTGACGTGGAAGAACAACGCCAGTGGTTTGCCAATAATCCTGATCGAGTGTGGGAAATATTGAAGCAAAATCCCAGCTATGTTTTCTTTAAAGTAGGTACAAAGGGTGCTGTGGGTGCCACAGGCTATGTGGTAGACCCATGGGCAAGCCTTGCCACCGACAGACGATTTATTCCCCTTGGCAGTGTCATTGCCTATGGCGTCAATATTCCAGCCGCAACGGATACGCTCATTCCATTGCGCGCCATTGGTTTTGCGCAAGATGTGGGGGGCGCCATTAAGAAAAATCGTATTGATATTTTTGCTGGTAATGGCGCCATGGCCAATCATGTGGCAAGCCACTTGGATGCCAGAGGCCCCGCGTGGGTACTTGTATCGCGTGAAGC
>CAYJPE010000087.1:0-11005 GCA_964371965.1 uncultured Desulfovibrionaceae bacterium
GTTTTGGCACCTGTCCCTTCCTAAGGGGAAAGATCCCCTTCCCCCCTCAAAAAAAGAAAAAATATTTACAAGGAGCATTTTTTCTTCAAAAACAATACTTCAACAACGGTGTGCTTGCTATGGCGTATTTTCGGCATTGCCAGCCATAACATTTTTGTGCCCATGAATAATATCTGGGATAACTTCCGGGCTTGCGAGTGTTGATGTATCGCCAAGTTCGTCAAAGGCGCCTGCAGCAATTTTGCGTAGCATGCGTCGCATAATTTTTCCGGAGCATGTTTTTGGCATGGCTGTTACAAATTGTATAACTTCCGGAGAGGCTAAGGGGCCTATGTCGCGGCGAACGGAATGACGCAGATCTTTGCGTAACTCTTCAGAGAATGGCACATCTTCGCAAAGGGTTACGTAGGCATAGATGGCTTCGCCCTTGAGCGCATGGGGCATGGCAACGACGGCGGCTTCGGCCACTTTCGGATGTGCCACGAGTGCGGATTCCATTTCTGAGGTGGAGAGGCGGTGACCGGAGACGTTGATGGAGTCGTCGATACGTCCCAAAATCCAAAAATAGCCGTCGTCATCTATGCGTGCGCCGTCGCCTGATTGATAGCCGCCGAAGCGTTCAAAGTACGATTTATACTTTTCGGGATTATTGAAGACGCCTTGCATCATGCCCGGCCAAGGTTTGCGAATGACAAGGTGACCGCCACGACCCTCGACTTCGTCATGGGCGTCCTGAGTGGTATTATCTCCCAACATTACGACGGCGTCGATGCCCGGCAAGGCAAAAGTCGCAGAGCCTGGTTTGAGTTTTGTGACATAGGGGAGGGCTGCAATCATGGCGCCGCCTGTTTCTGTTTGCCACCACGTGTCAATGATGGGCAGGTCGTCGCGTCCGATGATTTTTCTGTACCACATCCACGCTTCCGGGTTGATAGGTTCGCCTACAGAGCCAAGGATGCGCAAGGAGGTAAGGTCATAGCGTTCCGGCCATGCCTCGCCTGTGCGCATGAGCGAGCGAATGACCGTGGGCGCCGTATAAAATATGTTGACGCGGTATTTTTCCACAATACTCCAGTATCTGTCGGGCTTTGGATAATTGGGGACACTTTCGAACATGACGGTGGTGGCGCCAAGGGAGAGGGGGCCATAGACCATATATGTATGTCCGGTAATCCAGCCGCAGTCTGCCGTGCACCAATAGACATCGTCATCGCGCATGTCAAAGACCCATTGTGTCGTGTGCGCCGCATAGGTGAGGTAGCCGCCTGTGGCATGCATGACGCCCGTGGGTTTGCCGGTGCTGCCGCTGGTATGCAGCAGAAAGAGCGTATCGTTGGCGTCCATGCTTTCGCAAGGAAAATCCGCATCGAGGGTGAAATCGTCCAAAAGGTCATGCCACCACATGTCGCGCTTGCGATGCATGTATACGTCCTGATTGGCGCGGTTCACAACTACAACGTGTGCGACAGAAGGGCATTTGTCAATAATGGGATCAAGGTTTGTTTTGAGCGGCTTCACCTTGCCCGCCCGCACAGTGCCGTCGGCTGTGATGACAACCTTGGCTTTGCAGTCCTGAATACGCCCAAGCACGCCGCCTTCCGCATACCCGGAAAAAATAACCGTGTGAATGGCACCAATGCGTGCGCATGCCAGCATGGCAATGACAAGCTCCGGAATCATGGGCATATATAAGGCCACACGATCGCCTTTGCGCACACGCAGAGAGCTTAAGGCGTGGGCTATGCGGCACACCTCGGTATACAGCATCTGATAGGTATAGCAACGCACTTCGTGCTCGCCCTCACCTTGCCAAATGAGCGCGGCTTTGTTGCGCTTGCCGTTGATGAGGTGTCTGTCAATACAATTATAAGCCGCATTGAGCTTGGCGCCCGCAAACCATGCATATGAATGTTCGGCGGGATCTGCTTCAAGGACTGTATGCCATGGTTTGAACCAATGCAGGAGTTCCTTTGCTCGTGAGCCCCAAAAGCCTTCGGGATCTTCAAGAGCCGTGCGACAAATGTGTTCATAGGCTTGAGCGTCGCGCACCCAGGCGCCGTCTCGTCCGTGCATGGGGGGATTGTAAAGGCGCTCTTCATTTGAAAGTGTGACAAAGTTACCGTGGGACGGGGGCGATGTTGTGGACATGATGAGTTCTTACTCCTTAAAAAAGTGTTAAAAATTTCCCAGGTTAGTAATGTATAAAAGATGTATATGCGCGTCAAGTGTTCAAACATTGATTGACAAAACAAACAGGACAACAAAACATTCTTGCATAAAGCGCACAGTAGGAAACGTTAAGATAAATCCTTTAAAAGATATAAAAAAATTTTTTTCACAAAACGCCTTGCAGCGAGGAAGAATCGGAATTTTTTTTTAAAATGTATGTTTTTTGCAAAGCACTGTGGCAGTCAGGCTGTTGAAAACGTTCGCTTTGAAAAGCGTGTTTGCAATGGGTCACTGCTGTAAATTATTATATTTTATTGTAAAAATCAGCGGTATGCGCGAGAGCGGGTAGGGCTCAAAAACGCTGGAAAGGCTTTGTGTACTCACAAGTCTCTCATGTTTTGCCGTTGTGGGAACATGGATGATTTTTTCTGTTAATAGTCTGTTATAGTTTGAAAAAAAAATCTTTTCCTTTTTTTTCTCTGTATTTTCTTGTGTGCCGAGTCTTTGTCTTCGTTCGTTATTTTTTTCTTTTGAGAGTGCTAGGGGCTGTTTCTAAATAAAAAGATTTTGTGTTTCTGCCAAGGAAAACACGTCTTTTTACGGAAGGAATATACTCTTATGGTATTTGACTGGAGTAAAAAGCGCTGTTTGACGCAGGCAGAATGCAAAAGAATTTATTTAGAGACAGCCCTAAAAAAACAAGGCGCATTTTTTGTGTTGTTGGCGTGACTGTATCAACCTGCTCTGCGAGTGGGAGGCGCAAGAAAAACGCTTGCGGTACGCAAAGGAGAGGAAAATCTTTAAGGTAAGAATATTTTTAAAGTTTTTTTTTGCACTTTTTTGCAAAAAACACTTGCCATGATCGACTATATTTTATATCCTTCGCACGTGGATGTTGCATATTATGCTTTTTTCTTTTGTCCACAGCCGATGGATCGCCTTGCAAGCGCTCTCCCTCCTATACATTTATATTGGACTTGTGTTGTTATGGGTAGTGCCGCCCCTCGTGCGTAGAGCGCACGTAAGCTTCATAAGTCTGGCGGAGAAGGGTTCCGATGTTCTTCTTCGACCGTTCGTGGCCTCCTTTTTTCTGTGGCCCGACTCATTATCTAGTATTTGTAATTATTCTACGTGTTTATTATGGGAAAATTCTGGTTAAAGCCGCATTTTTGCCCTGCAACACGGGACGAATGTCGAGAGCGTCGCTGCATGTATGAGCATGCATCAGTTTTTCGAGATGCGTCTTGAGGTGTTTGTGGGCAAGCAGGCTTTCAATCAGTGTTTCTCTAGAATTCGTAAACAGAGCTCGCATATGCCTTTGTGCATGCGGTAATTCTAGGGTGTCGCCTCATGTAGGGGTGATTTCCCGAAAACTGACGCAGGCGTTTTTTTCGTACTTTTCCATGGGGAGTGTATAAAGTCGAAAAACTTATGACGCCTGAGCCCAGCACAAGTTTTTAACGAATGGAAAACTAGAAAATAGGAGAATCGATATGGCCGAAATCAAATTATTCAAACCGGAACAAGGTGCGGTAACGCAAGTATCACCTCAAGCAGGCGACAGTTTGTTCTTTGAATTTGATACGACTGAAGCGTCATTGTCGCGTGAGGGCGACAGTCTCGTAGTTACTTTCGAGGAGAATGGTTCTCGTATCGAACTTCTTGACTTCTATGCGACATATTCATCGGACAATATGCCGGATTTCTATATAGCTGAAACACTTATTTCCGGCGAAGACTTTTTTGCTGCTTTGAATAGCGAAGACATTATGCCGGCGGCCGGTAACGAAAGTGGCAGCGGCCCGCTTGGCAGCGGCACAGGCGTTGGCGTTGAAAGTGGCAGCTTGAACGACGGCGTCGGTGCCATAGGCGGTCTTTCTGTGACGCCTGTCGAGGGTGAAGGTGCATCCTCCGGCGTTGGTGTGCCTGTGAATGCGGCGCCGCCTGCCGGAGACGACGGCGCAGGTGCCGCAGGTGCCGCAGGCGGCACGGGCGGAACGGGCACTCCCGGCACGGGCGACGGCGGAACGGGTACCGCAGGTGGCGAAACCGGCGGGACTGGCGGAACCTCAACGCCCACAAATCCCACAACACCCTATGTACAAAACGTTGACGTAGAACTCACAGGCGCAGACGCTTTGAGGGGCGGCGTTGTGGAAGGCGGTGTCGGACGTGATTCAGAAGGCGCAGATGCCGACGATCCCAACGCGCTGTATGGCGGCGAAACAAGCCTGAACGGCAAACTGAACGCCGTTGACCCCCAAGGTGGCACCATTGCATTTATCGTGGAAGTGACCGACGGGGAAGTGGGCTATATCGACGTTGACCAAGACACAGGCGAGTTTGTCTATACGCTCTATGGTGAAGACCATCCAAATTATGCCAAGACCAATGGCCTGAATCACGACGAAGTTGTCTCGGAAAGCTTTCAAGTGGTGCTCGTGAGTTCGTCGGGCGAGCGTTCGGTGTATAACATTAATATAGATGTGACCGGCACGAACGATGCGCCTGTGTTGAACCTCAACGCTGTGGAAGAGGGCTTCTTCGTCACAGAAGATGTTGTCGAAGAGCAGAGCGTGAGTGGTACCTTGACTGTTGTCGATCCCGATAAAGACGGTGATGAGCTTATAGAACAGACGCTAAGCGTGAGCACACAAGTTATCGGTGCAGATACAGCTGAGACTGTCGAAGCCAGCGAGGCCGGCGGTGATGTCGAAATTTATGGTACCTATGGAAAGCTTACCATTGATGGTGCGAGCGGTGAGTACACATACACCTTACAAAGCCACCCTGGTGAGGAGCCTGATTTCGCTTCTGATGATCCCGCAATGACAGCTTACAATGATGCCCTTGCGCGCTATAATGCTGTGCAAACTTTGGCAGAAGACGACACAGTCGAAGAAGTGTTCACCGTCACCACCACCGATGTGCATGGCGCAAGTGACGAACAAGAGCTGGTTGTCACTGTGAGAGGCACCAATGATGCACCTGAGCTTACAAAAGAATTTGTTACCGATCGCAAAGTCACAGAAGACAGTGATGACAATATGGTGACAGGCAGTCTTTCGGTGACTGATGTTGATTCTGACGGGAACACACAAACGATTACTGTTCTCAGCGTTGAAACCGAAAACAGCAAAGATGGCGAGTTCACGCTTGAGAATCTCGAAAAAGAAGAAGGCGACAAAGCTTTTGCGGTGAAAGGCCTTTACGGCAAACTCGTGCTCGATGAAAATGGTGACTTCACATACAAGCTCTATTCTGAAGATAGTGAAAATTACAGCGCCCTTAATGCCCTTGAAGAAGGTCAGCAAGTAACAGAAAAATTTGAAGTGACGACTACAGATGCGCACGGTGACACAGATACGGTGACATTAAAATTTAAGGTCACCGGTTCCAATGATCAGCCTGAAATTGAGATTGAGCGCGACGCTAAAAAGCTTAAAGAAGTCAATGAAGGAGAGGACTCAGCGGTCACAGGTACCATTACCTTGAGTGATGATGATACCAATGATAAGCTCTCTTTGTTTAGTGGAGACGTTAAGATTCTCAATAAGAAAGGTGAATTAGTTCAAGATGAGCCATACTACATTGGCATTGACGGAAAGACATTGCTTGAAGAAATGCCCGATGATGGCGCATATTTGGGCACAATAACCTTTGAAAAGCCCTTAGATGACGGCAAAGTCGGCTATACAGTGACGCTCAACAGTGCGGCCGACGCCGTGAACAGCCTTGCTCAGGGTGAGAAGCTAGGGCTTGATATTCCTTTCAAAGTAAAGGATGACAGCGGTGTTGATAAGGCTGATGGAGGGTCAGAAGTAAATTATGCCGAAAAGACGCTTTCATTAACCATCAAAGGCACCAACGATGGGCCCACGAACCTGACCATTACGTCAGAAGCTGATAACACAGTGTTTGAAAAAGGTGACGGTCGCAACAGCGAAAATGAAGACATCACGTCTAAAACACCCAACAAAGACTATGATGGCGACTTTACAGTCACGGGAACGCTTTCTGCCTCTGATGTTGACACAACTGACGACCTTACGTTTACAGTGAAATATAGTGATAGTGATGAGGAGTATGCTGAAAGTGCAGCAAGTCCTTACGGAACCTTGAGCATCACTAATGATACTAAAGATGGCGATAGAGACGCCACGTATACATTTACCCTTGAGCCCACTACTGAGGAGGCGAAAAAGGAAATCGACGAACTTGCTCATGGCGTGCAGAAAGAGCTGAATTTTGAAATACTAGTCGATGATGGCAATGGTGGTACAACGACTGAAACATTGACAATCAGTGTTATCGGTACAAATGACCAACCTGAGCTTACTGTAAAGAAAACAGCGCTTGAAATCACAGAAGATGGCGTTATGAGTGATGATGGCGACGTAGTCCGCTTGACCGTCAGTGGAAAGTCTACAGTGGTTGACCCTGATAACGAGGACACGCAAACTTTCTATGTGAGCAAAGACGATGAAAAAGTTGGCAAAACGCTTGATGACAAAGACGTGGACAACGGGCGTCTTACTGAAGCAGGTCAGGAGTTGCAACTAGACTATGGCACTGTGAAGGTGAACGCCAATGGTAAGTATACCTACACCGTAGACCCCGAGAAGACCCAATTCCTTGCCGAAGAAGAAAGTAGAACAGAAACCTTCACTGTCTATGTGCAAGACAAGGAAGGCGCGTGGGATAAGCAGGACGTTACTGTTACCATCAAAGGCACCAATGATGAGCCTGTTGTAGAAGACACCACTCAAGCCGAACTCACTGAGTCCGGCGTTGTAGAAGGTACCGCCGACGCGAGCGGCAGCATTGCCTTCTCCGATGTGGATGATAGCGATAGCGGACATTACCTTGTAGGTGGTGGACTTGAGAAGATCACAGCGGGTACATACTATGTTGTGAAAGATAACAACGGTGATTTAGTCCTGACAACTGAAGCACAAACTGACAATGCTGATATAGCCACAGTGACATTTACGAAGGATGGCAAGAGCTTTGACTACACAGTGACGCTCAACAACGCAAACCCCACAGTGGACGCCTTGCCTGCTGGTGGTGAGCCACTTGACTTGCCTTCGGTGGTCGTGTCTGACGGGCGTGAAGTAAGCACTGTATCGCACGTACTTGGCACCATCACTGGCACCAACGATGCGCCTGTTGTCACGTCAACGACAGAAGACCACACGCACAGCGCTATCGAAAAAGGCGTTGCTCCCGATGCAAACGGCGACGATCCGAATACAACAGCATGGGGTCATAATGCTGCTAGGGGTCAAATTGAAGCTTCAGACGTCGATGAAGGAACAACGCTTACCTATACTTTTGATGATGAAAACGCGACCAAAAACGACGATGGTTCCTATTCTCTTGTCGGTACATACGGTACCATCACTGTTAAGTCTGACGGGTCATATGAGTACAAGCTCAATAATAATGACGAAGATACCAATGAGTTAGCCAAGAATGCACCAGGACAAGATGTGTTCACAGTGCAAGTGGGTGACGGTTTCGTCGATGTTCCTGTGCACATTACCGTAAATATCACCGGCACCAATGACAGGCCGACTTTAGAATTGGAAGAAGTGCATCCTACAATCTCCGAAGACAATGACAAAACAGTCCTCGGCACCGCCATAGGTGATGATGTGGACACAGGAGACAAGGCAGGCCTCACATACTTTGTCAGCAGCCGCGAAGACTATTTGAACCTCAATGACACGAATCCGAATGACGGTGACTCATACAACAAGGAGCTTGCCATAGATGGTGAGGTGCCAAAGACAACAGAAGTTGCAGGTACGTACGGCACGTTTACCATTGATACGAATACGGGTGAATACTCTTATACACCCAATGACACAGCCGACACCATCCCCGAAGGTGAGGAAGAAAGTGATTACTTTACCATCTATGTGAAAGACACGAGCGGTGCGTGGTCTGCAAAAAATATTGAAGTGCATGTGGAAGGCAAAAACGATGCGCCGACAATTGAAGTGAGTCATGAGAGCTTTACGCGCTGGGAAGAAGGTGTTGGTGATGGTAAGGAAGATACCATTCCTAAAAATCCCAATGATGACTTCTCAAACACTCTTGCCGATGTGGGCAAATATACAGGCACCGTCAAATTTGCTGATGTGGATACAGGGGACGTATTGACCCTGACCGCCGGTGGAATCGAAGTTGAAGCAGCCAAAGAATACTACATGGACAAAGATGGCAAATTATCAGCTACAGCATCTGATGACCATATCGCAACCGTAGCATTTACAGAGATTGATGGCGGTTATCAGTATGTATTCGAGGTGAATGACGAAAGCAAAGCAGTGAAGGAAATGAACGATGGTGATACATTAACACCTAAACTGGAGTTCATTGTAAAAGATTCGGAAGATGCAACGGATTATATTGATGTAGACATCACCATTAAGGGCACCAACGACAGACCGCTCTTGATGTTTGAAGGCGGTGGCGAAAATGCGACTGTGGGCGGAGTTTCTGTCCAAAAGGCCTTTAGCCTGAGTGAAGATGATGCGAAACTCACGTGGAAGATGAACGTGAGCGATGATGACAAAGGTGAGACACATGAGTTCTTCGTCGCTGCAGGTACCGTGACGGGCAATGACTTTCATAAAGGGACAATGCCTGAAAATCTTGCGGATTCTTTGAATACGACATATGGCGAATTTAGCATAGCTCAAGATGGCACGGTTACTTTCACGCCAAATGATGCAGCGCAAAGCCTTGCAGAAGGCGAAGACCATGACGAATTCTTCTCCATCTACGTGAAAGACAGCGAAGGCGCATGGATGGTAAAGAATGTGTCCGTCACTGTGACAGGCAAAAACGATGCGCCGACGGCTATCACTATTACACCTGAAGATTTTCAAGTGATCGATGACGGAGTCGGTCGTGATAGCAACGGTGATGTGACTGCAAGTGATCCAAATCAAAAATATGTTGGCGATCTCATTGCCACTGGAACCTTTGCAACGGACGATGTGGATGAGACAGACACACATACATATTTGTTTAAAGACGGTGACACGTATGCGGCAACTATTTCCAATGAATATGGTGAATTAAAGCTTAATGATAAAGGCGATGGTTATGTCTTTACACTTGATGAAGATTCACCTGCCGTCAACGCATTGAGCCAAGGTGATCCAAAAGAACTCACATTTACCGTGCAAACGAGTGATGGAAAAGGTGGTACCTTTGAGCAAGGCTTCACCATCACCATCACCGGCACAAACGATGCGCCGACTATTGAGGTTGACGAAACAAGCTTCATTCTTTCTGAGAAAGGTGTTGGCGATGGTGTCAAAGACAGCATTCCAACAAATCCCAACGCTCCATTCGAAGCTGAGAGTACGTTCACAGGTAAGGTCACCATTGATGATGTGGATACAGATGATACCTTGACCTTGACTGCCAATGGTGTTGAGGTGGATACCGCAGCAACATACTACATGGATAAAGATGGTGCATTGAAGACTGAGAAACCTGCTGATTATATTGCAACCGTAGCATTTACAGCGGCTGAAGGCGCTTACGAATATACGTTCACGGTGAATGATGACAGTGAAACCGTGAAGGGTATGAACGATGGTGATACATTAACACCTTCGTTGGAGTTCATTGTAAAAGATTCGAAAGATGCAACTAGTACTGCTGATGTTGTAAATATCACCATCAACGGCACTAATGACAGGCCAACCTTGATGTTTGATGAGGGCGCTGCGAAGGAGACTGTGAACGATATTGAAGTACATAAAGCTTTTGTTGTGAGCGAAGATGAAACAGCGGAACTCACATGGAGCATGAAGGTGCGTGACGATGACGATGCAGAGCATACGTACTTTGTTGCTACAGGTACGAAGTCATCAGAAGAGTTTAGTCAGGGGCAAATGCCTGCAACAGAAAAGTCTGTAGAAGGTGAGTACGGAACATTCTCTGTGAATGATCAGGGTGAAGTTGTATACGACCTTGATACAGACAAAGCACAAGAGCTTGCAGAAGGCGAAAACCATCACGAATTCTTCTCCATCTACGTGAAAGACAGCGAAGGCGCATGGATGGTAAAGAATGTGTCCGTCACTGTGACAGGCAAAAACGATGCGCCTGAGATTGCAATCACAGTAAGAGATGGTGTACTCATAGAAAAAGGTGCAAACACAAATGGCGATCGTATTGCCGACGGTAGCATTAAACTGAGCGACGTGGATGGAGACACTCCAAAGTTAACCGACGCCGATGGTGAGAATATTGCTATGGGTACAAGGTTTGGAAACACGAAGAGCTATTATGTGGTGCTCAATGAAGCCAAAGATGGGTACGAAATTGTTTCTGAAACTTCCGGCAATGAACATGTAGGGGCGATTATGTTTATTAAGGCTGGCGATGATATTTCATATCGCTTTGCTCTCAATAATAATCATCCTGACGTTAATGGACTGGCTACGTCTGAGGTTCTTAAAATCAACATCGATGTTACGGCACAAACCCCTGATGGTGTTCAAGCTGAGACGAAACAAATCAACATCACCGTAAAGGGCAGCAATGATGTGCCAACCATTACTGTCGGCGATCAGTTGCTCGAAACATATGATGATGCTGAATTGGGTCGCGAAACCAGTGGTAGCTTCTCGGTGACCCGTGGTGACGGCGACACAACTGTCACGCTTACGGGCAAAGAGGGTGCTGAGCCTCTCGTCATAACCATTGCCGCTGACGGCACGACTACGATTCCTGGAGATGCAACACTCAAAGGCGATCACGGTACCATGTCCAACTTTGTGTACGAAGATGGCACAGTGACGTA
>CAYJPE010000088.1:0-10955 GCA_964371965.1 uncultured Desulfovibrionaceae bacterium
GGCTAGTCATTTTGTAACTAACCTTAATATTTATTATTTTATGGTGCCGCGGGACAGAATTGAACTGCCGACACGAGGATTTTCAGTCCTCTGCTCTACCAACTGAGCTACCGCGGCGACGCATTTGTTCTTTTACGCAAACTACAAGCCTTTGGCAAGAACTTTTTTACGTTTTTTAAAATATTTTTTTATTCAATAAAGTCATGCGGTTAATTTTATGTCCGCCGTATGGTCACCCATTCGGGCAAATCCTTCCACGCCACATCAAGGCTTTTTTCATGCTCCTTCCATTGAGGCGACACCGTACCCAAGAGCGCACGATATGCAGGTGAATGATTCATATGCGTTAAATGGCACAGCTCATGATACATAACATGTTGTACCAAGTGCGGTGGCAGGAGCAGTAAGCGGCAATTAAGGTTGATATTTTTTTGAGAAGAACAGCTCCCCCAACGTCCTCTTTGCGACGCTATGCGCACCCTATTGACATGCAGACGCAGTTGAGAAGCAAGTGAACGTAGTTGCTGTTCAAAAATAGGATGCGCTCGTGCTTTGAGCCATCTTTGCAAAAGCACACAGCATTCGTACACAGCTCCACGCACTGATAAGTGCATAGGGCCACAATACTCCAGCGAAGCCGCATATTTTTCTGACTGCAAAGTACTGTGCTGCACCTGCCAACACTCATTCACAAGGGGCAGATCTATGCGAGATGGCAAGATTTCGTGAGCCTGAAAAGTACCACTATGCCTCAGTATAATTTTTTGGGCAATGTCTCGTTGCTGTGTCGGTGTAAAAAGCTTATTGCATGTTTTACTGAGCCATGGTTGCCACTGCAAAAGCAGGGTTTGGAGTTCTTCTTTATTAAAGTGTATATGTGGCGCCACGGTAGGCAACACAAGCTCCGTACGCCCTTCGGGCAAAACGCTCAACTTTGTTCGCCGCGCGCGCACGGAAAAACGTACCGAACATGGCCACAACACGCCGCTGTCCAAAAGAATGTACAAAAGTTCGCCGCCCGACATGAAAAAATCCTTTCGCAGAAGTTATTGTTTTAAAGTTTTGAGCTGCATCTGGCCCACACGCAGCACCCTTTTACGAAAGTTGAAGGAACCATCAAGGCTTGCGTCTATATCACCATCCATCTGAATAGAAAAACGCGCATCCTCATCCTGCACATGCCCTCGGTACGTCCCCCAGTTCCACCGAAATGAGCCACTACGCCCATTGGCAAGTTGTAATTGGGATGTGAGAAGTTCTGCACCTTCCGGCACATGATAGTCTAACTTTTTTTTCATGGCCTCGCGCAAAGGCCCAACAGCCAAGGCAAGCACGTCGGCCAAAGCGTGCACGTACTTGCTCTCGATAAGCCCCTGAACATCTTGCACCATAAATTGCGTGGCATCGAGCCTTTGAGCCTGTAAATCAGCAATAAAATATTGCTGTGGTTTGCCATTCGTATCTAAAAAAGATTTGAGCTCAGATGCAAGCTTTACCCCATCACCGCGCAAAGGACTGTGCAAAAGCCTGCTGAGCAAGCGCCAATGCTCCACATTGATGGTAAAATTGCCATCCATCCACGGCCAGCGCCGCTTTACAATGGGCAAGGCATACGCAAAACCCATGTCTGCACGCCCGCTCATTCCCGGAAGAGTAAGGGTAAAGTCTTCAAGATCCGCAAGAAAAACAGATGCTTTTTCATGTAAACCACCAAGAAACCAGTTACCCTCCAAATAGCCTGTGCCCATGGAATAAATATCTCCAATGCGTATTCGAGTATGTCCCACAAGGCCTTGGGGAATGCCTGATTTCGAAAAATCTGCCACAAACTTCTTGCCTGTCGGCGTTTTTTCTTGCCCTGTTCCGCTGGGAGAATCTTTCGCTTCAACAGAAGTGCCGCGAATGTTAATGTACACATCCTCAATGCTCCCCCCAGGAAGTGTGAGGGCAGGGCTTTCGAGGCGCAGTTGCACCTTCATGGCTGAAGCTGCGCCGGACGGTTCCGGTAAGCGCGTCTCTTTGTTTATAAGTGTAATATCGTTGCGTTGTGCAATAGTTGCAAGAGTGTTGCGCAAATGCACAGCAACTGTGCCCAAATGCTTGCCGAGTTGGGAAAAATCTTTGGGGGTCGGCGTAAAACCGGGCAGCTCTCGGCCTTTTTGCACAGGCGGCAAGGGTTTTGTCCACCACATCACGTGCTCGCCACCTCGCATGGCAGTAAATGTCACATTGAGGGAACCCTGCAAGTCATTATAATCGAATTCCGCGCCAAAAATGCGAGCCACAGGGCGCATATCTTTCACTCCCATGCGCACGACAATCCCTAAGCCCTCCTCTTGTGCCACACCAAGACTGGCAGAAAAATTGAGCATTGGCTCCTTAATAGGGCTCACAAGATTCATATCACGCAAAACAAGACGCTCTCCATCCCACAAGGCTTGCCCAGATGCCATGGATGCTTTAATCTTTCTCTCTTTCCCATTGAGAGCATTGGATACGAGCGTGGAGCCAAAACGGCTTGCCATGGACACATGGAGAGGGCTTTGCTGTGTGGGGGGCCATGAAGGGATATGTCCGAGGAGGCGTAAACGTGACCAAATTCTTTTAATACCGGATAAATAATATGGCGTTATGAAGGCATCGCGTATGCGCCAGCGCATGTCAAAGTCTGCCCCTTTGAGATCAAGGGAAAGAAAGGCAATCAGTTTTTTGTCGCCAATGCCACGCAGGCTTTGTAAGCCGCTGGAAGCCGCTGTGCCTCCAAGAGCTTGAGCCGCCTTGTACGTTAAGGTCACATCGCCGGGAAGGTCCTGTGTTGCAGGCAAGGCCCATTGCTTTGGCCTGTCCTTCTCGAGCATTATTGTGCTGCGCACGCGTACAGAGCTGTTGTTTATTTGTCCATGAAAACGCCCAGAAATATAGGCATTTTTCCCTACAGGCCCCAACAAAAAGTCTGACAATTCCAGTTCACCTATGTCAAAGGCAAGCCACCAAGGTAAAAAGGAAAGGGGGGCAAAGGCTTGTGCTTCTATGTCGGGGACATCGGCCTCATCGGATACTGCATAGCGTGGCAGGCGAGGCATACGTACGCCTATGAGGGTACCGGATTGAAGCGCAATGACAACTTTGCCTGTTAAAACGCCTTGAGGCTCTAAAAGGTTATCCATAATGTCTGCAGTGTCGGCGACAGTGCCATTGTCGGCAGATGTCACGCCAGGCACCGTACTTGGAGCAGCATATTCTTGCTGAACGCTCTCCGTATCTACCTCATAATTTTCTGCACCCGTCACCACGGAACTTTGCAAAGGTATCTCATAGTCACGAACGGTAATATCACGACCTCGCTGTGCTTGCACGGTAGCCCTCACCCCTTGGGCAATGCTTTTCCACGATGGGTGCAAAGTTCCTTCTTCCACATAGAGCCAAGGCCCGTAGGCATCGTGCACGCGCAGATTTAAAACGCGGATCTCTCCATGCCAAAAACCCCCGATAGACCCAATATACACGCGTAAGCCCATGGATTCACCGGCGGTATTGATAGCTTGCGTAACGAATCGGGTAAAGACTTGTTCGGCCGCGGGCGAGGTAATGTACGCAAGGCCGCCCGCAAGAAGCAAAAGCAATGTCAAAAACACGAGGGCGCTCCACATAAAGACACGCCATATACGTTGCCCCATGCTACGCTTTACTTGCTTTTTACGACGACCTTTACCCCGCGCAGCACCGACGCTTGAGGCCAAGGCCTTTTGGCGCAGGGCAATTTCAGAAAAGGTATACAATACTCCTGACCGTCGAGTACTTTTTTTGCGTGTTTTGATGATACCTGTGACCTGTGTTGTCATAGCGTGTCATACCTATCGGCTAAGCCACTTGAGCAGCTCTTTATAAAGAATTATTGGGTCAATGGGTTTGGAGATATGGCTATCCATTCCGGCTTCTACGCATTTGCGTTTATCTTCTACCATAACATTGGCAGTCATGGCAACAATGGGGACAGATTTTAACCAAGGCATGGCATCTCCCATAAGGCGTAGCTTTGTGCTGGCTTCAAGACCTCCCATAATAGGCATCTGTAGATCCATGAAAATAATATCATATTGCTTTTCTTGCGCATGTCCAATCGCCATTTGACCATTGTCTGCCAAGTCGCAATGCAAGCCTGCATTTTCAAGGATGGTGGCAGCAATTTCTTGGTTAATATAATTGTCTTCCACCACAAGGATGCTTTTATGTGCGTATTTTTTAAGTTCCTCCAACACCTGTTCCGGTTCCATGCCTTCAAGGCCCGTGGAGCTTATGTCTGCGGGGACGCCTTCTTTTGCATGTGTATGCTCGGTGTTTTGCCCTGCTTCATGCACTGAGTCATATTTGTAGGTCTGTGCGGCTTTTTGCACCGCAAAAGGGAGAGAAAAATAGAAACACGAGCCTTCACCATATTGAGAACGTACGCCAATGGTACCGCCCATAAGTTCCACCAAGTGTTTACAAATGGCAAGACCAAGCCCGGTGCCCCCAAAACGTCGGGTAATAGATGAGTCAGCTTGAGCAAAGGGTTGAAAAAGCTTTACAATTTGTTCTTCTGTTAAGCCTATGCCCGTATCGTAGACACTAAAGGTCAGGTACACCACGTCGTCGCTGGCGGCGAAGGGATGTGTCTGCTCCAAGGCAGGAGTTCGGTGCTGGGTAATTTCCAAACTCACGCTCCCCTTGGTGGTAAACTTTATGGCATTGTTGAGCAGATTTAGGACGACTTGACTGACTCTTTTACCATCACCCACCAAGCGACGAGGAATGGTTGGTGGCACACGCATATTAAAGTGGACACTTCGCTCTTGACGTGCTCCTTGTTCCGAAGATTGCGTTGCGCTTTTTTCTATACCGGTATTTTCGGTGTTTTTTGACTGCACACTAAAATGTGCGATGCTCTGCATGGAGTCAAGCATAACATCCAAAGAAAAAGGCACATGTTCAATATCCAGCTTGCCGGACTCTATTTTTGAAATGTCCAGCACATCATTGATGATATTCAGCAATGTGTCAGAGGACAACTGAATTTTTCCTAAGTATCCCAACTGCTCATGCGTTAAGTTTTTGCGAGGGAACAGATGCGTAAAGCCCACAATGGCGTTCATGGGTGTACGAATTTCGTGACTGACTGTAGAGAGAAATTCGCTCTTGGCTTTGGATGCAGCCTCCGCCTGATTGCGGCTCTCCTCTAATTCTGCGGTACGCTGTTGCACGAGGATTTCCAAATGTTGCTTGGCCTCTATTTCTGTTTGCTCAAGGATTTTTCTGGCAGTAATATCATAGCCGGTACCCATCATGGCATCGTGATTGTCACCAGCCTCAAAGCTCATATTGAAACCGAGCAATACAATCCATATCCAGTCACCAGAAGCATGTTTGACACGGATCTCTATGGTGATATTGCGTAAATCATTTTTCTTTTTTTTGGCTTCTTGTAAAAGAAGAAAATCTGCGGGGTGCACATTGTCCACAAGCCACTGGCGCGAGTTAACAAGAAGGAACTCGTCTGCCTCATAGCCTAAAAGATGTCGAAATTGCTCGTTGTAGCTGACGGTTTCCGTCTTAAAATTATATTCCCAGGTAAACATACCTGTTTCTTTAATAAGATTTTTGAGGCGATCGAGGGAAAGATGTAAGCGTGTTGTCAGCTGTTGGAGTGGCATGGAGATAAGCATGATACCCACAAGAATGGCAAGGGTGGTGTACAAAATAGTATCGCCCAATATATTACGCACATCTTGTTGCACACGGGCATTGCTTGCGCCTATCACAATGTACCATGGAGGATTGGTGGAACGTGCCAAATAATAGTCCATGTCAGACGTAGAAAAAAGCCCCGTCTGCCCGGATTTTACAAAATTGCGTAAGTCTGCAGGCACGGATATGGTATTTTTATTTGGATCCTCACCTGCAAAGTGTAGAAGCGCCCCGTGCTCATCCATGGTAAACGAGCTTATGCCATTTTCGGGAACAACTCGGGAATGCCATAAATTAAGGGCATTGCTTTGACATAATGACCCCACAAGGATACCCACAACTTTATTGGCATCTGAGCGAAAAACGGGAACAGCAATACTCAGCCCCCCTCGCTTTTGCGTTGCGTCATGCTTTGCTGTGTCATCATGCGTAAAAGCAATAATTTGCGCCTTACCGTCCATAAGCTCCAGCATAACTTTAGAGTTAAAATGGGGTGTGCAGTCCGTATCATATCTGCCCGTGCGTAAAAGGGTGGTGCGGTCAAGTGATATAAGCGAAAATGAGGATACATTGCCGTAGTGCCCCTCCACAGTGCGCAACAGTACGCGTATTTCTTCAAGCGTGCCTCGTGCTTGCTCAAGAAATGTGGGGCTCGCTCTGTAGTTTGTCATAAAGTTTGTAATATTTTGGTTTTTTGCCAGTACGGTAAAAAGATCGGTTGTGGAGAAAATCTTTTCTTGTAAATCGTGGATTGCAAGTTGCGTCATACCCTCAATGCGTGTCACATTGACTTTTTTTACAAAAGGCTCAAGATCCGTAAAAAGCATGAAGCTTGGCCCTGCCACCAGCACTACAAGGCATATCATCACAAGAGTATAAGTTTGCATAAGGCGCGCAGGTCCTGTGCTTCGCAAACTCAAGGCACTGAAAAGAATGATAGCCAAGAAAAAGCTGAGTGTGGCGGCAAACATAAGCGTATTATAGTAGTCGCTTATGTCCGCTTTTTGGACGGCCATATCCCGCAAGAGCAGTTCGTCCATGTTGGTCAAGAGTGTATTGAAATCCGCAAGGCGCATGGCATATTCTGCGTTAAACACAAGCTCTTTGGCCTGTTCAACGTCTGGTTCGCCTTCAATGCTATAAAGCCCCGTGGCATCCAAATACACACCTTGTGCAGTGCGCACCGCTTGCAAGTCACGATTGGCAATGACGAGGCTTGTTTTGTACGCTTCTGAAAGCATGGCTTTCATGGTATCTGGAATGTGTAAGGAATCAATGATTTTTTGTATTGAAATGCTCATGCCGGGAAAAAGCTGCGCGTCCATAGGGCGGGGGGCGTCACCCTTGTTTTGAGCGGTAATTTGTGCCAGGCTGTTTTCCACAACCATGTCTTCGCCTTTGATAACGAGGGTTCGCGCATAATTTCCTTGCAAAATGACGTCTAAACGCAACTCATTGCCGAGTGCAATGGCGTAGTTCACATTTTTTTCGTATTCTGCAAGGTCTTCCTGCGAATCAAAAGCCCAATACACACAGGTAAGCGTGGCGCAAAGCGCGAGTACAATAAAGACAATACAAATATGGCGAAAGTTCGGTGACATGCAAATACCCCACAACGTCACTTACAGTGTGCCATTGTAATGTGAACGTCAATAAAAAAAACTTTAAGTCTGTTTACAGGCATTTTCAACGAAAGACAAGTTTTTTACATGAAAAAACTATAATGCCATTTGACGAACAAGAGAAATATTTGTATAAGGAGAAAGAAGGGTGACTTCGCATGAATGTCTCTTCCCTTCGATTTTGTTGTTTTACGCGCTTTTTTGTTTCAAATGATGTGCTGTTATTAAGGATTTTTTCATGTTTTCTGTGGCAAAACGAAAAGTAAGTCTCACTGGTATCTTCTTTGTCTTGTGTCTCGTGCCCTTTATACTTTCCAGCGTAGGATATTTTTATGTATCCCACCTCAGCAGTATTTTACGCGAAGATTTGCGTAGCACACTGCTCAATACCAATACTCACGCAACACAAGTAGCACAGTTGCGTATGGAAAATGCTCTCGATGCCCTCAATGATGTGGCAAAAAATCCTATCATTGCCAATGAACGTGTAACAAGCGACATAAAAAGCAATTACTTAAAGCATATCGCCAAAGAAGCAGGGTGGCGTGATGTTATATTGGTCGATACTCTAGGTAGTGCCTACAATCTTGCCGGAAAACATTTCGACTTGTCTGAAAGTCCTCGTTTCAAAATGGCTCTTCAAGGGGAAAGCGCCTATTCCGAAATCTTTAGCACAGAAAATTACCCCGACCCCACAGTCTCATATTCCATGCCCATCCAAAGCAAAAAGGCATCCATCATTGGCGTCATAATTGTTTTGGTCGATGCCAGCACATTGCACTTTGTCGAGCCCAAAAAAGATACTGATGTGCAATATATGGGAAAAGACTTGTACATGGATGCAAATGGCACACTTATCAATAAAGAAATTCGCATGGGGCAAACATTCTTCGACACATTACAACAGGAAAATCCTCAATACGGCATAAAAGAGCTGTCGGCCGCCGTGTATACACAAAGATTTTTAACAAAACCTTTGTTTTTTCACGGTGTTGAGAGTTATATGACTGCCGCCCCCATAGGCACGAGTGGCTGGAGCATTGTGACCGTCATGCCAGAAAGCGTGGCGCGTAAAGATATTGATTCTTTAATGTATTGGTCATTAGCCATTATCATTGTTGTCGCGATTGCCCTCATCATCTTCATGTTCTATGTCTTTGACATACGTAAAGACTATAATTACCATAAAACGATCACAGATGCCGTGCTTAATACGGATAATGTGCTTCTTATGGTGCTCAATCCTTTTGGTGCTGTTGTGTATGCCAACACGCCACTGTGTGATCGTATGGGTTGGCTCGATTCTGGTCGGAATATAAATATTTTTCGCTGGATGGAAGATGTGGATATGGCGCAACTCCACGAGCTTATGGAAACTGAAGATGCTTTTGTGATCCCTTTGTTGTTGCTTTCGCCCGCTCAAGCCTTTGCCTACGACCGTCAAGAGACTGTGGATCAGGATGATTCTGAAGAAGTGGAGAAAATGTATATTCAGTGGAGCGTTTTGCCCAATGACAGGCAAGATACCACGGTTTTACTTGGTACAGATGTCTCTGCCCACAAGCAACGTGTGGAAATGTCGCTTGCCCAAAGTCATTACACGCAGTTGCGCCAAATTCTCGACAGCTTGCCTGCCCTTGTTACGGTGCATGAATTGGATGGTACCGTATCTTTGGGTAATGCCGCCGCGCACAAAGCCTTTGGTGCTATGGAAGGAGAAGATGACCGTCACTTTGAAACATTGCCTCAATTTCTTAGTTCCGAGACATTGGAAGAGTTGATAAGAATAAGACGCACTGTTATCTCGACAGGTGAAAAAGCGAGCAGCACATTTTCCTTTCAAACGCCTGCGGGCGAGGAGAAATTTTTCGAATGCGTTCAAACGCCTATATTCAACGAAAACGGTGCTATTCGTGCCACAGTGAGCCTCAACCTTGACATTACACGATTGCATATTCTTCAACAACAGTTGGCAGACGAAGTTCAATATCTTCATGAAATTTTGGACGAAAGTCCTGTTGGTGTCTTTTTTAGTACCGATCGTGTTGTCACCTACTGCAATGTGAAAGCAAAGGAAATGGCAGGTCTGTCTCTTGGTGGAGCTGCGCCGGATGGTAGCCAAATGGTTGCAGGTGATGTGCGTGCCTTTGCCGCCCAGGTATTACAGTCCAAAAAAGTTCACGACATGCCATTTAGCATTCGAACGCCTTCGGGGAGCATTCAGCACCTGCTCTTAACTGCGCTTTATACGCACCGCTTTGGCAAAAGAGTGACCATTGTGTGGGCCTTGGATGTGACAGATATACGTCGTGCTCAAGATGAGCTCATCGACGCACGCGATTTGGCAGAATCTGCCACACGCGCCAAAACGGATTTTCTTGCAACCATGAGTCACGAAATCCGCACCCCCATGAACGCTGTTCTCGGTTTTCTCCATGTTTTTGACAAAAGCAATCTTAACGAAAAGCAACTCGATTATTTAGATAAAATCAGCATTTCCGCTTCGGGTCTCCTGCGCATTATCAATGACATTTTGGATTTTTCCAAAATTGAAGCCAACAAAATGGACTTGGAGCGTGTGCCTTTTAATCTTCGCACGAGCCTCAATGCCATGCAGAGTATTATGGCATTTAAAGCGCAAGAAAAAGGTTTGCAACTGGTATTTAACTTAGATGAAGCCGTACCGGAAAATATTGTGGCAGACAGAGAGCGTATCAATCAGATACTGCTTAATCTTATTGGCAATGCCATTAAGTTTACGTCACAAGGGAGTGTTTTTGTCGACGTAGCCCTCCTCACATGGGCATCACAAGATAGCCTTACCTTACGTTTTTGCGTGCGTGACACGGGCATTGGGCTTTCGGAAGAACACGTGCAAAAGCTGTTTCAGCCATTCACACAGGCCGATACGTCCACATCTAGACGCTTCGGTGGCACAGGTCTTGGCCTTGTTATCAGCCAGCGCCTTGTGCAACTTATGGGCGGAGACATATCTCTTGTGTCGACACTTGGCGAAGGTACCACGTTCACCGTCGATATTCCCGTGCAGGTGGTCAGTGCCGTACAAGTGCTTGCGGATATCGGCATTGGCAGTGCCAATATTATGAAAGATACCAACGGCGATATAACTATTTTACGGGGTAAGCGCCTACTGATTGCCGAAGATAACATGATAAATCAGGAGATTGTCAACGCCATGCTCGAAGACTACGGCTTTGACATTACTTTTGCGGACAATGGTCAAGAGGCAGTAGCTTTAGCGAGTGCCTCCGCCTTTGACCTTATCTTTATGGACGTGCAAATGCCTATTATGGACGGCCTTGAAGCGACGCGCACCATTCGCGGCCTCTCGGTACCGTACGCAAAGAGCATGCCCATTATTGCCATGACGGCCAATGTTATGCTGGAGGACAAAAAGCGTTGTGACGAAGCAGGTATGAATGGTCATGTGGCTAAACCCATTGACCCACAGGAGCTGCATGCTGCACTGATGACGTTTTTGGGTAAAGTTTCGTAGGCGCTGTCTCTAAGGAAACACTGATGAATTATTTTTCTTGAGGGGGGAAGGGGATCTTTTGCCAAAACCCAAAAGATTCCCCTTCCCCCCTT
>CAYJPE010000089.1:0-10898 GCA_964371965.1 uncultured Desulfovibrionaceae bacterium
TTTCCCAAAAAAAGTTTCCCCCCACATGCTTTTTAAAAACACACATTTAGAGAAAGCACGGTACTAGTATACTAACAGCCTGTGAAAGCATGTTTTTTTTGCAGCTTATGTGCTATGAACGTGCTGTAAAGGGATACGCGAGTATCTTTGTGTAACATGCGGGAAGAATTTATTTTTTTACCATAGTTTATGTTGCCGCTATTTTTGTTCAATGGGAAATATATTGCGATAAAGAAGTTTTTTTTCTTCATTATGTATTTCAACAATCACTTGCGAATTGATCATATCAAGCTGTGTATTAATCTCGGAAACAAGGACAGCTCTCTTCCAGCGTTGAATGCGATAATAGCCTGCATTTGCAGGAATGAATTTGAGTGCTACAGTGCGCCCGTCTGCCAAGCTCAAGATACATGTCACATTGCCGGAAAGGGTTTCCGTACCGGGATTGCGAATATCAAATGAGGTACGCAATCTGTTTGCAGTGATAAGGCGGCTATTAACGCTCTCTACAGTAATTTCGCCCGTGTTAATTTCTGGAAAATCAGCATGTCCCGGGCCGTCTTGCTGAGCAGTGTCATTGTCGTCAGTATGAGAGTCGTTTTGCTGTTGAGTTTGTGTTGTTGCATTGTCTTGTTCTGTAGCGGAGAGTACACCTTTTGAATTGTCTCTGCTGAAATTGTCTCTTATATGAGCAGAGGTGTCCGTATCAATGTGAAGCAAGGCTTCCATATTCTCCAGACGTTGTACAGTGAGCGAAGCATGGGCATAGAGCTCCTCGAGGGCTGTGATTTGCACGGTGAGTGCCTTATTTTTTGTCCATGAATCATAGTACAACCACGCCAAAGAGCCCGCGGTCAAAGGAAAAACCAAAAAGAAAATCAACATACCGTACCGAAAGCAGGAACGTCTTATGCGGTAGCGGCGGGATTCGCCATTGTCTTTCATAAGGAGAATACTGATTTTTTCAGAAGCCAATGCCTGCTTACCTCCCTTGAGCTCTTGGTACAGTCGTCAAGTGTGCCTTTTCAGCGATCTCTGCGCCATATTTCGTATGCTCTTTGGGCACATCCCATAAGGATCTCTTCCTCAAAGCAAGCGTGTATTTCTTAGTATACCACAAAAAATCACCATTTAACGACGGCCCCTGGTGTCTGAATGCAAATATTTCGATCATAATGTGCTCAAAATATTTGAGTCTATAGTCAGCATGAAGTCGCGGATTTGCGCTATCTTAGTAGGCTTTATCGCGGACCATGCTGACAGCGCCTAGTACCTTGTCTACTCTACAAGCTAAGATTGCATTCTATGCGTGTTGCCATGCGCTACAAAATATTTTCTTCTTTCCCAAGTAAAAACCTTCGGCATGGATGCGGATCTATTGGTTTTTTTGAAGGGGGGGGTGTGGGGGGGAAAGCTTTTTTCCTAAAAAAGTTTTACCCCACATCCTTTAAAAAATACACATTTAGCCTTAACAAGCAAGTGTATTTTCGCAATAGCGCATAAAAAACTATTCTCGGTAGCAGTTTTTCAAAAAGTGGCAACGACGTTATTGTTTTTCCCATTCTTCGCGAAGAATGCGCCAGGTTCTTTGGCCTGCATTGTCAATATGTGGCTGTAAAATAAGACTCTTTACGCCTTTGTCTCCTTTTCCATTCACATCGGTATACACTTGAGTCATGTCCACGCGCACACCCTCTTTATGCAGTTGTACCCGGATCCCGCTTAATTCTATATTTGCAGGAGCAGCTGATTTCCATAAATCACGCTTTTGTCGCACCATGGCAATTTTTGCACGTTTACCCTGCCTTGCTTGTGGTGCATAGTGTAGAGCGTAGTTGTCTACATTGGCAGCAAGCCATGCTATGCGCCATTTTTCAACCCAGTCCATAATATGGTCGCTTACTTTTTCCAAATAGAGGACATTCATGCCCACATAGCGTTCTTCCCAATGTTCAGCCACAATATACCATACATTATTATCTTTCTGCCAATACAAAGTGCGTTGACCTTCTGTCGGCATTTGACCAGGACTATGCACCCATTGATTAAATGTGGTGGTGACTGTATCGCCACGTCTTTCAAGGCGAGCAGGGCTTTGCATAATTTCTGTCCAGGGCAAGCGAAACGTTGGAGCAATGCGTGCTTTTAGAGCCTTCAGGCTGTCTTTGTGGGGTATATCTTTAATTTTTCCAAATTTTTTTGGATGATAAAAAGCCAAAAAATCTTCAAGTCGGCGCTGCTGCCACATGCCGGCCCAAGCTATAGTCCGTTCCTGAAGCGTGTTACGCACGGTATCGTCGAGAGGGCTTGGTGTCGTTTCAACAACTGTATTTTTATTCACCGGTAGTGTGCTTGTAGGTGTTTCTTCTGACGTTGCTGCCAATGTCAAAGCAGGACTCATGCCTGTTGGCGATGCTTCTGGCATGGTGAGGGACGGCATAAGAGGTCTTTCTCTTTGCACGGGATCGCTGAGGTGTGTGGGGGCGGAGTACTGGTTCTGTGCAAGGTGAGCGCCTCCTACATCGCTGACAATGATGTCGCTTTTTGCAACGAGCTGACCTTTTTCGTAAGCCATCTGCATACCAACATTGCGTGGTATCCATTCCATGCCGATGATGTAGAAATCACCCTCTTCATTCCTTTGCCAATAAAGGCGTCGTATGCCTTCGGTGGAAAGATTTGGCGCACGATAGAACTGCTCTGCCCATGTGACCCAATAGCCGGGACCTTCGATGACAAAGACTTCTCTATTAAAAATATTTATCCATTTTAATAGTTTGAATAAGCGTTCTTTGTTGGCACGAAAGGCCTTGAAACTCTCTGGCATGGCTCGTGTGTATGCTTCTTCATTATAAAAAGAAAAAAAATCGTCAGAGCGACTTGCCCAGGCTCGAGTCCACTGCTCCATACGTAAACGCAAGTGGCGACTCACACCAGGATCTGGCAGCGGAATGTTGTCTGTGGTTATAGTTTCGGCCACAAGCACAGGAGTGCCCGGTGTCAATTTTGTTCCTACTTCCGCTATATTGGCTAGGTCTAAAGCAATACAGCCTCGTGTTATTCGAGGTTTTATGGCTTCACCCTTACTGTGAATCCAGATTCCGTAGCCTGTTTTGCCCCGCAATTTATCTACAGGGTTTGGATAGTTAAGTGTATATGCAATGCCTCCATACTCCATAAAATCAAGGCCGCTGTCAATTTTATATTCTACAAAGTAGACTCCTTCCGGCGTACGCAAATCGTTTTCAACTTGTTTATCCCCCTCCACCTTGCCGGTGGTGCAGGGATAGTTGAGCGTCATACTCAGGGGGCTTTTTTTCTCGAAAAGATAAAATTGTTGTTGTGCTTTATCGATAGCCACAAGATGCGTGGGGAGAGCAGTATCATAGATGCGCGGTGACCACGATACACCTGTTATATTTTCCGCGTGACTCAAAAAGGGAAAGCTGAACAAGGCAAAGGAAATCAAAGAAAATGTAGGCAATAAGAAAAAACGCAGAGAAACTTGGGAGAACTTGGAAAAAGGTAAAAAAATTCTCTTAAGTAGTCCGTATAATGACGGCGAGATACGATGTTTTAATGTGATGAATGTGAAGTCCAGCATATTTGCCCTTTTTAAAAATACCCACATGCAGCGTTTCATAAAGGGTAATATTTATGGAAACGCCGAGTAATCAAGTTTGTAGCCTTTGAGGCAAATTGTGAAAAAGCACGGAATATCAACTTGTCCACAAGATGTTTTGCGAAGTAAGTCTGAATGATGGTCATTTCCAGATTAAGTCAGAGCTTGCGTATACTTTACTTAACAGATACTTATTCTCTACCTAAACGGACGAGTTCTTCGCGAGTAAACAGAGAGAGAAGATCATATCCTGCCTCTTTCAGTAGTTCTTTGCCACCTTCCTGACGATCCAATATTGTACAGACGGTGACGATGGACAGACCTGCATCCTTTACTCGCGTGCAGGCTTTGAGAAGTGAGCCGCCTGTTGTGACAACATCTTCTAGCATAGCCACGCCATCACCCTGTTGAAAGTTACCCATACCTTCAACATATTGACCGGTACCGTGTCCTTTCGCTTCTTTTCTTACCAAAAGCCCTGCCAAGGGACGGCCTTCTTCATGAGAAATCACTGTTGTCGCCGATACGAGCGGGTCTGCACCTAGGGTTAGACCACCCACGCCCTTAATGTTCGATGATCGCAAAAGTTCACAGAAAAGCTTGCCTATGAGCCATGCACCCTCCGGATGCAGAGCCGTAACGCGGCAATCAAAATAATAATCACTGCGCCGTCCAGAGGAAAGGATAAAATCCCCTTCTTTGTAGGATTTTTCAAGCAAAATTTGTGCCAATCGACGTTTTAGATCTTGCATGGCGACTCCTCGAAGTGCATTGAATGTGAATCTTCAAAATACAAAGACATTTCAATCAGTGTTCATGACACATGTTCACCGAAGATACGGTCATAAATTTCTTCTTCGTATTGAAGATAGTAGTCTATATTAAAAATTTCCGCAAGAGCTGTTGTGTTAAGATGCATAGCAATTTCTTGGTCAGCGTGTACCACATCAGCAAAGGGGAGACGATTTTCAAAGCTGTTCATGGCGGCGCGCTGTACAATTTCGTAGGCTTTTTGACGCGGCAGACCCGTTTCTATGAGGCCTGTGAGTACTCTTTGTGAAAAGAAGAGGCCAAGGGAGCTTTTGATATTTGAGTCCATTTTTTGCTGCTTCACCACAAGACTATCAAGAAGGCCGGCAAGTCTGTGCAAGATATAGTCTGCAAGTATGGTAGAGTCGGGCATAATCACGCGTTCTACAGACGAATGACTTATGTCCCTTTCGTGCCAGAGTGCTTGGTTTTCCATGGCGGCCAAGGCGTTGCTACGCAAGAGGCGTGAGAGCCCCGTCATATTTTCCGGCGATATGGGGTTTTTTTTGTGTGGCATGGCGGAGGAGCCTTTTTGGCCTTTTCTGAAGCCTTCCTCTACTTCGCCCACTTCTGTGCGTTGTAAGTGACGCAGTTCTACGCACAAGCGTTCTATGCCACCGCCCATGATGGCAAGAGTGGTAAAGAATTGTGCATATCTGTCGCGCTGGACAATTTGTGTGGAGTGTGGATCTACCTTGAGTCCTAAATGCTGCATGGTACGCTGTTCTACTTCTGGGCTTAAAAAGGCGTAAGTACCCACAGCACCGGAGAGTTTTCCAACGCGAATATTCTCTATGGCGTTGGCAAGGCGTTCCTTATGCCGCGTAAATTCCGTGTAAAAACCAGCCATTTTTAAGCCAAAGCTCGTAGGTTCGGCATGGATGCCGTGGGTTCGCCCCATGCACATGGTTCCCTTCCATCGAAAGGCGAGGCGGCGCAGGCTTTCCAAAAGTCCAAGCACGCTCTCCATAAGTATGTGTCCGGCTTGCGTCAGTTGAAGGGCATTTGCTGTGTCCACTATATCGGATGAGGTACACCCCAAGTGGATAAAGCGCGCATCATTGCCTACGTGTTCCTCCACAGATGTGAGAAACGCGATGACATCGTGGCGTGTGACTTCCTCGATTTCTAAAATACGATTCACATTAAAGCGTGCATTTTTTCGTATATTTATCATGGAATCTGTTGGGATGCGCCCAATTTCATGCCATGCTTCGCACACAGCAAGCTCTACCCTAAGCCATGCATGAAAGCGGCTTTCCTGACTCCAGAGAGCACTCATTTCAGGGCGACTATATCTGTCTATCATATCAGCATACTCCTATGAGGCTTCGGCACGCGTTTTATTGGCGGGTTTACTTTGTGCAGATACCGCGGGTGAGGGCTTCGGCGGTGCAGAATTGTTTTCTGAAGCAAGACTTTTATGCGTGTCCGTATTTTTTTGTTGTGTTTTTTCCCCATTGTGTGGGGTGTCTTTATGCTTTTGAAGGTGTGCATTTCCGTCAGATTGATGCTGCGCGTCTTCACCGTGTGCCTTTTCTGACGGTGTATGTTCTGCTGACACTGCGGGTGTTTCTGCCGCGCTGTCTTTCCTGCTGCCATATTCTGTCACATACCAGCCTCCTCCTTTCAGTACAAAGGCGGTGTTGGAAATAATATGGGGTGAGACTGTCGTGCAATGCGGGCACGGAGCTGTATTTTTTGATATTGCGTCACTAACGGTGAGCCATTCTTCAAAAACGGCCTGGCATTGGGGGCATTGATATTCGTAGATTGGCATATTAAATCCTGTAAGCGCCGGGATGCTCATGTTGAGTTGCGACATTGGCTTGCAACAAGCACCGACGTCCCGACGTGCCTTGATGTGGGGCATTTGGGGACAATAATTTACTAAGGTTATAATTTTTTGTGCACAGACACAACTCGCGGGAGTCTAGATTCGTGTTAAGCTTTTGCTTAAAATATTTGAGAGATTGGTCTTGCTTTCAGTATAAAACAGCGCAAGTCCACAGAAAAATGAAATTTTATGGACCTGCGCACCATTGCCTTTGTAAGGCACGTACTAAAGCGTACTGCAGGAATTACTTAGCAGCCTTTGCTTCAATTTTTGCTTCACGGATGCGTTGCTTGAGCCGTTCCGCGCGGCGTTTACGGCGACGATCCAATTCTTTTTTACGCTCAATTTTTTTGTGAGCCATGGTTTTCTCCTTCATAAAGTAAATATCTGTTCACCAAATAGCGCTAAATGTCACGCATGTCCAGTGTTTTTTCCATGGAGCATAAAATTCTTCGGAAATGTCGCCCAAATGCCTTTTTGTGAATAAACATTGTTTGGCACCGAAAAAACGCAAAAAATTTTTTCAACAGCCTGTGAGTAGCGTGTTTTGTCTAAATGTGTATTTTTTAAAGGCATGTGGGGGGCGTGTGTCCTTTAGGGTGAAATTTTTTTTGGGAAAAAAAGCTTTCTCTCCACACCATCGCTGTTCTCAATATTGCTACGTGAAAATCAGTTAAACTTTTGCCAGAAAGATGGAAAGAAGGACATACTGTGTAGCACATGGCAACATGCAAGGATGCAATCATAGTTTTTAGAGTATATAAGGTGCTATGGCATGAGATTGTGCAAACGAAGTGTATGCATAATAGCCTTGGCGCAGTTTTCGGGATCCATACTTTCGGCGTCAATGTTGCAGTGAGCGTAGGTGTTGTAAAGAGCCGCTCGTTCCTGAAAGAGGTCTTCAATGGTTTGACCAGGCGCAATGGCTATGCCCCTTTGCGGATTGTGGGCTATACGTTCGATAATGGTGGAGAGGTTTGCGTGAAGATAGACGATAGGACCCAGTTGTTGCAGATGCTCCATAGTCTTTTGGCGATACACAACGCTACCGCCTGTGGCAATAACACTGCGAAAAAGTCGTAGCGATGCAACGACGTGCATTTCTACATCAAGAAATTCCTCCTTGCTCATGGCATCGGTGACACTTTGCAAGGGGACACCATAGAGTGATTCGATGACAAAATCAGAATCCACAAAAGCCCAATCAAGCTCCTTGGCCAAGGCCGCACCTATGGTGGATTTTCCAACGCCCGGCATACCAACCAAGGTGATACAAGGCGTTTTATAGCTTACCGGTTTGGCAGGGTGAAAATATGCTGGCATGGTTATCCCCCATGTAAGATGTCAGATATGTATACTGTTTAGGTGTAATAGAGACAAGCGCTTATTTCTGCGGCTTGTGACTTTTGAGCCCTACATTGAAAAGAAAAGCGTGCTTTGTGAAGTCCGTTCTTATAGACTGCACAGCAGGCTGTCGAAAAACGGCAATCTGCGTCGTCAGTGATAAAAGTCAAGTTGCTTGTAAATGTCTCATGTACTGCGCTCCCTTGATTTTGTTCGCTTCCTCACATCTCACCATTTTTGAACAGCCTGTCTAAAATGGAGTTTTTCAACAGGCTGATAGGAGCTTTGCCCAGTTAAAGGCAAAAGCTCGTCAGATCAGTGCTTCCTTGAAGCTGTCATTAAAGAGTGGATTGTCGTATATTGTAGAAGGCAAGCTTGTTTTGCCGCCGCATACGTTTTTGGTATTTGCCCGAAAAAGCAAGTAAGTTTGACACGAAATAGGCGACAAGACGTATGTAACGACAGCTCCTTGCTTCTGTTAATCGTTCCACTTGCCGTCATAGCTTATCATTTCCGTAAGCTTTCGTGTTCTTGTAATGTGGCAGTCTGCATTCAGTGCAGCGCTTTTTGTCGCTCCTCGGCATTCATAATGTTTTTCTTGATATTGAATGTATCCCACTCGTGGAGCACCTTTTGTAGCCGGTGCGTCTGTCTTTGTACGAACACTGTTGATGTCAATTTCTACATAGCGTGCTACATATCCGTCGCCATGTTTTTCTACAGACTTTTTATCCTTGGAAGGTAAGACGCTTCTAGCTGCGTTACGCACAAGTTTTAAGCCTATGGCATCCAATTTTTTCTTAATAGTTGCCTCGGATTCTGCAGCACAAAGCGGCGAAACAAAGGTGTGAGGTGCCAAAAGAGTTGCACATACAAAAAGTGACAAAAAGAAACGGGTCATAGCTTATACCTCAAATGAATATGGGGAAGCTTCCGCATACGAACGAACGCTTCCCCTTGATCCAGCAATTATTCAAACATTATTTCCACACGACGGTTCATGTAACGACCTTCTTCTGTGGCATTGTCATACTTGAAGGATTTACCGCGACCGATAGCTTCAATACGACTTGCCGGGATACCCTGGGTGGTGAAGAAATTCTTTACAGCAATGGCGCGTCTCTTGGCGAGTCCAATGTTGTAGGCATCTGTTCCGATAGAATCTGTCCAGCCGCTAAGGATAATCATCTTATTCGGGCTACGTTTGAGCATACCGGCAGCTGCCGTCAAAATGGCAATAGACTTGGCATCAAGTTTGGCAGAGTCAAAAGCAAAGTTGACGCCACGCAAGACGATGACTTCTTCCTCTTGCTCGCACCACACATCCATAACAAATTTTTCAAGGACGGTATCGTTTGTAGCCAATGCCACGCCATCTGCCACAATGCTTTCAGGATTGAGAGCGGCAATGTTTTTGATGGTTTCTCTGCCATTTTTGGTATCTGCAAAAGAAATGATATGTACCACAAGGTCACGTTGGGAGGCATAGATGCCTTTGACGACCTCAACTAAATTGAGTCCGCGGTTATTGTCCCCGTCAGTCACAAGAATCAAAGCAGCACCGCGGCGCATGCTGGAAATCCACGGTTCGTATGTTTTAAGGCCAGTCCCCATGGGCGTGAGTCGTCCAAATATGTCGAGTCCGCTATTGAGTTTTTGGATAGTGCTTGCCATTTCAGCGCGATTCCACAAATCTTGGTTGAGCATGGTGGCGGCAGGTGCCAAAGTATGCATGCCCCCGTGGTAATCAAGGTTTGGAATAATGGAATTTATGCGAGTAAGTACAATTTTAGCCAAGTCCATTTTGATTTCTTTCATTTCGCCATTGGTCATCATCATGGAGCCCGAATAGTCCACCACAAAGTCGAAGCTGTCTACTTTTTTACCACACATGGTAGGCATGGCTGCAAAGGCTGAAAAAGCAAAGGGCAAAGACAAAAGTGCCGTCAATATGCCAACTCGAAACATTTTCATAATTTCCTCCAAGAAACTGATACCGTTATACTATTACACATATGAAAAGCGCTGCAGTGTCGTTGACACCTCGTCACAATTCATAACCTCCAAAAAAAGGGGGGGGTCAAAAAGGCGGTAGAATATGGGAGCGAAAGCGTAAAGCGTATGCTCAAATACACGGGACACCGCTCATATAGCGGCATGCGTTTTTTGTTTCCTAGGAGCTGTCGTCAAATGTGTTTTTTCGCCCTTATCGGAGCAGGCTCTGCGTCAGACATAGCTTGTTTTTTTCAGTCAAATACCATAAGAGTATATTCTTTTAAAGCAAGCTCGACTTTGTTTTAATGGGCTTTGATATAACACAAAAATTCGCAATTTGACGACAGCCCCTAGGTGCAAGGGAGTATTTTCTCGAAAAAAAAAACAAAAATTGTTTGGAGAAAGATCAACTCGAAGCACTGGACAATCACGATGCACACTCACAAAGTGTATATAAAATTTTTTGTGACATAGCAATATGTTATAAAAAAAGAATTGTCTGCCAATAAATTTTAAAATTTAGGGAAGTTAGGTGTCAGTAGTGTACATTGCGAAAGTAATTTTTCATTTTTAAGGATAATTT
This sequence comes from uncultured Desulfovibrionaceae bacterium, assembly GCA_964371965.1. Lineage (GTDB taxonomy): Bacteria > Desulfobacterota > Desulfovibrionia > Desulfovibrionales > Desulfovibrionaceae > CAYJAD01. Next base: position 10,192 of record CAYJPE010000089.1, read on the forward strand.
TATGCGCCTATTCGCACCCTACGTGACGACCTCCGAACAAGGCTTGCTCTCGTATTTTATAAAGGAGGCGCTGATGTCATCGAATCTATGGAAACACTCATTCATCAGTGTTTCCTTAACAATGACAAGCTACTTAGTGCCTTGTTTACTCTAAAAGATCTGATTGCATTCTATACATGTTGCCGTGCTTCACAAAATATTTCCTTCTTTCCCAAGTAAAAAGCTTCGGCATGCATACGGACCTATTGGTTTTTTTGAAGGAGCAGAGCGAATGGCGCCGAAGGCGTAGCCGTTACCAGCCCGTTGAAAAAGTGCAATCTGCGGCGTCAGCGATAAAAAGTCAAACCGCTTATGTATGTTTAATACACCGCGCGCCTTGACTTTTTTCGCTTCCTTGCATCTCACACTTTTTGAACGGACTGTCAAAAATGGAGTTTTTCAACAGCCTGTTACACGATGAACGAGTGTTACGAATATCGAGAGCAGCGATGGTGTGGGGGAAAAGCTTTTTTTCCTAAAAAGTGCTCCCTAAAGGGCACACGCCCCCACATGCTTTTAAAAAATACACATTTAGGGAAACACTGATTAAATAAAAAAATATATATAATTTACTATAAAATAATTGCGAAAAAGAACTTCTCCTATCTCAGTAATTGCGGATTCATCTTTTCAATTTATTAAACAGATGAATAATTAAAGCGTTTTGA
>CAYJPE010000090.1:0-10862 GCA_964371965.1 uncultured Desulfovibrionaceae bacterium
GAAAGCTTTTTTTTCCCAAAAAAAGTTTCCCCCCACATGCTTTTCAAAAACACACTGTTACAAAATACGACAGCCTTCCTCCTCAACAAGCACCATAAATTCGCGGCGCACACCACCCCACTCAGGATAATACAGACCCGGCTCCACCGTGACCACCATCCCCGCCTCAAGCACCGTATGACAACGTGCATTAAGGCTTGGCGCTTCGTGAGTTTCAAGCCCAACTCCATGCCCAAGGCCATGAGTGAACGCTTTTTCAACGCCTTCTTCTTGAAACACTTCAAAGGCTTTATGATAAATATCACTACATTTTTGTCCTGGCGTGATGGCACTTATGGCTGCTTCTTGCGCTGTGCGTACAAGTTGCTGGGTGAGCATAAAGTCAACACTCACATCATCCCCCACCCAAAAGGTGCGTGTTTGGTCGGAGCAATAATTGTCAAGGCGTGCGCCCACATCAATAAGAATGGGACTATTGTCCGTAAGGCACACATGCCCCGGTGCGTAATGAGGGAGAGCGGCATTGGGCCCAATGGCAACAATATTGGCAAATGCCAATTCCGAAGCGCCGTTTTCACGAAAGAACTTTTCAATACCCCACGAGATATCCGCTTCACTGCGCCCCACATGTAACTCATTGTAAACCCATTCCATGAGTCGGTGATTGAGCGCGCACGAACGTTCCATGGCGGCAATTTCCGCACTGTCTTTTTTCATGCGCAAAGATTCAACAATATTGCGTGCAGAGCTGAGTGCAAGGCCAAGAGAAAGTTGGCGACAAAAGCTAGCACTGACTGAAGAAAATTCCACTCCAATGCGTCCTCCGCATTTTTCACGCAAAAACTTCCGTAAAAACTCCACACCATTACCGCCATAAATACATATGCGTTCTTCATCCCACAAACGCCTGGCGGCATCCAAATATCGCGAGTCGGTGCAGAGCCAGTCTTGCCCACTTGCTGTGAGTATGAGGTGACCTGCACTTTCATTGCATTGGGGATCATGCAATTCAAAACCCGACAAATAGAAACGATTTGCCGCATGACTCACAAGCAGCGCATCAAGACCATATGCCTGCATGAGTGCGCGTGCATTTTCGCGCCTTTGTGCATAGATATCTGTATTCATGATATATCCTTTGTATTATGAGGCACAGAACAAAAACCCGCATTTACCGTGAAGACAAAATAGACGTTTTCAGTAAATGCGGGAGATGAGCGCCAAAAAAAGTTTTCAGATTTATTGCGGTTTGCCCCAACGAGGAAAGGAAGCATTGCCTGATCCGGTGTTCACTTGCTTGGCGGTGCCACCATTTCGCGTGGTCAAGTAAATCCCCCTACTCCCCCCCCTGCTGGAAGTGAAGGCGATGGAATAGCTATCGCCACAAAAAGACGGCTGCTCGTCACTGCCGGGGCCAAAGGTGATCTGGCGTTCAGCACCGGTCACCATGTCTTGCACAAAAATACGGTGTCCAAAATCCGTCATGCGACTATACACCACCAGCGTACCGTCAGGCGAAAGAGAGGCTTCCGTATTATAATTGCCATTTTTACTCACACGGGTAACAGAACCACTGTTAAGATCTTTTAAAAATATTTGTGGTCCACCAAGACGGCTAGACGTAAAAGCCATTTTTGTTCCATCGGAACTAAAGGAAGGGGACACATTGATGGATGACCCTGCTTCCAAAGCCCGCTCGCGCTGAAAAGAATGGTTCAGCAAGAAAATATCAGGATTGCGTCCGTTGGAAAGACTCACAGCCACCCTATTGTCAGGCATAAAAGACGGCCCTATGACAATATTCCCCGGAAAGCGAATACGCTGCACTTTATTACTGCGCCTGTCCCAGACTCCCAAAGCGTGTGAACGGGTATCAATATGTGTGAATACGACAAAACGACCGTCCGGCGACCATGCGGGAGAAAGTGATTCACCTTCCATCCGCGTCACTTGACGAAGGTCTCTGCCCGTGGGGCGTACAAGCCACACATTGGACTGAAGTTTTCCTGTTTTTTTAATAAAAGCCAATGTAGAACGAAAAAAATCACCGTTTCCAATGAGCACTTCCAACAAATCGGCACAAAAGCGATCAGCCACATTCGTCAATTCATCTCGAGAAACATCGCCGTATTCTTTACCGAAAATACGATTTCCACTCAAAGTTTCAAAGGCCCGCACTTGCACCGTATCGCTGTCAGTCCAAAAAGTTGTGACAACAATATCCGATCCCGCCAACTGAAAACGACGAAAATCAAGATTGGGCGGTTCTGCCCCCTTGAGCACCGTTCCGCCAAGCACAGATGCAGGATTCGTCAATTCCATAAAGGGCAATACCGACAAATTTTGTTGCACCAAGGATTGCAAGTCCGGCGCAAAGCCACCGGCCATACTTTCAGGGCCGTCGATGGGACTTGCCAAAGCAAGATTGATGACGTTTTGCCCGGGACCATAAATGTCAACAGTCACTGCAGCACGGGCAGGGAGCGCGCACAGGGTCAACAAAAGCAGAGCACATACGACATGTGAATAAAAGAGTTTTTTTTGCATGGGTATAAATCTCCTCAGCATTAACAGAACCATGAACCTAAGCATACACAGAGCAGTGAAAAAATCTTTGGAAACACTGATTAAATGCCTTTTTGCCCTCTCACTGCGTCAAGCTCGCTTTCCTTGTTAGAGAACAAAAATTCTATTTAATCAGGGTTTTCCTTTGTATTTTTTGACAAGCACTTTCAGCAAATACCATAGTCCACATTGAGCAACAAGTAACTTTTTCGAGCCATTCAAAAAGTGTGCGATACTCAAAGAAGAGAAAAAAGTCATCAACGCCGTATACATCAAACGTACGCATCGTGTTTACTTTGCTCTCTAACGCCGTAGCTTGCACTTTTCAACGACCTGTTAGGCGCTGTCGTCAAATTGCGCATTTTTGTGTTATATCAAGGAAGACAAGCTTGCTTTGAAGGAATATACTCTTATGGTATTTGACTGAAAAAGCAAGCAAAGTCTGACGCAGAGATAACCGAAAAGGCGCATTTGACGACAGCGCCTAAGGATTATCTACAACAAAGGTCAAATACAAATCTTCTGTTTTCTTAGAAGGCGGGGCGTGCACCTTGGCAATTTGGTTGGCAGCTTGCACAATGGCGGTGTCTAACGTGGATACGCCACTGCTCTCTTCAAGAGTCACCTTCAGAAAGTTGCCCTCCGCATCAACACGCACGGTAATGGATGTTGAAAACTTGCCCTTGGGCATAGTGCTCGGAAAGGTCACGAGAGGCGCAATCTTCCCCATAATACGCTTAATATAATAATCTTTTTCGTCAAGAAGCCCACCACTTCGTGCATCTTGAATAGTGGGTTTATGCGACGAAGGATATGTGCGCTGCGACTGTTCGACGGGTGGGATGACCACCTCTTCCACAGCAGGTTCGGGACTGCTTGGAATCACCACCGGTTCATTTATCGGGGGAGCATTCGAGGCAAGAGCAGGCGGTGTGCCGTGGCTTATGCCGCCCGTCGCAAATGTGGGATTTCCTGTCCAAAAAGAAAGATACACGTCCACAGGGAGATTATAGGGAGGCGTGGCAAATGTTCCCACGGCACGGGCAGCATTGCACGCTGCTTTGTCGGCAGCAAGAGAACCGGATTTTGTCACATGCAGACAATCTGTCAGCTTACCATCACCATCAACCATGACCACAATACGCACAATACGCGCATCATTTTCTTGAGGTGGGCGCCAATTAGCCACAACTTTGTCAAGAACGGCGTTGGCATATCCCCCGCTTTGGTCTGCGGCCGCAACGACTGCCCGCGAGCCAGTTGCCGCTGCATGATTGACAGCCCAAGGTGAGCATTGCATGAGAAACACAAAGCAGAGTGTCATCGCCACATATACAATGAACGAACGATATTGCCGTAAGCCTTGTCTCATAAAACGTCTTTTCATGGTTATCCTCTAAATACACATGGTCAAAAATTACAAAAACTCAGTACGAGGCAATACGCAGCCTGTATAAACGTTGTTCGCAGCCCGTTGAAGAGTGCAAGCTGCGGCGTCCTCTTCAAAACCGGAAGACGAAACCGAAGGTCGAAGCGGGGGTAAAAAGCCACACAGCGTTGCCCTCTGTCAGCCTGTTAATGACCTAACATGTCAGGCTTAAAAATGAGCACAAACTCCTGCGGTGTTGAATTAGGTGGTACTGGGATGCTCCGAGCTGCACCAGCACGAATGACCGCATTGACGACACTGGCATCATAGTGCGCATTGCCGGAACTCTGCTCAAGGCGCGCACTCACCACATTGCCAAATCTGTCTAAATTTACACGCACAGAAGCCACTAAGTTGGCACGGGAGGCTGTTTCAAAGTTCCAATAGCTTCTCACAATCACCCCCACTTGCTGCCCGTACCCCAGGGCAACACCGCCGCCGCCAACACCGTCACCTTCACCACCGCCTCCGCCACCAAAGCCGCCGGATTGCTTTCTTGCTTCGGCGAGTGCGGCGGTTACTGGGTCAACGGGCTTCGGCTTTTCCTTCGGCTTTTCTTTCGGTTTTTCTTTCGGCTTTTCTTTCGGCTTTTCTTTCGGCTTTTCCTTGGGCTTTTCTTCGGGTTTTTCTTTCGGTTTTTCCTTTGGAGGATCCGGCTTTTTCTCCGGCTCTTTCGGTTTTTCCTTTGGCGGCTCAGGCTTTGGTTCCGGTTTAGGTTCCGGTTTTTTTTCCGGTTCAGGAGGTGCCGGCTTTGGTTCTGCTTTCGGTTTTGGTTCTTCCTTCAATTCCGGTACCTGAGCTTTCGGCTCTTCCTTCTCAGCAGGGGGCGTGGGTTTGGGGTCAATAATAGGCGCAACGTCTTGTGGCGGTGCTTGTTCCAAAGGCGTTTGCTCCGGAGCCTTTTCCGGCTCACCGAGGGCGACTACCTCACCTTCTGCCCCTTGGGGGCCAAGTATGGGTGAAGGTGCCCTATTGCCGCCCATAGCGCCGTCAACAAGTGAAATGTATACCGGTGCAGACTTTATATCGATAATCGTCGAGGCCGGCCACAAGTATCCCCCCACAAGCAAGGCACAGTGGATGCTCAAAGAGAGCAAATAAGCAAAAAAGCGCATATATTTTCGCTACTTTTTTTGAGCGGCGGCGGCAGGCGAATCGTCCCCGCGCGTAGCCACAACACCCAATTTTTCGATACCTGCGGCCTTTATCTGCCCCATAATATCCACAACAATACCATATGGCACTTCTTTATCAGCTTGCAAAAAGAGACCCTTGTCCTTAGCTTTGACTAAGTCCTGTAAAAATGCTTCCAATTGACCCAGCTCAACCTTATATTCATCTAAGAAAATCGTCCCATCCTTACGCACCGTAAGTACCAAGTGGTCCACTTCCGTCGGCAGTACTTCTACTTGCTTTGTTTGCGGCAAGTCCACCTCAAGCCCCTCACTCATCATGGGAGCTGCCACCATAAATATGATAAGCAACACCAGCATAACGTCCACAAAGGGAGTTACGTTGATGTCGGCCACAAAACCTTGTTTATTCCCTATATTTGCGCCCATATTACTCCCCTGTCACTCTTGCTTCACAGCTCACTCATATATTGCGGCAAAGGGCATGCCCGTGTGTATACCATGTTTTGCCCTGTGGCGGCGTCAGATCCATTTCGCAAAAGCATTATTCAGCCTCTGTATGCCGCAGATTTTTCACAATTCGATGACACCAGCGTTTCCTTGGACTAACGCTGCGCAGAACGCTGCTGCGCATTCAGCTCTCTTTGCACTCTATTAAGAAAAACACCCGCAAAGTTATTGAGTTTTGTCTCAATGGCGCCAAGCCTGCCCAAAAAGACATTATAGCCCACCGTTGCGGGAATGGCGACTGCAAGGCCAATGGCTGTGGCCACAAGAGCTTCGGAGATGCCGGGCGCAACTGTGGCCAAAGATGCGGATTTGAGCATGCCGATGGAGTGAAAGGAATTCATAATCCCCCAGACTGTGCCAAAAAGGCCAATAAAGGGCGCGGTGTTAGCCGTAGTCGCCAAGAGGGAAAGAGCACTTTGCAAACGCGTAAGCTCCGTGGTGACACCATGGTGCAAAGCACGGTCCACGTTGTCCACAACAATTTCTGTGGCATTGCCCAATTCTTTGGATTTATTAAACTCCACAACCCCCTGATGCGCCACAAAGTACAGGGGAGAAGCAGGATCTGAACCCAACGACTGCACTGCTTCGCGTAAGTCGCGTGCTTTTTCAAAGCGAGAAAGACCATCGTCGGCTTTATTACGTGCCGAACCTAAGGCCACCCATTTTTGAATCATCAAAGCCCAACTCGCCACAGACATAATAAGCAAGAGAGCAAGAACACACTGCGCCACCAAGCTGGCCTGTGCAACCATGGAAAAAAGACTAAACTCCATGCACGTTTCCCCATAAATATAAAATATGACAGCCTTCAATCCATTGAAAAATTCACAACGAATAAGCTGCCATGTACAGTCATATGCCATGCGAGGCTTTTTTTCAAGATTTTTTTTAGACCGAGACCCGAAGAAAACAGGACTTCTTGAAAAATCCCCCCTCATTCAATTATAACCATATAAAATTACAGATAAAAATTATTATTAGGATATTTTTTACTCCTGTGTTAAATAAACACATTCAAATGTGTAAATGTGTTTCATTTTCTATTTCTGTTACATGTTGGAAAGCCGCACATATTATTGCGGTGCAACAAAAGAGCTCATAATGCAAGAAAATTTTGTGACCATAACGCCCCTTGGAGGGGTCGGAGAAATTGGCCTTAACTGTCAACTCTGGGAAAGCACGTCCGGTATTGTGATGGTGGATTGCGGCCTCATGTTCCCCGATCACGTCCACTTGGGTATTGATATTATCATTCCCTACTTTGATGCACTTATGCCCATGCGTGACAAACTCTTGGGCATCATTCTCACCCACGGCCACGAGGATCACATCGGTGCTTTACCCTGGCTTGTGCCCCATGTGAAGGGCGTACATATTTACGGCTCTGCCTTTACCCTTGCCCTCGTGGAACACAAGTTGCGCGAGCATGGCCTTATTGACTGGGTCACTCTTGTGCCGGTATTGGGTGAGCTTTTAGATGCCGACGGTCGTCCTTCCAATGCACCGCCCCCTTTGTGTTTGGGAGACTTTTCATTTCGCTTTTTCCCCGTATGTCACTCTATCCCCGAGGGTTTTGCACTGGCTGTGGAAACACCGGTGGGTAAAATACTCCATTCAGGCGATTTTAAAATTGACCCACTTCCCTTGGAAGGCTCCGGAACGGACATGCGTCTTTTTGAAAATTTTGCCGGCGAGCAAGGGGTGCGCTTGCTCCTTTCTGACTCTACGAATGTTGAACACGAAGGCACGTCGCTTTCTGAGCGAGAGGTGAAGGAATCCTTACGCGCGGCCTTTGCCACGGCTACAGGGCGGGTCGTCATTACGCTGTTCTCAAGCCACATCCACCGCATTCAAGAAGTTTTTGATTTGGCGTACGAAACTGGTCGCACAGTGGTCATTAGCGGCAAGTCCCTTTCAAATAACATTGAAAAAGCGCGAGAATTGGGCTTTTTACGCATATCTGCATCTTTTTTCAATGCGCACAACGGCGTTCCCGATACGGCTCCGGAAAAAACTGTCATCCTTGCCACCGGGGCTCAAGGCGAACCATACTCTGCCCTCACCCGCATGGTCATGGGCAGACACAGGCAGCTCTCCGTCATGAAGGGTGACACCATTATCATGTCGTCGCGCATGATTCCGGGCAATGCCAAGGCCATCTCGGCGCTCATCAACGAAATGTATCGTCAGGGGGCAGAAGTCTATTATGAGCGTGTGCGCGCCATCCATGCTTCCGGACATGCCCACCAAGACGAGCTCAAAACCATGCTCACAGCGACGCGACCCAGCCTTTTTGTGCCCATTCATGGCGAGTACCGCCATCTTGTAAAGCATTGCCGTTTGGCACAAGAGTGCGGCGTGCCGGCCGAATGTACCATTATTTTGGAAGACGGCGATCCACTCACATTGCTGCCCCTTGGCATCCGACGCGAGGAAAAAATTGTTGCCGATCGCATTCTTGTGGACGGCAAGGGCGTAGACGTGGGGCATGCGGTACTGCGCGAGCGTCACATTCTTGGTGGTGAAGGCATTGTTATTGTCGTCTTGGTGCTGGATGAAGGTACGGGAAGCATCTTACACGGCCCGGAAATGATTTCCAAAGGCTTTGTTTACGAGCAGCATTTACGCCACCTGCTCGAAGATGCCAAGTGTATTGTGCTCGATATTTTAGAAGAACGTCGCACCTCTGACGTCACACACGTACACGATACTATCCGTTCTTCCTTGCGTCGTTTTTTCCGGCGCGTTGTGGACAGAGATCCTGTTGTTATTCCTGTTATCACAACTGTATAGCAGACTCTTAAAAATTATATATTCAAAAAATCCAGACATCGCACGGCATGAGACATGTATGGGATGTCTGGATTTTGATTGAAAATCAGCATGCCACAACACTCGGGCGCGTGACACTCGAGACAAGTCACAAAGTATACTTTGCTATTTTTTTATTTTTTCCATACAGTCGCCCCCATGAAAACACATCACCGTATGACAACACTATGCTGCCTCGGCATCATACTCTTATGTCTCTCCTTCCCATGCACGCATGCTCATGGGGCAAGTTTTTTGCGTTCATTGGAAAATACCGATACAAGTGCCGCAACTGAGCAGCACTCCTCCTTGCCACATATCCCCTTGCGTGTGGAGTTTACCCAATTTGACAACACACTTTGGGCTGCCCTGTGGCTTGATATTCCACAAAACTATTATATCTATGCACATGCCTCCCCTTCCAAGGAAACACAGCAGACACACAATGTCGGCATTCCCACGACCGTACAGGTGACAGATGATACAGGTGCGCCGCTGCCCATGTATTATCCACCTGCGATCACACGTCGTGATTTTTACGAACCGGACAAAATCATACGTGCTTATGAAGGGAGCGTGCCTTTTTTTGTCCCACTTGGGTCTTCAGCCAATATGGCACAAGAAAAAACTTTTGACGCAAGTATCAGCCTGCTTCTGTGTTCACAGCAACATTGTGTCCCACTCACCATACCGCATTCGTTGACAACACCCAACACGATGCCCGTAAAAAGCAGTGAACTCGAAGCACATTTACAACTGGCAACACCTATGCCGACGAATTCTGATGCAGATCCACGCGACGCATCCTCAAATACGTTACATCAAGCTGCATTGGCAAACGCACAGAACATACCCCTGAACACCGTCAGTGATACGCCTGCCACACACAATTTCACCCCGCAGCATTTTAACGCACAGCTTGAGGTGACAAACATTGCCACTGCCATCCTCTTTGGCATTATTGCAGGCATCATACTCAACCTTATGCCCTGCGTTCTTCCCGTCCTCAGTCTCAAAGCCAGTGCCTTTCTTGTGGAAAGCACACATAACGCAGCAAAGCATTTTCGTGAGCACATGCTTTTTTTTGCACTGGGCATTTTGACACAATTTGCCTTACTCGCCCTTCTTTTGGCAGGAGCTGGATATATGTGGGGAGAGTTTTTTCAAAACACCCTCTTTGTAGCCACAATGCTCGTCATTATTTTTGTACTCGCCCTTTCGCTCCTCGGAGTGTTCACCCTTCCCATGGTGGATTTAAAGGCAGGCACAAGTACTTCTCCTCGCGTACAAGCCTTTGTGACGGGCATGGTTACCACACTCCTTGCCACACCGTGCAGTGGTCCTCTTCTCGGTGGCGTGCTCAGCTGGGCATTTTTACAGCCACTTCCCGTACTTGTGCTGATTTTCATGATGGTCGGTTGTGGCATGAGCGCCCCATATTTTCTTCTTGCGTGCAAACCCTCTTGGGGCACGCTCCTTCCCAAGCCCGGTACATGGATGCACGTGCTTGAACGCATTGTGGCTTTCTTCTTACTTGCCACGGCACTCTACCTTTTTTCAATCCTGCCTGAGCATGTGTACACGCTCACGCTCACAGGTTTGCTGGGTCTTGCTTTTGTGGGGTGGCTGTGGGGACATTTTGGCGGACTCACCGCTCCTCCCATGCGGCGCCGATTGCTCGGTATCTGCTTTTTGTGCAGCATGGGTCTTGTCCCTCTTTTAGCCAGTCCGTCCATATACATGACAGATGAAGTTGTGCTCCAGCCGGATGCTATGTGGGAAAAGTATCAGTCACAACACTTTCAAAGCCTTCTCGGCAAAAGTCCTCTACTTGTGGAATTTACGGCAGACTGGTGCCCAAATTGTAAATTTCTTGAAAAAACCGTCTTAAAAGAGGAAAACAGAGCGCAATGGCACGAAGCATATGGCATACGCTTCATAAAAGTAGATATTACCCGCAATAATCATGAAGGAGAAGCGCTTTTGCGGGCACTTGGGGGCAAGAGCATACCTTTTACGGCTCTTTTCCCTGCGGGTGAACATGCGCTCAAACCAGTTATATTACGTGACATATACACGGAAGAGACGCTCATTCAAGCACTTGAGTCTCTCGCTCAAGGAGCATCCGCAAGAAGCGCTGAGTAAGTATTTTTTTGAGGGAGGAAGGGGAACCTTCCCCCCTCAAGAAAAAATAATGCTTCAATGTTTCGCTAGGGGCTGTTTACTCTCAAAGCTCTGATTGCATTCTATGCATGGTGCCGTGCGCTACACAATACTTCCTTCTTTCCAAGTAAAAAGCTTCGGCATACATGCGAACCTATTGGTTTTTTTGAAGGAGCCGACCGAATGGCGCCGTAGGCGTGACCGTAGCCGAGGGACGAGGCGTACGGGCATCGAGAGCAGCGATGGTG
>CAYJPE010000091.1:0-10766 GCA_964371965.1 uncultured Desulfovibrionaceae bacterium
GCTGCAAATTGAATTTTGATTTTTTGAAAAAACGCATTTATTCAAGGTCAACTATGTATGCTACAAATCAGAAATGAAAAGTTGTTGTTTAAGAGATTTTCTTGTGAATGTAGCGTCGTCAAAAGGTATGTGAGCATTACACAAAGAGAAAGTATAGAAAGCTCATAATTCACAAGAAGACTTATTGTTCTGTGTTGTTTTTCAGGGTTCCTTCCTATGTTTAAGTATGGATATTTACCTTTGTTAAAAACACTCAAAAAAGAAGCCATGCGCGAATGGTCAATTTTGTAATATACAATTCTCGCACTCAATGGAATAATCACAAAATATGGCACTAAGTAAAGCATTGAATTTGGCGATTTTAAGCTTGCAATTGCCCCTATTGTAGCACATGTAATCGTAAAAGCATACATTAAGCACTTGTTTCGCATTAGAAGCTATCTCATAATTGCGCAACCGCGCAATATGAGGAGCTTCTAGTCGCCAAACTCCTGTTTGGCGCGGTGGCGTAGCCACCGGAACAAGCCAAAAACCACGCTTTTTGGCGCAGTGATACAACATAATTCAGTGTAAGCCGAATTATGAGATGCGTTCTACTATGTTCCTTTCCATTTGTGCTGTGATAAATTCGTATTCTTCTGTTGTTAGCACTAATAACTCCATTTTATATTTCAATATTTAAAATTTGTATTGCAAAAATGTCCAGTTAGTTTTTGCATAATCGCGGCAACGCCCAAAGCATAACGATAGTCGAACATCTGACATTTGGTCAAATATATTAATCTATTATGTTTTGTGTTCGTCTCCACGGGCATATTACTGCGCTGAGTGTTTCTTTGTCAAGGTGGTATCAATTTGTACACAAAAAATATTTACATATTTTACTATGACAAAATTTCACCTACTTTCTTCTTTCTTGCCCCCCATTCCACATCATGCTACACTCCGCACACAGCAACACAGCGCACAGGGGCGCATAACCCACGAGTGCAAGCATAAAACACGGAGAAAGACCCCGTATGACGTTTCAAGATGTTATCAATTATTTCCGCGCAGAATCCATGTCGGAACAGGAAAAAGGCTCAAATTTTGAGAAGCTTATTAAGAAATGGTTGCAGACGGACACCCGTTATTCCAGCCTACTTACCGACATATGGCTTTGGAACGAATTTCCTGCCAAGGACGACTTTGGCGGTAAAGATTTGGGCATCGACCTTGTGGCGCGTACAGATTTTGGCGGCTATTGGGCTATCCAGTGCAAATGTTATGCAGAAGATGCTGTCATTGATAAAAATGCTGTAGACTCCTTTCTCGCTACGTCTTCACGTCTTTTCACCGACCCCATGACAGGGCAAGAGCACACAGCCTTTGTCGCCCGTGTTTGGATTTCCACCACGGAAAAATGGAACAGCAACGCCGAAGAAAGCATCAAGAATCAACATATTCCCGTGACGCGCATCGGCCTCGAAACCTTTGAGGAATCACTCGTAGATTGGGAAGCTCTGCTCTATGGCAAGGAGCAGGAGTCCCTCGTAAAAACGCTTCTGCCACACCAAGAAGAAGCCCTCAAAGAAGGCCACGCCCACTATACAGAACACGACAGGGGCAAGCTCATCATGGCCTGTGGCACAGGCAAGACATTTACGTCCCTTGCTCTGGTGGAGCAAGAAATACGCTCTATGCGGGGCAACGAAAGCACCGAAGCAAGCGTCAGCGAGACAATCGTCAGGGGGCGCGTCCTCTTTATGGTTCCATCCATTGCCCTCTTGGGGCAAGCTCTCAATGCGTGGATGGCAGACGCGACCTTGCCCATGAAGGCCATTTGCATCTGCTCCGACCCCAAGTCCGCACAGAAACAAGGCGGCGACAGTCTCAACAATTCCATTATCGACCTCGCCCTGCCGGCTACGACCAACAGCAAAATCATCGCACAACGCTTTGCCCATTATCGTGACCATGACGGTCTGCTAGTGGTGTTTTCTACGTACCAATCTATTGAGGCTGTGTCAGAAGCACAAAAAGCCATCATGGAGCAATATGGCGATGAAGGCATTTTTGATTTTATCGTCTGCGATGAAGCCCATCGGACAACGGGCATAAAAATAGCGGGTATGGACGAGTCCGCTTTTACAAAAATTCATGATAACAACATCATTCAAGGCAAAAAACGCCTCTATATGACTGCCACCCCACGCCTCTATGGTGACTCTGCCAAGGTGAGAGCTAAGGAGAATGACCATGTGTTGTGCTCGATGGACGATGTCAAGCTCTATGGCGAAGAGTTTTATCGTGTAGGCTTTTCCTATGCCGTGACACACGGTCTCTTGACGGATTACAAAGTGCTTGTATTGACAGTGGGAAGCGAATCAGATTTGCCCGCAGAAATTAAAGAACAAGTGCGTGACAACGACTGCAAAGAACTTGACTTTGATATGGCGAGCCGCCTCATCGGCTGTATCAATGGCCTTTCCAAGCACATCATGGGCGACAATGATGTCACATGGGAAACCGACCCGGGCATCATGCGCCGCGCCTTGGCTTTTTGTCCCAACATCAATAAGGCGGGCGACACGTCCTCTTCCATGAATACGGCACGACAACTGCCGAAAATATCCCAAGAGTATTGGGATTCCTTGCCAGAAGAACGGCGTCAGCGCACTGTGCGTATTGAAGCGGAGCATATTGACGGCAGCATGAACAGCCGCATCCGTACCGAAAAACTCGCATGGCTCAAAGCCGATTCCTCAGATGCCAACACATGCCGCCTCATATCCAATGTGCGTTGTCTGTCCGAAGGCGTGGACGTGCCCGCTCTTGATGCGGTTATTTTCCTCTCCGCTCGCAATTCACAAGTGGACGTGGTGCAATCCGTAGGCCGTGTCATGCGCAATTTCCGCAAAGGCAAGCCCAATGAAAAGAAATACGGCTATATCATCGTGCCCGTGGTTGTGCCACCGCACTTGCCAGCGGAAGAGGCACTCAATGACAATGAACGCTTCCGCGTGGTGTGGAGTATTTTAAATGCGCTCCGCTCCCACGATGACAGTTTCAACGCCATTGTGAACAAAGTGGCCTTGAATAAGGAAAAGCCTTCGAAAATCGTTGTTGGCACAGTGCCTCCCTTGGACGATATAGACGAGACCTACGCCACGGCAGAAGAAAAGCGAGATGCTACAAACCTTGCCCCAGACCTTACTAAAGACGCCATTGCCCGCCAACTCTCACTTTTTGAAGGAATGCAAGGCGCCATTTATGCGCGTATGGTGGAAAAGGTGGGCGACCGCCTCTATTGGGAAAAGTGGGCAAACGATGTGGGCACAGTGGCGCATAACTTCATCGCCCGTATCACGGAATTGGTAGAGACGCCGGGCACACATCAAGACGCTTTTCATGAATTTGTCAAAGCTCTGCGAAGCAATATCAATGAAGCCATTTCCCACGCACAAGCCATTGAGATGTTAGCACAGCATCTCATCACACGCCCTGTCTTTGACGCCCTTTTCAGTGACTATCACTTTGCGCAAAATAACACTGTATGTCGGTCGATGGAAAGAATGATTGAAGTGCTGGTGGACGCAGGACTGGAAAAAGACACTGCTGTGTTGAACAAGTTTTATGATTCAGTGCGCATGAATGTGGGCAACATCGACAATCTGGAAGGCAAGCAAACCGTCATTAAGAACCTGTACGAGAAATTTTTCAAAGGCGCATTTCCAAAGACTGTTGACCAACTTGGCATCGTTTACACGCCCGTGGAATGTGTGGACTTCATCTTGCGCTCCGTCAATGACATTTTGCAAAACGAATTTGACTGCACACTGAGCGATGAAAACGTGCATATCCTCGACCCCTTTACGGGCACGGGCACGTTTATCACGCGCCTTTTGCAATCCGGTCTTATCAAGCCAGAAGACATGGAGCGCAAATATCGCCACGAAATTCACTGCAATGAAATGGTGCTCCTTGCCTACTATGTGGCAGACGTGAATATTGAGAGCGTCTTCCATGACATCACAAAGCGTGAGGAGTATCTGAAATTCGACAATATCTGCCTCACAGACACTTTTGAGCTGACAGCCGAGCGTCAGATGTTGCTTTACAGTCCTTTCAAGGACAACTCCGAAAGCATTGCACGACAAAAGAAATTGCCCATTAAAGTCATTATGGGTAATCCACCGTATTCGGCAGGTCAACGCTCCGCCAATGATAATGCACAGAATCTGAAATATCCCACGTTGGACGCGCGTATTGAGCGAACGTATGTTTCCCGTGTCAAGGTCACAAATAAAAACTCTTTGTATGACTCCTATATCCGTGCATTTCGTTGGGCATCCGACCGTCTACAGCAGGGTAAAGAGGGCGGTGTCATTGGTTTTATCACCAATGGTGGGTGGCTAGATGGCAATGCCGCCGCAGGCTTCCGTAAATGCTTGGAAGAGGAATTTTCGTCTATATATGTTTTTCACTTGCGTGGAGACCAGAGGACATCGGGAGAACTGTCACGAAGAGAAGGGGGTAAGATTTTTGGTGCGGGTTCCCGTGCGCCCGTGGTCATTACGCTTCTTGTGTATAATCCAGAGCATAAAGGTAAAGCAAAAATTCATTATTGCGATATTGGGGACTATCTTAAGCGTGATGACAAGCTGCACCTTGTGACAAAATACCGCTCTGTGCTCTCACGTTCTATGCCGTGGGCAGTGCTTGAACCGAATGAGCATGGAGATTGGCTAAATCAACGCAGTGCGCTTTTTGAAAGCTATGTTGCGATTGGGGATAAGAAAGGAAAAAGTAAACAGGTGTTTTTTGAACCGTATTACTCGCGAGGAGTTGCAACAGGGAGAGATGTTTGGTGTTACAATAGCTCTCACGCTGTATTGGAAGCTAATGTTTCACGTTCAATAGAGTTTTACAATTTACAATGTGAAAATACAGAAACTGTGCATGATATTGCTTATGACGCGACACAATTTAGCTGGACAACGGCATGTGTTGAAGGAGTTTTGCGCAAGAGGAAATTACTATTTTCAAAAGAAAACATACGCACTGCTATTTACAGGCCATTTGTTAAGCAAAATTTATACTTTACGCGTGACCTCAATGAAAGAGTCTATCAGATGCCTCAACTGTTTCCAATGCCACAGCACAAGAATATGCTTATTTGTATAAGTGGGCTTGGAGGCAAAAATCCTCTTTCAAGCTTTATTGTCGATATAATACCGGATTTGAATCTACTTGACGCTGGAACACAATGCTTCCCTCTTTATTACTACACACAGAGAAACGTACAACAGCTAAGCTTTCTCACAGATAACATGGAAGCCTATGAGCGCAAAGATGGCATCACGGACTGGATATTAAAAAACATCCGTTCTCGTTTTGGGAACAGCCGTTCCATCACAAAAGAGCATGTTTTCTATTATGTTTACGGAATATTGCACAGCAAGGACTACCGTAACCGCTTCAATGCTGACTTGAAGAAATCTCTACCACGCATCCCTATTGTAGATGACATCGAAACCTTTATGGTCTTTTCCGTAAAAGGCAAGGAACTTGCAGAGTTACACTTGAACTATGAAAATATACCAACGTATCAAGGGCTCAAAATAACTGGCACAGACACTGTAAACTTTACGGTGGAAAAAATGTGCTTTGCGAAAATAGCCAAAGAAGTTGACAAAACCACTATTTTATACAACAATCACATAAAGATTGAGAACATCCCACTCAAGGCTTATGACTACATTGTGAATGGTCGTTCTGCCATTGAGTGGATTATGGAACGCTACCAAGTGAAGACCGACAAAGACAGCGGCATCACCAATAATCCGAACCACTGGGCAGAGGAACAAGGTAATTTACGATATATCTTGGACTTGCTGTGTCGGGTCGTGAATGTAAGTGTACAGACCGTGGCGATTGTTGAGGGGTTGCCGAGGTTGGAGTTTGGTGAATAGGAAGATTGTTAGCAATTCCCTAGTAAACCACATAGTGCAGATAAGCAAGCAATTTGTGGAAAGCGTCCTGCGTGCCAAAAATATGAAACACCGATCTGGCACATGATGTGCGGGTATGGTGAGGGTGTGAGGCATCCTCTTGTAAGCACTTAAAGTATAAAACTTTTCACTAGTCATTTTTGGAGGAATACATGTCTTCATATCCGAAAGGTTCCGAATGGCGAATTTGGGACTTACACTTCCATACTAAGGCGTCTTATGACTGCAAGTATGAAGCATCACCAGAAGAAATAGTGAAATGTTTCGTTGAGAATAATATTGCTGTTGTTGCAATTACAGATCATCATTGTATAGATATTCCACTCTATGATGCTGTAAGCAAATTGGCTGGCGAGCATGGAATTACAGTCTTACCAGCTATTGAGTTTTTAGCAGAAACGCGTGGGAGAGAGCCTATACATTTCATAGGCATATTTTCTGAAAAATCTAATATTACACACATTTGGGGGCAGTTAGAAAATTGTACAAAATTAAAAGATATTCGAGGCAAGCAATTAAACCATAATCAAGTATATTGTGATTTTGATGAAACAATGGATTTAATACATGCTCTTGGCGGTGTTGTATCTGTACACTCTGGAACAAAACACGGCTCAATAGAAAATATTAAAATTGATCCTCCGCACTGTCTAACTCAAAAAACAGATTTGGCAAAAAAGGTTGATATATTTGAAATCGGTGCAGTAAAAAATATTGAAGGCTATGAGAAAAAGGTGTTTCCTGCGTTAGGACAAAAAAAACCCCTTATTTTGTGTTCCGATAATCATGACATAAGAAATTATGTTGTTAAAGAAAAAATGTGGATTAAAGCAGACCCCACTTTTTTAGGATTAAAGCAAGCTATACTTGAACCAAGCAGGGTTTATATTGGTAAAAAACCACTATCTCTTGAACGACGAGATGAAAACAGACTTCAATATATAGAGTCATTACGAATTGATTGGGCACAGCCTTATGCGGGTGACCTTGGTCAATGGTTTAAAGATATTCATTTGGAAATTAATCCTGAATTAGTCGCTATCATCGGTAATAAAGGCAGTGGAAAAACAGCACTTGCAGAAATAATATCATACTTGTGTAATGTGCATTGCGATAAAGACTTTGTATTCTTGAATAAGGATAAATTTAGAAAAAAGAATCTAGCTGAAAATTTTTGCGCTTCTCTTACATGGCGTGCAGGAACAATATCTGAAAAAAACTCTTTAAACGAGGCAATAGATGCTAATAATGTTGAATTAGTGCATTTTGTACCACAAAATAGCTTTGAAAAATTATGTAATGATAATGAATCAGAATTTGAACGCGAACTCAATGCTGTTGTATTTTCTCGTATACCACACACTGAACGTCTGGGATGTGCGAGCTTTGATGACTTAGTGGAAAAACAAAGAGTTGTTTTGAAGCAAAATAAAACAAAAATCAAATCAGATATATATGAATTAAATAAGCGCATAAAAGAACTTGAAAGTTTGTTTAATATAAAAATTAAAAACGAACTGGACAATAAACTAAAAAACATAAACGCAGAAATTAAAGAGCTAGAGAAAATTAGACCATTAGAAATAAATACACCTGTAGGCTCAAGCTCCTTGTCATACATAGAACTTAATGACACATATATATGCGTTAAGAAAAACATTGATGAAAAAGAATTAAAAATCGAAAAATCAAACATAAATATCAATTCTATTAGCACGATAATTGGAATGTTTGAAGCGTTTGAATCTTATATACATAGTTTCAAAGAAAGCATTGCTGTTGAATTATCACCTCATAATCTATTGTTTGACGATATTTTCAAATACAGCATTAACTATGAATCAATAAAAAATAAATTAAAAAACTATAAAGATGTGCTAAATTCTGACGAATCGCTAATATCAGATAAAAAGAATGCTACAGGTGAGTATATAGCGTTAAGAAATGAAATAAAAGACTTGCTAGAACACTTTGTTCGAGAAAGCGATGAACAACTACATAATTATAATAATTATATCGAAAAAAAAGAGAAATGGGAATTGCGCAATAGTAGTTTGAAATTAGAAAAAGAAAAACTGCAAGAAAAAATTGCGTATATCGGCGATACTACTAACGACACACCGTCGGATCTGAAGCGAGATTTGTTGCATTATAGACAACTTCGCATTAAAAAGTCTTTAGAGATTTTTCACATCATTTGCGATGAAAAACTTGTTTACGATAATGCAAAGAAGCCGATTGAGAGATTTATGAGCACACAAAAACTTTATAAGGTGGACAAGAACTTTTCAATAACTACAGGGATTGTGCTTAGTGATAATTTCTCCAACACTTTTGTCACATCTTATATAAATCAAGCTGTTACAAGTGTTTTTCGTGGCAAGGAAGGACAGGAAAAAATAGATTCTTTCATGGAAAAGACAGATTTCACCGTTGAAGCCTCATTGGTAGAGTTTTTGAATTTCTTTCAAAACTCTTTAGACACAGGAGGGGGCTACTTTTATCACAATCTATTTAAAAAAGGTAAGTATGATGAATTTATGGATAAACTCTACTCACTTGACTTTTTGGACGTACGCTATGCTTTGCAAATGGATAACAAGCAAATTAGTGAATTGTCACCGGGCGAACGAGGTAGTCTTCTCTTGATTTTCTATTTGCTTTTGGATGATAGAGAAATTCCTTTAATTCTTGACCAACCTGAAGACAACCTAGATAATGAAAGTATTGCTAATGTCCTTATACCGTTCATACGTCAAGCAAAAAAAAGACGTCAAGTAATTATGGTTACACATAATGCAAACTTAGCTGTTGTTGCTGATGCCGAACAGATTATAAGAGTAAAAATCGATAAATCCCAAGACAACATGTTTACATTTGAAAGCGGCTCCTTAGAAAGCAAGCTTGTTGAAGATGTTGTTAATGTTCTAGAAGGTACTGAGCATTCATTTAATATGCGGAAATACAAATATACATTATAAAATTTATATGTTGCATTACTTAGGTCTTCTTCTTTTTTCTTGTGCTTGAGGTCCGGGTTTGACTTGTAGCCACTGCCCCACATACCTCTCATACTTCCGCAGAGCCACATCTCCAGCAACGCCAAAGGCGTAGTTCGCCGTCCGCTCTGCGTACTTTTGCCAGTCACGGCCTTCTTTCGTTCTGATGCTTGGGGCGCAGTGTTGGATGGCGTCCATGACCGCTTGAGGACTGTGCCCAGTTGCTCTCATGCGCAAAGCAATCATGGAGTCAAGGCGTGAATAGTCTTGTATGTTCATATGTTTGCGAATGTCGTCATAATGGACATAGTATGCCGCGGTAGCAGACATTGAAGGCGCATTTCCGTATTGTCCATGCCTGCTGCCGCCGTTGTGCGCCATGTGCCCTGTGTCGCCATGCACTGTGTTCATCGGGGGCGGGAAGGGGTGTGTCTGTCTTTGCTCCTCTTTATGCCGCGCCTGTTCTTCGTATTGCTTGGCAATCTCCCGTGCCCGCAGAAATGCCTTTTCGCACTGTTTCCGTTCTGCCGCCAACAGTTTCACCCTTGGATATGAACCATCGGGATTCCGATGCTTGGGCTTGATATTCCCAAAAGCAGGGGCACGGTGTGGGTGGATACAGCCAGACAATTTCGGGTCGCCGTATTCCTTATTGAGCCATTCTGTCAGGTGATTGCTGGCCTCGCGCGTGAACGGGCTGTCCACTTTAGGGATGGTCAAAATGCACTGGTAGTTTTTGGGGGAGCTTTCTAAAATCACAGCAGGCACGAAGCCGTCTTTCTTCAATCGCGTCACGCTCTCCACGGTCATGTCGTCAATCAAAATATGGTGCTTATCATCGGACAGCGGCGTGTAATAAATGTTTTCCCGCCGTGCTTGCAGTCTCAGCATTTCGGGTATCCGCGTCAGAAGCTCATGCGGCGCGAAACCCTTTGTCACGCCGTCCTTTTTGTCCAAGATAAAGGTCTTTTTGCCGCCATTCATATCCATTTTAATGCACGTCACCCTGTAGCGTTCAGCATCTACGGCATGGGCATATCGTTCAAACGCTTGAGCCTCGTTCATGTTTTGTACCTCCTGCATTTGTCGCGGTGTCAACACTGGCGACACGTCCTCTTGTTCCTCAAACGCCCGCCGATGCCGCCATGTGTCGGCGTGTCTGTGCAAGCCCCGCAAGCGGAGCCACGTCTCAAAGCGCGGGCGAACACGTTTGCGCCGTCTTTGCCCGCGCCGCTTTTTGGCTTTGCGAAACGCCGCCACCTCTTGCTGTTGCGTTTGACACAAAATGTCATAGCCCACTTGGAGCAGGGGCAAGCCTTCATTTTTCAACAAGCCGACAAGCTCTTGCCGCGCGTCTGCATGGCGTTGCTTGAGCGCGTCCAATGTCTCCGTGTGTGCGACAGCGCTCTCGCCGTCACCTTCATTTTTAGCCACGGCCTTGCCCTCGCCTTGGTACTCCTGCCACTCCTCATTGTTCACGGAACTGACAGGTTCCGGCGGCACACTCTTGACCTCTTCCGCATACTCGCCCGCTTCATATTCGCCCAAGCGTTTACGCAATTTGCCCATGCTGAACTTGCGGTCGATGGACGACGCCTTGACCGCGATAGCCTCTTCACTTGACGGCACAAAGACCACGGCACCCGACCCTTTTTTCTCAAAGCGCAAGCCTTGTGCCGCCAGTCCTTGATGCAGCTCTGCCCACGATGTGGCCTCGGTAATAATTGTGTGACCGCGCTCTTGGGCGATTCGTTGAGCGGACTTCTCGACTTTT
>CAYJPE010000092.1:0-10577 GCA_964371965.1 uncultured Desulfovibrionaceae bacterium
GAGAAACACTTTGTAATGTTTCTTCAATCCAGTTTTGCATGTTGTATGCAGGAACAATAAAAGAAATCAAAGGAGACGTGAGCATATGGAATCTTATATTTGGAGTTTTTTTTAGTAAAATGCCTTAGTGAAACTAAACTACATGAAAATTATTCTGTATATAAGGGAGTTAGGGCTTTATTTTGCTCAGAGTACTTTCTAAGCATTGCTGTAGCCTTGTGCTAAAAATTTCATGTGCGTAGTGGCGTATAGTTTTTTCATGCTGTGCTTGTGCGATTTTATTCAGGTCTTCTATAGGCGTTTTGAGCATACTTTCGATAAGTAGCAGAACTTCTTCATCCTCCATAAAAGTGTACGCTCCTGTATTTTCAGCAATGGAGACAAGGCCTCCCTTGTTACGAACCACAGTGAAACACGACAAAGCCATAGCCTCAATGGCAGCAAAACCAAAAGCCTCATTACAGCGAGAGGAGACAAGAATCATTTGCACATTTATGTCGTCAATAAGGGAAGGTATGTCTTGTGACTTACCATGAAAAACAACATTTTTAGGGAGTTTTTCTTGCAATTCTTTAGCCCATTCCTTTTCTGCGAAATCCGTATCGCCAATAAGGTGAAATTGGATTTGCGCGAACTTGGGCGCCAGTACATAAAGAATGTCTTGTCCTTTTTCGGGGGAAAGTCTTCCTATAATGCCAACGTGTTGTAGAGGATTGGTGAACCGTTTTTTAAAGGAAAGCCCTTTAAAATTACTTCTTAATCCATTTTCTACCACATGCACTTTGTTATGTAAGTTCGTGGGCAAGAATACGGTAAGTCGGTCTTTTAAATATTTTGAGGGAACAAATGCACAAAGACATAGAGAAGAACGCATGGCGAGCTGAATGATCTTCGTGTCGCTATTTTTATGCTCAAGATGGATATGGAGGCAAAATTTTGTTCTTGTAAGAAGTGCTACACAAAGTATATGTGGTAGCATTCTCATACCATTGACATAGAGAAGGTCTTGCTTGGAACAAAAAAATCCATGGTGCACAATGAAGTAGAGTATGTGGAAAAAAATTTTTATAAAATCGTAAGCTGTCTTTGTTCCTTGAGTTAATTTCAATTCAGTAAATGTGCGTATCCGCACCTTTTTTTTACATACTTCAGCTTCAAGTGACCCTGAACGAGGAATCAGCGCGGTGACGGCTTGTTGGGTTTTCAATGCATTATCGATGAGTTCTAAAAAAAAATATTGTCCACCACCTAAAGAACTGTATTGGTCAATGAATGCTGTTTTTAGACTATACGTTTTTGAGGCTTGTTTCATTAACGTAGCACCTTACTGTTATTTATTGTGCAAGCCTTGAAATGTATCCACGATACGACAACAATACTGTCAGAAAACTTACCTTTTGACCATACCTGTTTTCCGAAAAAAGTCAAGTCTTTAGCCCCAATTTATTTTCCAGCGATTTCTTTTTACAGCCCAAAATATAAAATTTGCTTTTTCAATATCTTACAATATGCAGACAGTATAGTACATGCAACTATAGTGGGGCCGCTTTACATGTGTGATGTCAAGCGGAACCGCTATATCAATCCGTTGAAAAAACCCCATCTGCTACGTCAGCGATAAAATCCAAACATCTTATGCACGCCAATACTCTGCGATACTTGAATTTTTATTGCTAACGACGCAGATTGCCGTTTTCAACAGCCTGTCAAGGTTTCCCTGAGCATTAACACACCAACAGCGTTGTGGGTAAGGCCTTAATATGCCCTTCAAGTGCCGGCGAAGGAACGTGAATTGTGCGCTTAAAACGTACGCCCGCAGTATTTTTTTCGAGCCAACGCAATTCGACAGTCATGGTATCAAAAGCAAGATTCAGTGGCGCATTCAATGCTGAAATCTCAAGCGTTGTCCCGATGGGGATGGTTCTTGGAAGTGTACTGCTATGGAAACAAAGACCATCACTGCTGATATTCGTCACATCACCAGTTCCCTCACCATAGTCTGCAGACACCCAACGGATGCTTGCTGTAGTGCTTACAAAGGAATAACGAGTACACGCGCGCCTTTCAGAACACATTTTGTTAATAAGCTTTTGTAGTGTTCCTGAAAGCACACGTAAGCTCGAGGCATGTTCCGTAGAAATACTCATGCTGGTTTGCGTTTGCCTTGCTTGGTCATTGATCTCCAAAAGCATCTGCAGCGCGGCCTCCGATTCCTTACTCTGATCTTCCGTGGCGGCACTAATACTTGCCGTATTTTCCACGGCATGTCGCGCCATATCACGAATGCGCTCAAGACTGCTGCCAGATTTTTCTGCTAACTCTGTGGTTTGTCGCGTCAAAGACACAGACGTTTCAGTATTGCGCACACTGCTGTTCACACCATTTTGAATACTGTGAACGGCAGTGGTCACTTCATTGGTCGCCTCCATGGTTTTTTCTGCCAGCTTACGCACTTCGTCAGCCACGACGGCAAAACCGCGCCCTGCCTCACCGGCTCTGGCCGCTTCAATGGCAGCATTGAGAGCAAGAAGATTCGTTTGATCAGCTATATCCTTAATAAGGTTTAATATACGCCCAATATTTTCTGCAGACTCACTCAAAGTCTTCATGTCTGTGGCCACAAGGGCTGTTTGTGCTGTCACTTGTGAAATACAGTCTATGGTTTGCGTAATAATATCCATGCCGGCATCAGCCTCGTTGCGCACAACGCTCGATGCATCTTGCGTCTCAGCAGCCTTTGTCGCCATTTCACGCATGGTCTCAGCCATCTGCTGCAGATTTTCCTTAGCCTGCTGGGAAGACTGACTTTGCATGCTTGCCATACCGGCCGTATTTTCCAACTGAATAAAAAGTTCTTCCAAAGCTTGCATCTGTTGCGTCGAGATATGATTCGCTTCATTGGCAGAAAGATAAATATTATCGTTCAACTTTTCAATTTCCACTTGCTGAGCATACATTTTTGACAAATCATTATAAAGAGCCACAGCACCGATAAGTGCGCCATTTCTCCCAAGAAGAGGCGAGGCATTGACGTTCCAATAACGCTCTTGCCCGTCTCGCAAAACGGAATGAACTTGCAGATCGTGCACTTCGTTTCTGTCCACTATGATACTATCAAGACGGGTTTGTCTGTGCGATGCCCCGTATAAAACGCTCCCCACAGTCTCACCAAGACATTGCTCGGGCGATCGCTTTTCAAGCCAATAATCCAGCATTTTCTGATTAACAAAGATAACTTTACCGTTCGTATCACAAATAATACACGCCGTTGTTATGCCATTCATGAGCGCTTGCGCAAGTCCCAAGTTCGCTTCCAAGTCTTTCACCATCTGGTTAAAAGATTTGGCAAGCTGTCCAAGTTCATCTTCCTGATTGAGATCCACAGGTTCAAACTCACCGTGAGCAATACGTGCTGCACCGTTTATAAGGATACGGATGGGCTTTAAGATATTTGCGACAAAAAGAGTGGTTATAATAGGCGCGGTAATAACAAAAAGAACAAAAGTGCCTATAAGCACCTTTATGGTAAGCCCTATGTTTCCATCAAGAGCTTGAAATTGTGTATGGGAAAACGATTCTGCATGCTTTTTCGCCTCAATCAGTAAATCATGCACAGTGTCGAGATGCGGTGCTGTTTTTTGAGAAAAAATGTCTATAGCAGTCGTAAAATCCTTATTCGACAAAGCTGCCTGAATTTCTTTGGCACTGGCATGAATGGCATCATGCTCCACTTCCAATGCTCGAAAAACACGCGTAAGTGAGGGAATTTCTCTTTCAAGCTCCCTACGTTGCGGGCCATGAAACCATCTTCCAAAATCACACTGACGCGAATCCACTTGCACATCAAGAGAAGCAGCACTTTTCTTTAAAAGATGCCCTTCGATTTTATTCACCCAAACGGTATGGGCAATCATGGCATCCGTAAGCACGGCTGGCGGTTTTGTTTGGCGCACGCCCTCGGCTTGATCCTGCAAGGCGTACAAACTGAATATGACATAAACAAGCACAAGACTAAAACTAAAAAGTGTAATAAATGTTAGCACATACAGTTTTTTTCCCAACGATAAATTGTTCCAGAACATGGTGATCTCCTTGAGGGCATTGCGAGGCACAGGCTCACAAAAACATTGCTATAACACGTGATACTCAGCAGCCTGTTGAAAAACTCCAAATTCACAGGCCGTTCAAAAAAGGTGAGATGCAAGGAAACGAAAAAATCCTGGCATCGCGGTGTATTAGACATACATAAGATGTCAGGATTTTTTCGTTGACGCCGCAGATTGCCTTTTTTCAACGGCCTGTCACATGCGCCTCCCTCACCAGCGCACACATTCCGGTGAGGTCAACGCGACCTTTTGCTTTGTGATGCTCACAACACAACGATGATAAAAAACTTACTGGCATGAGGTACACTTTCTATTGCAAGAAGAAAAAGAAACAGTACGAGATGAGCATTGATATGTATTCCTCTGGTAATACGTATACCAGTCTGTGAAAAAATCCACATTCGCAGGCCGTTCAAAAAAGGTGAGATGCAAGGCTAACGAAAAAACCATATATGACTGCGTACGAAATATATACAAGATGTATGAATTTTTCGTTGACGCCACAGGCCGGCTTTTTCAGCAGCCTGACACACCCTAAGCCTTGCGTTCTCTTCGGTATTTTTTCACAAAACTTTATGGGATGCGAAAAAAGTATGGTGTGAATAATACGCGTACCCTGTAACAGGCTGTTGAAAAATTCCATTTTCAAGGAAACACTGATGAATTATTTTTCTTGAGGGGGGAAGGGGATCTTTTGCCAAAAACCAAAAGATTCCCCTTCCCCCCTCAAACTCCCCCATCCCCTCAAAACGCTTTAATTATTCATCTGTTTAATACATTGAAAAGATGAATCCGCAAACACTGAAATAGGAGAAGTTCTTTTTCGTAATTATTTTATAGTAAAGTTTATATATATTTTATTTAATCAGTGGTTCCTTAGGCGCTGTCGTCAAATTGCGAATTTTTGTGTTATATCAAGGAAGACGAGCTTGCTTTGAAGGAATATACTCTTATGGTATTTGACTGAAAAAGCAAGCGAAGTCTGACGCAGAGATAACCAAAAAGATGCATTTGACGACAGCGCCTAAGAAACTGCTATTTTTCTGTTGCAGAACCACACACCCCCTTGACAAGCAAGATTTACTATGCTACGGGAAGAGTATTCTCTTGAGAGAATACTTTCTTGCAAGAACGTATTTCTATATATGCTTGAAATAGCAAGGAAATTCAAAAAAACACTCTTTTCGAGAAGAGCAAAAAAGTATGACGGCAAGCCTCGTGTCACATTTTATAAGCTTTGGATAATATTAGATTTCATGCTCATCATGTGTCAGATATGAAGATGTTTCAGAGCTCATTTCAAAATTTTTTAATAGCACACTCGGCAAGCACTGTCATCTGAAAAGGAGTTAAAATGTTTTGTAATCAATGTGAACAAAGAGTTCTAGGTAAAAATGGTCACGCCGACGGCTGTACGCGACGCGGAGTGTGTGGGAAAAGTGACAGTCTTGCTGGCTTGCAAGACGCCCTCATATATGCTCTACGCGGCCTTGCCGCGGCAGGCTTAAAAGCTCAGGAAAAGGACAATGGCTTGGCTGAGCATGTTCATGAGGCCGATATTTTTTTGGCAGAAGCGCTTTTTGCCACTCTTACCAATGTGAATTTCTCTGAAAGTGCCATTATGGACGATATCCGTACTGCCGTTGTATGGACACAACACTTTGACAAAGACATGCCACAAGGGGAAGCGGCTACGGACAATGCCGTCCATGCTATTCTTACTCACGA
This sequence comes from uncultured Desulfovibrionaceae bacterium, assembly GCA_964371965.1. Taxonomy (GTDB): domain Bacteria; phylum Desulfobacterota; class Desulfovibrionia; order Desulfovibrionales; family Desulfovibrionaceae; genus CAYJAD01. The sequence continues at coordinate 5,835 of CAYJPE010000092.1, forward strand.
TAACAGCATAGTGTCATTTGCCGAAGATGTTGACGTGCGTTCTGCCATGCATACATTGCTTTTCGGCTTGAAGGGTTTGGCGGCCTATACGGTACACGGCGTTGTTTTAGGACAAAAAGATCCTGCCATCTTCACCTATATGAAGCGTGCTTTGGTAGCGGGTGTGCCCGATGCGACAGGGAAGCTTGACCCACTCACTTTGCAGCAATGGCTTGACCTGCTCCTTGAATGCGGGCAAGTAAACATTCGTGCAATGGAACTTTTGGAAAAAGGTCACACAGAAAACTTCGGGCATCCGGTACCCACACCTGTCAACCTTGGTCATCGTGCCGGTAAGGCTATCGTCGTTTCTGGGCACGACATGCTCTTCTTGCATGAACTTTTAAAACAGACCGAAGGCAAGGGAATCAATATCTACACCCATGGCGAAATGATACCGGCACACGGCTACCCGGTGTTGAAAGCATTTACGCATCTTGTCGGGCATTATGGCACCGCATGGCAAAATCAACAAAAAGAGCTTGCAGCCTTCCCCGGTGCCGTTCTCTTTACCACAAACTGTATTCAGGAACCCAAGGGCTATGGAGAAAACGTCTTTACAAGCGGTGTCGTCCACTTTGAAGGCTTAACTCACTGTATTGGCACTGACTTTGCTCTTGTTATCGCTAAGGCGCAAGAGATGACAGGCTTTGCAGAGGACGTGGACGGTGTCACAGTAACCGTAGGCTTTGGGCGCCAAACATTGCTTGATGCGGCACCTCAGGTGCTTGAAGCTGTCTCTCAAGGTGCTATAAAGCATATTTTTGTCGTGGGCGGCTGTGACGGTGCCAAGCCGGGACGTAATTATTTTACGGAATTTGTGGAAAAAAGCCCTAAGGATACGCTCATTTTAACCCTTGGCTGTGGAAAATACCGTTTCTTTGATAAGGATTTGGGCAGTATTGGCGCTTTTCCGCGCCTCATGGATGTAGGCCAATGTAACGATGCTTTTGTGGCCGTAAAAATTGCACTTGCATTGGCAGATGCTTTGAAATGTGGCGTGAACGACCTGCCTCTCTCCCTAGTCATTTCATGGTACGAACAAAAGGCCGTTGTCGTTTTCCTAAGTCTCTTGGCCTTGGGCGTAAAAAATATCTCACTTGGCCCAAGCTTGCCGGGTTTCCTGTCTCCCAATATATTACAAGTGCTTGTGGAGCAATGGGGCGTTCGTGGCGTTGGTACGGCTGATGACGACTTGCAACTTTTGCTTGCATAGGGCGAATCCTTGCCCTTGTTCTGAAACGGAAAACACAGTGTGAAAAGCCCATGGAGTACATAACAGTCCGTTCAAAAATGGAGTTTTTCAACAGCCTGATAAGCATATATTCTGTTAGGCTGCCATGAGCACATTCTCCTGGGCACACTCTCTTGGGTTCCTCACGGATTCCCTGAAATCGTTTTGAGGGGATGGGAAAAGTTCCCCCTCCCCTCTCAACAAAAACATACGTAACTATTCAGCGCTCAAAAGATTCTTCACATCCCAGCCTTCGCGAATAGCTGTTTCTTGTGCCTTTGTGCCGCCAATAACGCAAATGCGACCATTATTCACAACACCTTGCAATATTTCGGCAAAATCATTAAAATGTGCCTTTGTGGTAGACAGAATTTCTTCACGCATACGCTGCCTTCCCTCGTCATCATCGCCGCAGAGGTGGCGAGTGAGAGATGCGGCACCCTTGGCATCGGGTAGCATGTAGGCATCAAGATCACCGATAGCACCCACGATAGCCCCTTCAAGTTCGCGCTGACTCGGATTAAATGCACGTAAATAGTCGCTGGACTTATCATATACATTGAGGGTTTCCATGACAGCCGGGTCGCGGTAGGAGGCTTGAATGAACGTGCCACCAAGGCGATCCAAGGTGCAAAATGCTCCGTAAGCACCTCCTTGAACGCGCACTTTCTCCCATAAATATCCCATGCGCATGTGACGCAATATGACATGGGCACTACCGTGATACGTATAGCCCATATCATACAAGTTTGCGCCCTTGCCCACAAAGTTGATTTGTGCCGGCGCTGTGAAAACTTGGGCAGCAGGGAAGGTGTGAGGTGTCCACTGTGATGCCGCATGGCTGCGCAAGGGGAGTGCTTCCATAAGAGCGCGCAACGGCTTTTCTGTGGCGGCGAGGCTTCGCCCGTCGGCAGTGCAGTCCACAAGGCAACCTTGAGCTGTAATAACAAGGTCATAGAGGGTCTGCATATCTTTGAGTACGGATGGCCAGTCATTTTCGATGCGCTTTATGAGGGAGCGCACAGAGGACAGATAAGAAATGCCGCCCGTGATTTCTTCGAGCCAGCCTGTGAGGGAGCACTGGGCGCGGATACGAGAAGACACGGCTGCATGCCCAGCGGCAACAAGGCTGTGCTCAAGGCGTGCCTTGGCCTCGAGAAGCATTTGATAAAAACGATCACGCTGGTCAAAATTGGGGCTCAGCAAAATTTCATGGAAGATGGCAAACATTGCATCCACTTTATCGCGAACAACCTTCCCCCCCACGGACAAGTAGGCCAATGGCAAGCGGGAATTTTTGTGCGTTGCAAGAAAGGGAGCCGCCCAAACGCCGCCGGTTTTACCCGCAATATGCGTACCCATACTCACAAAATCTCGTTTTGCACTCCCCATTTCTGTGAGTGCGCGACCAAAAAGAGAGAGCAGCGGCAAAAGATGCTCGGGAACAGTATGCAGGGGAAAAAGTACGCTCGCGTAAATAACACCGGACGTGTCGAGCTCGTGGACAATATATTGTTGACCATTTGGCGCATCGTGCTTGCTTGGTGTATCCTGTTTGTGTACCAGTGATATGGGAAGAAGGACATTCTTTGTGGGTACATCCTTGGGAGAAAGTGCCGGAATGGTGGCGAGAGCTTCTGGGCTGTCCGGTTCTTCTTGGAGAGCGCGCAAGCGCAACGTTTCTTCCACGACGGCTTGGCGCTCGTCAGGCGTGCATACGTCGTACAGGCGTTGCAATTGCGTGAGTTCAGCTTCTTCGCGCTGCGCCGCAAGGGTGGAGTCTGGCACAAGCACAACAGTACTACGATGTTCATTGTCTAAAAAAGCATGCTTGATGGTGTTTTCAAAAAGCTTTTCACCCGTGGCAAGCCTTTCTTTTATGCGCGCAAGGGGGGCTTCCCACGCAAGAGGAGCCAATGGATCGCCATCGTACAACCATGTGGACAGGCTCTGTATCATGGCGGACAGGCCGCGGGGGAAGCGCCCGGAATTGTTTTCGCGAAGTTCAAATTCCACACTGTTGACAGCCGCTTCAATGGCATTGGCAGGAAGAGCATCTTCCACAAGGCCTGCCAGCGTATCAAAAATGAGGAGCTCGGCTTGGGCAACATCCTTGTACGCAAGTCCTTTCAGTCCCACGGAATAATACATTTGGCGTAAGTCTGTTTCAAGGCCTATGCCCGTGGTATCTTCGCCAAGGCCGGATTCTATGAGCGCCTTTCTCAGCGGGGAGCCCGGAAGCCCTTCAAGAATATGCGCCAACATTTCAAAGATAAGCACATTTTCTGTGTGTGCCGTTTCGCATAAAAGCCAGTTGACGGTGAACATGGCTTTTTTTGCATTGCTTTGGTGGGTGTCTCCTGCCTCAGCGGGACTTACGGCATAGGGTATTTCCATATGCCGTGGCATGTCCAATTTCTTTTGCAGTGGTATGGCAGAATGAATGGGGCGCGCATGGAAACGCGCAAGTTCTGCACCCACGATGGCAAGGCGCTGCTCTTCCGCATCATCACCCCAAAAGAAAAAGCGCGCATTGGAGGGATGGTAGAATTTTGTATGAAAATCTTTGAAATCTTCATAGGAGAGCGTAAGAATGGCGGGAGGATAGCCGCCGGAATCGAGACTGTACAATGTGTCCGGAAAAACGGATTGTTGCGAAGCTTCTGCCAAGACGGAGTCGGGTGTGGAATAGACGCCCTTCATTTCATTGTATACAACGCCCTTAAAGCTCCATGGCGTTTCGGCATCCTCGGCCTCCACATGCCAGCCTTCTTGATAAAAAATATCTTCGGTAATGCGTGGATGAAATACAGCGTCCAAATACACATCGATAAGATTATAAAAATCTTGCAAATTTGTGCTGGCTACGGGGTAGCAGGTCTTGTCTGGAAAGGTAAAGGCATTTAAAAATGTTTGCAAGGAGCCTTTGAGCAATTCCACAAAGGGTTCGCGTACAGGAAATTTTTCTGAACCACACAGAACAGAATGCTCTAAAATGTGCGCAACGCCGGAAGAGTTTGACGGTGGCGTGCGCAAGGTGACACCAAAGCACTTATTTTCATCATTGTTGCAAATGGAAAGCACTTCCGCACCTGTTTTTTTATGTCGCCAGACACGGGCAACACCCGACACTTCTTCCATGTGCTTTTCTATGAGTAATTCAAAGTCTTTCATATATATATTTCCTTGTAATATGTTTGTGACGTAAAGGAAGGTAAGATGTTATGCTGTGCATGTCAACAGGCTGTCAATGATGAATTCATGGCTTGTGCCAGTATAGATGTGCAATGCATTGTTTATAAAGCATGCGCTTGAGCTCATGGAAAGCGAGGTCTCAAACAACGTTACGTAGGATATTTTTAGGCGCTGACTCACAGCAGATGGTATGCAAAAAAAGCTATAAATTTATTATAAAAGTAGATATATGATTCCGAACCTTATGGAATAATTAAAGCGTTTTGAGGGGATGG
>CAYJPE010000093.1:0-10494 GCA_964371965.1 uncultured Desulfovibrionaceae bacterium
TTGGCAAAAGATCCCCTTCCCCCCTCAAGAAAAATAATTCATCAGTGTTTCCTTAACGGAGAAAAGAATCTGATCCTCGTACACAATTCGCCTACGAGGTACAAGGAGGGTACTCTTGTGCAGAATATGGAGAAAAACGCGCTCAGACGACACACTCAACACAACTGCCTTGCAAGAGCACATGCCCATGATGTGCGGAACAATTCACACCATGACAGCCTTTCTTATGCCACAGACGGTCAAAGACGCGGTTATATAGAAGTAGGGGCTTTAACTGACTTTTGGATCCACATGGGCACCCAATGCAATTTGCGCTGCCCATCATGCTTTGAAGGTGCACACAAACATTCACGACGCCTTGAAAGCTTTCAAGAGGCGGAAGCACAAGAGCTCATTTTTGAAGCTCTTGAACTTGGCGTCCAAAAAATATGTTTCACCGGCGGGGAACCATTCGTACACCCAAGCTTCATCAACATCCTACGCATGGCCTTGGAGTATCGACCTTGCTTTGTCCTTACCAATGCCACACGCCCCATGGAACAACATCTGCCCGCACTGGCAGAGCTCTCCGCACAAAGCCATACCTTACACTTTCGCGTGAGCATTGATTATCCCACAGAGTGGGAGCACGATGCAGGGCGTGGCAAGGGTACATTCCAACAAAGCTTGCGCAACTGTGCGCGTCTTGTGGCCATGGGGCATACACTATCCATTGCGCGGCGCAAAATGCCACATGAGGACGAAGCACAAAGCATAGCCGCCTACCGGCAACTTTTTCGCCATCATGCCATCCCCACAGATACGCATATTATCGCCTTTCCCGATCTGTCACTCTGCGCACACACAAACAATCCCGAAATCACTGAAAGCTGTATGACCACATATAAAACAGCCGAAGAACGCCAACGCTTCATGTGTGCGCACTGCCTTATGGCTGCAAAAAAACAAGGAAAAATGTGTTTTTATCCCTGCACCTTAGTGGACGATGACGACTCCTATATTTTGGGACATACCCTTGCACAAGCGCGACAAAAAGACAGAATTCTTCTACGACATCAGCGCTGCTTTACGTGCTTTGCCCACGGAACTTCCTGCGTGGAGCCTGCATGACACATGACCGTATAACAGGCTGATAAGGCCATACTAAGGAGGCTTTTTACCATGGAAGAGCACACTCATAATCCGCCTGACAACACAAAAAAGGTCTGGATAAAGCTTGGCTTGCTCATACTTGTTCTGGCAATACTTTTTTATGTTGCACGAGCGAGTGGGGTTTCTGCACACATTGCCACCTTGCAAAACTTTGTTCAGGAACAAGGCGTTTATGGCCCCATCATATTCGTGGGACTGTATATCCTTACCACTGTCTTGGCCTTGCCGGGTTCTGCCCTCACCATCATGGCAGGCGCATTATTTGGCTCGCTTTTAGGGACAGGTGTTGTCATCACAGGAGCCACCATTGGGGCGTCCCTCTGCTTTTTGATTGCGCGCTACTTTGCACGCGAAAGCATACTCAACCTTTTGAGCAAGAACGAAAAATTTCAAAAACTCGATAATTTGACAGAAAAAAATGGCTACATCATCGTAGCCATCACCCGCCTTGTGCCCCTTTTCCCCTTTAACCTGCTCAACTATGGTTTTGGCCTCACCAAGGTGCCTTTCAAAGTCTATGTTCTTTGGTCGGCCTTGTGCATGTTGCCCGGTACCATTCTTTACGTTGTGGGGGCAGACGCAGTGTCTACGGCCATGCGCGACGGCACCGTGCCTTGGAGCCTCGTTGTCATTGTGGCTCTTATTGTGGCAATTCTTGCGTTCATAGTCAAAAAAGCCCGTGCGCATTTGCAAGAATAACGGGCGCAAATTAAGGAATAGCTCATGAAACTTTTTCCCTTAGACAGACACAACGAAACGCTCTTGCAGAACGTCCACCCTCCCTCACGGCTCAATCCCGTACCTGCTCCCTTGTATAACCTTGTTGTCATAGGCGCAGGGGCAGCCGGCCTTGTAAGTGCCGCCATTGCCGCCAGCCTTGGGGGACGTGTGGCGCTTGTAGAAGAGCATTTTATGGGGGGTGACTGCCTTAATGTGGGGTGTGTCCCTTCCAAATGCCTTATTCGCACAGCCAAGTTGGCAGCAGACATGGCACGCGGACAAGAATTTGGACTGGATCCGCGTACGGTCAATGCCCATGAATTTACACGCGTCATGGAAGAACTGCGCCGTATCCGCGCAAGCATAAGCCCTGTGGATTCCGTGGAGCGTTTTACCAAACTCGGCGTGGACGTTTTTCTTGGTCATGGGAGCTTTATTGACAATAATACCGTGCGCGTTGGCGACGCAAAACTCCATTTTCGCAAGGCCATCATTGCCACCGGCGCCCGCGCTGTCACCATGCCCATTGCCGGCTTGAACAATGACGATACCGACATCCTCACCAACGAAAGCATCTTTAATCTCACAGAACTGCCGGAGCACATCCTCTTTGTGGGCGGCGGCCCCATCGGCTGCGAACTTGCCCAAGCCTTCAGGCGTTTGGGTGCGCACGTGAGCATTATACAGCGCGGTGCTTTTTTGCCAAAGGAAGATGCACACGCCTCGGCATTGCTGGCGCAAGTCTTTGAAGAAGAAGGCATACACGTACACATCGACAGCCATATTGTGCGGGCAGAAAAACTGGAAAACGGCAAAAACCGCGTGCATATACAAGACGAGAAAGGGACACAACACTTTGTCGATACAGACAAAATATTCTTGGGGCTTGGCAGAGCGCCCAATGTCAACAATGTGGGGCTGGCACTGGCGGGCGTTCACTATGATGCGCGCAAAGGCGTTATTGTGGACGACTGCTTGCGCACGAGCAATCCATCCATCTATGCCGTGGGCGACTGCGCCATGACCTTAAAATTCACCCATGCTGCCGACGTGGCGGCACAGATTGCCATTCAAAATGCACTCTTTATGGGGCGGAAAAAACTCAGTGCACAAAATATCCCGTGGTGTACCTATACAGATCCGGAAATTGCCCACGTGGGATTATACGAAGCGGATGCCCGCAAACAAGGTATAGATGTGGATTTTTATCAATATGATATGGAAGAAAATGACAGAGCGCTCACCGACCGCGAGGGACGCGGTTTTGTGAAGGTCATGACAAAAAAAGGCTCGGGAAAAATCTTGGGCGCCACCATCGTTTCATCCCATGCAGGTGATATGATAAGCGAAATCACGACTGCCATGACAGCGGGCATGGGGCTTGGCAGCTTGGCATCTGTCATACATCCCTATCCCACACAGGCTTCGGCGGTGCAAAAGGTAGCGCAGGCGTATAAAAAAACGAAGCTTACACCCTTTGTGGCCAAAGTATTGCGCTGGATTTTGCAATATCAACGCAAAAAAAAGCGCTGACAAGCAGCACATATGGACAACAACATTCTCATTCTTATGACACGCCTGCCGGAAGTCGGTAAGGCCAAAACACGCCTCATCCCCCGTTACGGTGCGGAAGGGGCGTGTGCTTTGCATGCGCTTTTGACCGAATACGCCCTGCAAGAGTGCCTTGCCCTCGGCCTGCCTGTGCATGTGTATTTTACCGGTGGCGCCGTCCAAGAAGATGCGCACCTGCTTATGCAAGACTGGCTTGGCAAATATGCCCCGCACAACACTCCCCTCCTCTTTGTCCCGCAAGAAACAGGGGATTTGGGGCACAAAATGTATGCGGCATTGCTGCACAGCGCAGGCCATACGGCGCGCGCATGTCCCCATGACGGTGCGCGAAAAAAGCTCGTACTCATAGGAACAGATTGCCCCGACAACCGCCGTGACAATCTCCAAAAAGCTTTCGCCCTGCTCGACAACCACGACTGCGTGCTTGGCCCCAGTGAAGACGGCGGCTATTACCTTGTGGGCTTTGCGTACACGGAACACGTGCAAGCCCTACAGATATTCGCTAAAGATATTCATGCAATTTTTCAAGACATTGCATGGAGTACGGAGACTGTCTTTGCACAAAGTATGGAAAAAATACACAAAGCGAACATGCACTGTGCGCTCTTGCCCACGCTTCGCGATGTGGACGAGCCCGAACATGTGCCGTGCAAAATTTCAGTCATTATCCCCACATTGAATGAAGAAAAAAACCTTGCGCATTTACTGTCCACCATGCCCGGCGCATTTCATACAGAAATTATCGTTGCGGACGCACACAGCACAGATGCCACCCTCACGGTGGCGCAGGCACATGGGGTTCACCGCATCTTGTCGCCTCACAAGGACACATATACCCGTGGTCGCGCTTCGCAAATGGCCGCCGCCGTCGCACATGCCACAGGCGACATACTCCTCTTTTTACATGCGGACAGTATCCTGCCGCCCCAATGGGACAAAGCCATACGCACAGCCATGAGCGAGCCCACCATAAGTCTTGGATACTTTCGCTTCGCCATTCAAGAGCCATTCTGGACACGCCCCTTCATTGAATGGGGGACATACCTGCGCTGCGCACTTTTTCGCTTGCCCTACGGCGACCAAGGGCTCTTTGTGCGCAAAGCAGACTTTGAACGCTGGAATCTGCCCCAAGTCCCTATTTTAGAAGACGTTTTTCTCGTCAAAAAAGCGCGACAATGCGGACGCCTCTACCCTGTGCCCAAAAAACTTCTGACGTCCGGGCGGCGTTGGTTTCAGCACGGCTTTATGCGCACAAGTCTTATCAATGCCTGTGTGCTCTTGTCCGCCCGACTGGGCATGCCCTTGGAAGACATAAAGACAGCTTATTGGAAGGGAGAAAATCCCCTTTTTAACCATATAAAAACGCGCTTTTTGACGCGCACACATCAAAAAGAAAAAAGGTAGGCAGTATGCAAAGCTCTTTACAAAGTCCTGTCATCGGTATTATTGGGGGAAGCGGCTTGTACGAGGTAGATGGCCTTGAACATATCCAGTCCGTATCTGTCACAACACCCTTTGGCGCCCCTTCAGATGCCTTTCTTATAGGCCACATGGGGCACACAAAAGTCGTCTTTTTGGCACGCCATGGCGCACACCACGGCCTCCTCCCCTCAGAAGTCCCCTATAAAGCCAATATATATGCACTCAAAACACTTGGCGTCACGCATATTGTCTCCATAAGTGCCGTCGGTTCCTTGCGCGAATATATGTGCCCCCAACATCTTGTCATTGTCAGTCAATATATGGACTTTACAAAAAACCGCTCTGCCACCTTCTTTGGCAAGGGTCTTGTGGGTCACATATCCATGGCACACCCCACGTGTGCGCACCTCAATGCGATTATATATGATGCCGCCTGTGACACGCTTGGCGATGACGCATATACCATACACAAGGCCGGCACCTATGTGTGCATTGAAGGGCCGCAATTTTCAAGCTTTGCCGAGTCCATCATGTACCAAAAAATAGGAGCCGATCTTGTGGGTATGACAAATATGCCGGAAGCAAAGCTTGCACGCGAAGCACAAATGGCCTACAGTTCCCTCACCATGGTGACGGATTATGACTGTTGGCATACCACACATTCCACAGAAAATGTGGACAATATCCTGCAAAACCTCTTGGCAACAACACAAAAAGTAAAAAAAATCCTCCCAAACATCATTCATGGCATTGCCACACACAATCCCCCTTCCCATGCGCATACGGCACTCAGTATGGCCGTGCTCACACCGCCGCAGGCACTTTCTGCCGAAAACGCACACTTGCTGGATGTCCTGCGCGCAGATACGAAGGGAAAACCCCTTACATAAAGTCAGAGACAACCTCAACGCTCACATAAACGAATACAATAAAAATAGACGCATTTGGAATCACGCTTTTTTCACAAAGCACCATCAAATTTCTTGACACGTAGGTGAGAAAACTGACACATTACTAGCGAACGTGTTGTCATGAAAATGCAATATTCTTCCTACAGCAATGATGCCATGGCTTTGAATGATGACACGGTACGTATTGTTAAAAATTTAAGAACAACGATATACAAGGAAAAAGCATGGAGCTTACAGACCACAAAGTCCTGGTAGCCAACCGCGGTGAGATTGCCATGCGCATTGCGCGTGCCTGTCATAAACTGGGCATTCCCTTCGCCTGCGTGTATACTGCCGAAGACCATAACTCCGGCCATGTGCGCCTTGCCCGGGAATTGAGTAATACAGAGAAAAATATACATCTATATAAAGTTTCCTCCTATCACGATGCCAATGAGATCATGGCCGTGGCAGACGATGCCGAGTGCACAGCCATTCATCCCGGTTATGGTTTTTTTGCAGAAGATTTTCGCTTTGCCCGCCGTGTGACCAAGCGCGACCGTAAACTCATCTTCATTGGCCCTTCGTGGAAAATCATTCGTGAATTGGGCGACAAAATCAATACAAAGCGCTTGGCGCGAAGCCTTGGTGTGCCTACGGTGCCCGGCTCTGACAAGCCGGTATATGATGAAATGGAAGCAGAAAAAATTGCCCGATCTGTCTTTGAATATCAGCTGGAGCGAGGCATAAAGCGCCCCTTGGTGCTTGTGAAGGCATCTGCAGGCGGCGGCGGTATGGGCATTGAGGAAGTGTACGACATAGACATTTTTCGCTCTGTCTACCGACGCATCCGCAACTATGCCTTGCGTCAATTCAAAGACGAAGGCGTGCTTATTGAGCAGCGCATCAAGGACTTCAACCACCTTGAAGTGCAAATTGTTTCTGACAGAAGCGGTAAGAATCCCGTACATTTTGGCACACGCAATTGCTCCATCCAATCCACTGGCCTGCAAAAACGCATAGAAGTTGCGCCCGGCTTTGATCCTGAAAATATTGCATACTCCTTTGACGCCGCCAAGGTTTTGGAAGACATCATACGCTATTCCCTCACCATGGCGCGCAGCGTGGGTTATGACAATGTGGGCACGTGGGAATGGATTGTGACGCAAGACGGCGAGCCCTTTCTCATGGAAGTCAACACACGTATTCAGGTGGAAAACGGTGTTTCTGCCCGTATTTCCCGCGTGCGCGATCGCATGGAACTTGGCGAAGTGGACCTCATAGCAGAGCAAGTGCGCATTGGCCTTGGGCAAGAGCTTGGCTATACACAGGAGGATATTTCCTTTGAAGGCGTGGGCATAGAATATCGCCTCATTGCCGAAGATCCGGACAATCGTTTTGCCCCGTGGGTGGGCACCATCGACAATTTTCACTGGCCCCAATCCCACTGGCTCACCATGCTTACTCATGTGCCCACGGACAAAAGCTATGAAATTCCCACAGAGTTTGACCCAAACCTCGCCTTAGGCATTGTTTGGGGGCAAAACCTTGAGGAATCGCGCCGTAGAGGCCAAGAGTTTCTCACAAAACTCACCTTGCAAGGACGCAATGTCGCAGGCGAAGCACTCAAGTCAAATATCCAGTTTTTGCTGCAAAATACGCCGCGCATCTTGCAATTTTAAACATGACACCATGAGATACAGGATACAGCATGGACAATTCCTTTGAAAAAAGACTTCAAGGTCTTTACGAAAGACTTACCTATATACAAGATATTTTTTTACAAAAGCACCACGAAAAGGTGGACTTACTGCGCGAAAAGCTCGATCAACTCAACACGCGACTGACCTTCATGCATCTTGACGAAGCAAATGCGCATACGGAGCTGCTCACCCTTGAAGAGTTGTTTACCTTCATGGAGCGAAAGCTGGAATCAAGCCTTACGAGCATGGATAAGGTACGCATTGTGCGCCATCCGCAGCGCATGTGCCTGCGCGATATATTGGAAAATGTGTATGATAATTTTACGGAAATTGGGGGGCAAGACGAATACAGCATTGACCCAAGCATGCTCATAGCCCGCGCCATCATCACACGACGCCGCGGCAAAAAGACCTATAACCAGTCAGTCATGATCATTGGGCAAGAAAAAGGCCACGGCGCAGAATTTCGCAATGGCGGCTCCGTAAAACCGTGGGGCAATGCCAAGGCATTGCAATATATGCGCGTTGCCGAGGCAGAGGGCATACCCATTCATACCTTCATCTTTACGCCCGGCTCCTATCCCGTTGAGGATTATCCCGGCGCCGCCCAACAAATTGCTCGTAATATTTTTGGTATGGCCAAGCTCAGAGTGCCGGTGGTGGCGGTCATCTCTGAAGGCGGTTCCGGTGGCGCGGAGGCCATTGGCCTTGCGGATAAACGCCTCATGCTTTCCCACGGTTACTATTCCGTCATCTCGCCGGAAGGAGCCGCCGCCATTGAAGGACGCATTAAGGCCGGACAGCGCGCGTCCACAGAGCTCATTGAATATTGCGCGCAGGCTCTGCACATTACGGCGGATGACAATTTGCGCTTTGGGTATATTGACCAAATTATTCAGGAACCGCCCTTGGGTGCGCGTTCCACGCATTTCGACTTTTTCCGCACTTTGCGTCAGGAAGTCATTCGCGCCACGGACGAGGTAGTCATCTCATGCCGCGCCACACCGGGTTTGCGCGGTCTTGCCCTCTCGCGCCGTCGCGCCCCCACCCTTGATCTTGAAACTCGGTACTTAAGCTGGAATCTTTCTTCCGCCAACAAGACGCGCCTTGTGCACAACAGGCAACATAAATACTTGCGCCTTTCGCTCTCGGCCTGCAAGGACTTACGCCCGTGGCATGCCAAGTGCTGGCGCAGCGTCACCGGCGCTGTGCTCATGCGTTGGAATAAAATCAAATACGACTTTTACCATAAACATCAAAAACGCATACAGTCCTTTATGGAAGTTATGGGCAATGAATGGGAGCTCTGCAAAAATCGCATCATGCTCCCCTTCAAGCATTTGCAACGATCCTTGCCCGGCGCTGTACAAGAGCAAGCCCCCGCCATTGACCATACAGATGAATTGACGCAACTGTCCACGTGGTCAGAGGAAGGCCTCAGGCGCCGATGGAACTACCTTTCGCCTCGCTACAAGGTTGACCGCACCGTCACCTGCCCCAATGCCGAGAAATATGGCTGCCTTGACCTTTGGGGGCCTGACCTTTTTGCAGAATTTGCCGGCGTGTGCAGTTCGTGCGGGCACCATTTTGTTATGGAGCCGGAATGGTATGTGCGCAATGTTTTTGACGTGGGTTCCATTTTTGAATTTAATGCTGAAATTGAAGCGGGGAATCCTTTAGAATTTCAAGACTTTGAAAAGAGAATTCAAGAAGCCCAACAAAGAACGGGCGCCAAGAGTGGCTGCATGACCTTTGAGGCCGGTATTGAGGGCGTAAAAGTCGTTGTGGCCATGTTTATGGGCACATTTCGCGGTGGCTCTGTGGGTGCTGCCGAGGGACAAAAGTTTGTGGAAGCGGCAGAGTTGGCACTGAAAAAACGACTGCCCTTCATTGCTTATGTGCATGGCACGGCAGGCATTCGCATTCAGGAAGGCACCCACGGTGTCATCCAAATGCCCAGATGCACTGTGGCCGTGCGCCGTTATATCGATAGTGGCGGCCTCTACCTTGTGCTCTATGACACCAATTCTTTTGCAGGCCCCGTGGCAAGCTTTCTTGGCTGCTCCCCCTATCAGTTTGCGGTGCGTTCGTCCAACATTGGCTTTGCCGGCCCGGGTGTTATTAAGGAAACCACAGGCATTGACATTCCGCCGCGCTATCATCGCTCGGACAATGCCCTGTCGCGTGGGCACATTCAAGGTATTTGGGACAGGCGACACATTCGCGCCAACTTAACACAAGCCCTGATGACCATTGGCGGCAAAACCGTCTATTATAAATAAGGAAAGAATATGCTTGATGTGAGTACGCTTCTGGAAGAAATTCAAGCCTCGCCCTACGAAGAGTTGTGTATTCGTGCACCGCATACCGGGCGCATAACCTTTGCCACCATTCACGAAGGTCAAAGGGTGCATGGCCCACAAGGAGAATGGAAGGAAAAACCCGGCTCCTTGTTGCTAACTATCGAAAGAGAACGGAATCCAAAGGCCATTTACGCGCCGGAAAACAGCGAAATATGCACCATTCATAAAAACTTGGAAGGCTGCTTTGTGGAAGCCGGCACGCCCCTTTTAAGCTTACGACACTTTTTGACGAAGGAAGAAGTCAAACAAAAAATTTTACAGCGCACACTCCATCTTTTTATGGCGCCGGAACGGGCAAAATACTATTTTACCCCCGAGGTAGACAAAAAAATACGGGCATCCGGTGCGCAAAATGTGTCCGTCACTGAAGGCATGGAACTCTTTATCATGTCACGCATGAAACGAGAAGCCCCCCTGCACTACAGTGGGCCAAAAGGACGTATTTATGCCATTTATTTTAAAACCACTGACAACGTAGACGCGGGCAAGCCCCTCATTGGCGTGTGCCCGCCGGATCAACTGTCTGCCATCGAAGAAGTCGTGTTGCGCGTGCACACAGAATGGCGCGAAAAATAAGCTTAGTAAGCTTACTAAGTGAAAGGATTTTTTAAATATATGTGGGGGGAAACTTTTTTTGGGAAAAAAAAGTTCCCCCCCACACCCCCCTTCAAA
>CAYJPE010000094.1:0-4734 GCA_964371965.1 uncultured Desulfovibrionaceae bacterium
ATGTCAGGATTTTTTCGTTGACGCCGCAGATTGCCTTTTTTCAACGGCCTGTTAAGCATCTAAAGTTTCAAGCTCTTGTGCTGACGACGAGCAAAAAACACTCTCACACCATGAGCGAGAACATATAGCGAGACAGAAAATAACAGTAAAGCTCTTGTATTTCAAATAGATACTTATGATAAATTTTTTTTCATAAATTTATTGACAAATACCGCCACCCTGTTTATATTCCTCTTCGTTGAGGGTCGTTAACTCAGCAGGTAGAGTATCTGCCTTTTAAGCAGAGAGTCGATGGTTCGAATCCATCACGACCCACCAAAGATTTCAGCAGGCTTCGCGTGATTTCGCGCGGCCTGCTTTTTTTGTGCCACCCTGCCTCGCAATCCGACAGCACAAGCTCATCACGCCTCCTCCCGTATGGATCCGCCCTGAATAGCCTGTTGAGAAAGTCCGATTTTCAACAGACTGTAATGGTTATTGCTTCTTTGTGTTTTCGTGCATGTGGAAGTTTTTACTGACTAATGGGTTTGGATATTGTTCATCAAGCTCTGCGTTTTTGCGCCCGTGAATTATTGTTTTTTATTGTTGCTAATATGGTCAAGATGGGGCATATTGGCGCTTTGGAATGGATGAAGAAGGGCTGCGTAGCCCAACTTTCATGTCTTTTTTCCTCTGAAACCGAAAATTGCACTTTTTCAACGGCCTATTATATCAGTTTGACTCATAGTGCGCAACTTGTACGGTAATACTGAATGCGTATTTTTGACATCTTATTTCTCTTTGACGGCGTAAGGCTTCTTTTGCAAGAAAAGTTTGCACTTATGTCACAGTAGGCTTCTTAATCTGACGCAGAGTCCGCTTCGGTAAGGGCTAAAAAGCGCATTTGAAGACAGCGCCTAACAAAAAGCATTTTTTGGAGAGGTATCTTTTGATATCCTGAATTTGGAAAAAAACTGTTATTGCTTTTTACGAATTTATCGTAAATGTACCTAAACTTTTTTCATATTTAGTTTGAAGGATGATTAAAACGCGTGGAACAACACAAAGAACACGAAGGCTATATTGCCTATGAGCAACAAGGTGCTCACATGCGCATTACTCTTTGTGGCACATGGCATATGTCGCAACATCAGCCGGATGTGGATACATTTTTTCGCCTTCTTCCAAAACATGCAATACGTTCTACCTCTCTGCATATGCGCGATCTTGCACGCTGGGACAGCACTTTGCTGGCTTTCGTAGTCCGTCTTGTTCGCTATGGGCGCGAACACTCCATTTCTGTTGATGTGGATGCGTTGCCGGAGGGCTTGCAAAAGATGGTGCATATGGCCTTTGCGGTGCCTGCTAAGGACGGTTCTGTGCGCATAATACCCCGTCATGGATTTTTAACACGCGTTGGTATTGCTGTTCTGGCGGTGCCGGAAGCACTCTATAATGTGCTGGACTTTATAGGACAAATTGCTGTTTCTCTAGGGCGTTTTTTTACTGGCAATGCCGATGTGCGTGGTCGTGATGTGCTCGCTGCCATGCAAGAATGTGGCGTGGATGCTTTGCCCATTATTTCCATCACCACATTGCTGTTTGGGCTTATTTTAGCCTTTGTGGGCGCTGTGCAGCTCACACAATTTGGTGCGGAAATTTATGTGGCAGGCCTTGTGGGTATTGGCGTGTTACGCGTTATGGGGGCTGTTATGGTGGGCATTGTCATGAGCGGCCGTATGGGCGCTGCTTATGCCGCATTGATTGGCAGTATGCAAGTCAATGAAGAGGTGGATGCTTTGACCACTTTTGGTATCTCTCCCATAGACTTTTTAGTGCTTCCTCGGGTGCTTGCCCTTTTGATTATGACGCCTTTATTGACGCTCTATGCCGATTTTATGGGTCTGCTTGGAGGCTTAGCAGTGGGGGTGCTCATGCTGGATGTGGGTGCCATTGAGTATATCAATGCCACGTTCGACATGGTGCCTTTTCGCCACGTCTTGGTGGGGCTTGTGTATAGCACTTTTTTCGGTATTGTCGTGGCTGTTGCCGGGTGTTATCAGGGAATACGTTGTGGGCGCAGCGCAGAAGCTGTGGGCAAGTCTACAACGGCTGCCGTGGTGAATTCTATTGTAGGCATTATTGTTGTCACAGCGATTATTACCATTCTTTGTAGTTTTCTGAAAATATAAGCTATTGTGATGTATGGATACTTTAGATAAGATTGATTCGGATAAGCTCGACGCCCGAAAGCACACTGCAAAAGAAGTGGATGCAACACATGCCACTCTTGCCTCACATGAGACAACATCGGAAGGTATTCTATCTGTCAAAGGTTTAGAAGTGAGTTTTGACGATTTTGTTCTCATGCGTGATGTACATTTTACAGTGCGCCGCGGAGAGGTATTTATTATCATGGGCGGTAGTGGTTGTGGCAAGAGCACGCTTTTGCAAGTGCTCATGGGCTTAAAAGCGCCGACAACTGGCTCCGTACACTATGAGGGCATAGATTTTTGGGGGGGCGCCATGAGCAGTAGCCAGGTGCGCCAGGATATAATGCGTAATGTGGGGGTTCTTTTTCAAAGCGGTGCTTTATGGAGCTCCATGACCTTGGCTGAAAACGTGGCCTTGCCCTTGAAACAATACACCCATTTATCAGACGCGGATATTCGAGAACAAGCCGAATTGAAGCTGGCTTTGGCGGGTTTGACGGGCTTTGGCGACTATTATCCTTCTGAAATAAGTGGGGGCATGCGTAAGCGCGCCGGACTTGCGCGAGCTCTTGCCCTTGACCCTGAGATTGTGCTTTTGGATGAACCTTCAGCGGGTCTCGATCCTATCAGCGCACGTTTGCTCGACGACTTGATTTTGCAGTTGCGCGAAACATTGCAAAAGACATTTGTTGTTGTTACACACGAATTGGCTTCACTTTTTGCCATTGCGGATACAGCCATGTATATTGATGCGCAAACACGAGCGGTGGCAGCCATAGGGAACCCACATGATCTTTTAAATAATGCGGCAACACCGCAATCGGTCATACGCTTTTTGACACGCGGCGCCTTGGTGTAGTGTTATGCATACACAACTATATATACAAGAACGGAAGTAGGGAATTATGGGTAGAGATGCAAGTAAGGCAAAGGTTGGAGCTTTTGTGCTTGGGGGCTTAGCGCTTTTTATGGCGGGAGTTGTTTTTTTTGGGGGTAAAAACTTTTTTGCAGAAGATACGGAATATGTTATGTATTTCGATGGCTCTGTCAGCGGGCTTGCCATAGGTGCGCCTGTGGTTTTTCGCGGTGTCCCTCTTGGCAAGGTAACGCAAATTTTGTTGGTGGCTGACAATAAGGACGATGATGTGACTATTCCTGTCTATGTGGAAGTAAGTTCTGACAGTATTGTTTCCTTAAATTCTCCGGATAAAATGCATGTGAGTGCGCGTGAAGGACTTATGCGCCGTATGATTCAACGTGGCTTGCGAGGGCGACTGCAATTGCAAAGCCTTATTACGGGGCAATATCGGGTAGAATTGGATTTTTTCCCCGAAACTCCGGCTCGTTATTTTTCAGCTGACCATGCTCATGAGATACCTACTGTCACCTCTCCCTTAGACGAAATTCAGCGAACCTTGGCAAAGCTCCCTTTGGAGGCGATGGCACAATCTTTTAATGCGGCTCTTGACGGAGTGGCACGAATAACCACCAATGAGGATTTGTATACTGCCATAGCAGCCTTGAGTGTGACCTTTCAGAATACAGCGGAGTTGACGGCAGGTGCGCAATCCATGCGGGATGATTTGCAACGTATGCTCAATGCCATTGGCGATACCAGTGCCACTCTTGATGCGCAGTTGCCCGAAGTTATGACGGCTTTTCAACTCGCCTTGACAAGCTTTGGGGCGCTTGCTAAGGAGCTGGAGGAAGTGGTAGCCTCTGCTGAGGCCATTATAGATCCAAATTCTCGAACTTTGCGGGATTTACACAAAACCATGGGAGAAATTTCACAGGCGGCACGGGCTTTTCGTGAGCTTGCCAATATGCTTGAACGTCAACCGGAAGCCCTTTTGCTAGGCAAAGGATCGTAGGTTATGCGAAATCAGACTAGAATGTACATATGGTGTGTCCTTCTTTGTGCACTTTTCATCACAGCCTGTGGCGGACGTAGCCCTGTCACGACTTTTTATGTACTTGACAGTGGTGAGAGTACGCCTGTTCTGGAGCTGGATCAAAGCGATGGAAAAGAGCGAAAATCCATGCCGAAGATGCAAATTCGTCGTGTGGACATCCCACATTATCTTGATCGCGATGCCTTGGTGTCGCGCGAAAGAGACGGCGTTCGTTTGCTTCTTGCGGAATTTGACTCTTGGGGAGAATCTTTAGGCAACGGGACGCGCCGTGTCATGGCCGAGGTTTTGACGCCATTGCTCATTCAAGAAGGCGTTCTTTTGCAGCCCTTGGATGATGATAGTTTGGGCCCATGGCAAATATATGTGCAAATTCAAAGACTTGATGGCCCTTTGCAAGGAGATGTGGTGCTTGATGCGCGCTGGACGGTGCGGAGTCGGTATGACGAAGTGCTTGTGAGTGGTGCCTTTGTTGACAAAGCACCTGCAGGACTTACATACACCACGATGGTTCAAGCGCAAAGTGCCTTATTGAAAAAAATGGCCGAGAGCATGGCTGTGCCCATGGCACAGGCAGTGAAAAAAAAGTAGGCATGAGAATGGCTTGCTAAAATAGTATGTGAGGCGCTGTC
>CAYJPE010000094.1:4834-10468 GCA_964371965.1 uncultured Desulfovibrionaceae bacterium
ATGTATTACGGAGTTTTTATATGACCATGACTTCTTCCGCAGTTACTGCGGCAGCCAACGCACCTCCCTTTCCGGCAATGCTTGCAACGCCAAAGGATCGAAGCCGAGTGCTGATTGTAGATGACGCGCCAGAAAATATACGTATTCTTGGCGAACTACTCAAAGATAAATATACGGTAATGTTTGCCAGAAATGGAAACGATGCCTTGCGCCTTGCCAATGGTTCTCCTCGTGAGGAGGGTGGCAAGGGCACCGAGCCAAAGCCGGACATTATTTTGCTGGATGTTATTATGCCTGGCATGGACGGCTACGAAGTATGTCAAAAGTTAAAGGAATCCCCGGCGACACAAGATATTCCTGTGCTCTTTATTACGGCGCAAAATGATGAAAAAGAGGAATCACGGGGCTTGAGTATTGGGGCGGTGGATTATGTCAGCAAGCCTTTTCGTTCAACCCTTGTGCTAACACGGGTAGATAATCAACTTGAGCTAAAAAAGCACCGCGATGCTTTGGATGACCTTGTTAAGGAACGAACAAAAGAGCTGAGTTTAACGCAAGAAGCTACCATTGAGGCCATGGCAAGCCTTGCTGAATGGCGTGACCCCGAAACGGGTATGCACATTAAGCGTACGCAAAAGTTTGTGAAAGTGCTTGCGGAATATATGGCAGCGCAAGAAGAGTATGCCGAAAAGCTTGATGCTAAAACCATTGAACTTTTATATCTTTCTGCGCCTTTGCACGACGTTGGCAAGGTATCTATACCTGATGCCATCTTGCAAAAGCCAGGGCGCCTCACGGAAGATGAATTTGAACAGATGAAGCAGCATACGGTTCGTGGTCGCGATGCCCTGTCCACGGCGGATACGAAACTGGGTTCTGATTCATTTTTGCGTATTGCGCGGACAATTGCTTTAAATCACCACGAGCGCTGGGATGGTAAGGGCTACCCCCGTGGTCTGAAGGAAGATGAAATTCCCCTGCCGGCACAGCTCATGAGCGTAGCTGATGTGTACGATGCGCTGACAAGTCGCCGAGTGTATAAACCACCCATGCCTCACGAAAAAGCGAAGGAGCTTATTGTGGAGGGCAGGGCGACGCAATTTGCACCTGATGTGGTGGATGCGTTCTTGGCAGTGGAAGATGTATTTATTCGAATTGCAGCGGAGTTTGCGGATAAAGAAGAAGATTTACACAAATAAGATGCTGTGGGGATTCTGTTGAGATATATCAACAGATCCCCTTTTTTTTGCGGAAAAAGTGAATACAAAAAATGTTTTGAGAGCCTGCTGTTATGAACATAACGCAAAAAAAATGTCGTGCTGAATCCCTCTTGAGGCAAGCGCTGGGCAAACCCCATGCGCGCTTCCGAAAGGGGCAGTGGGAGAGTATTGAAAGCATATTGCGTGCAGAGCGTGTACTTGTGGTGCAGCGCACCGGCTGGGGCAAGAGTATGGTGTATTTTCTTGCGGCAAAGCTTTTGCGCGAGGAGGGGCGCGGCCTCACTCTGCTTATTTCGCCCCTTTTATCTCTCATGCGTAATCAGCTCGAAGCGGCACAGCGCATGGGTTTGTGTGCCTGCTCCATTAACAGCACAAACTCTGAGCAGTGGTCTGCCATCAACGATGCCTTGTTGAACAATAAGGTGGATATGTTGCTCATATCACCGGAGCGTTTGGCAAATGCAGTGTTTTTGCAAGATATTCTTGGTGAAATAGCCAATAATATCGCTTTTTTTGTTGTCGATGAAACACATTGTATTTCTGATTGGGGGCATGATTTTAGGCCGGATTATAGGCGTATTGTGCGCGTTTTGCAGGCACTACCGTCAAATGTACCTGTGCTCACAACAACCGCCACAGCCAATCATAGGGTCGTCAAAGATATTCAAGCACAACTGGGGGAGAATTTGCGTGTGCAAAGGGGTTCCCTTGTGCGTAAGAGTCTGAAGTTGCAAAATATACATATGCCTCATCCGGCAGCGCGCTTGGCTTGGCTTGCCAAGACGATTCCTCTGTTACGAGGCAGTGGCATCGTGTATACGCTGACGCAACGCGATGCCATGAGGGTAGCCTTGTGGCTTGAGATGAACCATATTTCTGCCAAGGCCTATCATGCCGGTATGGATGCGGTGCATAGAGAAAAACTTGAGCAAGCATTGTTGCATAACGATGTGAAAGTTTTGGTGGCGACAGTGGCGTTGGGTATGGGTTTTGACAAGCCGGATTTGGGCTTTGTTATCCATTATCAACGCCCGTCGTCGGTGGTACATTATTATCAGCAAGTGGGGCGTGCGGGTAGAGCTGTGGACGAGGCCTATGGTATTTTGCTTGGTGGGCAGGAAGATGATTGCATAGCTCAATACTTTATTCGCGAAGCTTTTCCGCCGCAACAGCATATTAGGGCTATTTTGCAGATATTGTTGGCTGCTGATGGCGGATTAACTCTTGCGCAGATGCAGCGTGCTTTGAATGTAAGTGTTGGACAGCTACAAAAGACGATACATTTTTTGACGGTGGAATCGCCTTCCCCCATCACTAAGGTGGGGACGCGGTGGCAGGCTACGGCGGCGGCCATGGCATATCGCGTGAATGAAGCGCATATGGCAGCCATCACCGCCATACGTCATGCCGAGCAGGCGCAAATGCAGGCCTATATGCGACATACTGGCTGTCTGATGGCTTTTTTACAAGAGGCACTGGATGATACGGATGTCACACGGTGTGGGCAGTGTTATGTATGCAATCCCGGGGACTTTTTGTCGGCAAAGGTTGATAGGGGGCTGGCAAATCGGGCGTCATTGGTTTTGCGTCAAGCGTATCAACCGCTTTTGCCGCGGAAAAAATGGCCTTTGCCAAATATGTTTATGCATTATTTGTTTGAGGGTGTTTTTATTCCGAAAAAGTATTTCGCTGAAGAAGGGTGGGCTTTGAGCTTGTGGCGTGATGCCGGCTGGGGGCAAATGGTGGCGCAGGGGAAATACGAGCTTGGGCGATTTTCCGCCGAGCTTGTGCAGGCCTGTGTGGACATGTTTACAGCGTGGGCGCCACATCCTGCGCCTACGTGGTTAACGTGTGTGCCTTCGCATAGGCGCCCTCACCTTGTGCCGGATCTTGCCGTGCGTGTGGCTGCGGCACTTTCCATTCCTTTTGTGCCTTGTGTGGAAAGAATCCGCGACAATCGTGAGCAAAAATACATGGAAAACAGCTATCAGCAGGCAAAGAACTTGGACGGAGTTTTTGCCATTAATGATATGTGTCGTGAGGAGCCATGCCTTTTGCTCGACGATATTGTGAATTCAGGGTGGACATTGACGGTGGTGGCGGCGCTTTTACGTCAGAAGGGCTGTTCCGGGGTATATCCCCTTGTATTGGCCTTAAATTCACCTAAAATGAATTAGGGGCTGTTGTCAAATGCGCCTAACAGGCCGTTGAAAAAAGGCAATCTGCGGCGTCAACGAAAAAATCCAGACATCTTATGTATGTCTAATACACTGCGATGCCTGGATTTTTTCGTTTCCTTGCTTCTCACCTTTTTTGAACGCCCTGTGAATTTGGAGTTTTTCAACAGGCTGCTAAGCAAAGGCCTTTTAAAGATCTATAAAGGAATATTGCATACGATGAATACCCCATTGACAGAAGATACCAAGGCAACGCTCTTGCTGTGCGGTATTTTTGATCCAAAGCGCGCCAAACGTGACGCTGTGCCGGAAGAGTTGCGACCTCTTGCCCTTGGCGAGTATAATGCGCTCGTGCAATGGCTTCAGAATGCGTCCTTGCGTCCGCGCGATTTATTGCAGCAGGAGCAGCAGGAGGCTGCCGCCGTTGAAACCACGCTTGATGCGGCGCGTATTAAGGTGCTTATGGCGCGTGGTGCGCAATTGGCTTTTGCGGTGGAAGAATGGCAAAGGGACGGTATTTGGGTCGTGAGTAGGAGCGATGTGGACTATCCTCTTCGCTACAAAGAGCACTTGGGAAAAAAGTGTCCGCCTCTTCTTTTTGGTGTGGGCGATCGTGCTTTATTGCGTGGTGGCGGCCTTGCGGTGGTGGGGTCGCGCAAGGTTGATGCGGCAAGTGCGCAATTCTCGCAGCGTGTGGGTGCATTGTGCGCGCGCAATGGCATGTCTGTGGTGTCTGGCGGGGCAGTTGGTGTGGACAGTGTTGCCATGCAAGCTTGTGTGGACGCCGGTGGGGTGAGTATCGGTGTACTTGCCGACAGTCTTTTGAAAAAAAGTGTGGAATGTTCTGCGCGTACTGCCATTGCCGATGGACAGTTATTGCTTATTTCGCCTTATCATCCCCGTGCCCCTTTTTATCCTGGCAATGCTATGGGCAGAAACAAACTCATTTATGCCTTGGCTGACTGTGCTCTTGCGGTGTGCGCGCAAGCGCCCAAGAGTGGGACTTTGAGTGGTGCTACGGAAGAATTGAAACGTGCCAATGCTGTGCCTGTGTTTGTGCGACTTGCGCCGGATGTGCCTCAAGGGAATTGGGAGCTCTTGGCATTGGGCGCGGTGCCGTGGTTGGATATGGAACTGAACGAAGATCTTGCCGAGGGGCAGGATTTGGCAAGCTTTTTCCGTCTTTTGGGCAAAACGCTAGGTAGTACGCCGACGGTCGAGGCTGTTGCTGAAGTTCCGTCTGTGCCACATGAAGCTTTGCTAGGCGAGGTCGAGCCGCAGGAAAAGAGCGATATGGCTTTGCGTATGTACGAAGCAATATTGTCCATTCTGATGGATTTTCTGGAGTATCCCCACTCGTTGGACGAGGTGGCGCAACTATGTAATGTGTCTAAAACGCAAATGAATGTTTGGCTGAAAAGAGCGGTGGCTGAAAAGAAGGTGGTGAAACTCACAAAGCCTTTGCGTTATCAACGAGCGCCTGCTGTTGTTATGGTACGGGGGACTTTGTTGTGACAATCCGCTAGGCGCTGTCGTCAAATTGCGAATTGTTGTGTTATATCAAGGAAGACAAGCTTGCTTTAAAGGAATATACTCTTATGGTATTTGACTGAAAAAGCAAGCGAAGTCTGACGCAGAGCCCGCTTCGATAAGGGCGAGAAGGCACATTTGACGACAGCGACTAACAGTGCCTACCGGAAATGAACGATAAGTCCAGAGTCATGAACATAGGACATTTGGCCTGTATCGAGGGCGTCACCTATGCCGACGGTGACATCCTCCCCGTCAATGGTAAAGCTTCCGGCAGAGTAGGTAGCGCCCGTGACCGCGCCCGTGGCTGCTCCTGCCGCATGGTGGGCAACAATGCCGGAGAGCGTCACATGCGTGTCCGTGTCGGGAATAAGGTCATAGAGTTCTATAATATCACCGTCTTCCATATCACTCACATTGATTTGAATATCGTCTTGCGCCGCATTGCCCACATGTATGGTAATGACATCCTGCCCTGTATTACCGTATACGATACCGCCGGTCATGCCATCTTTTTGGCCGGCTGTGGGCGAACCAATGATAATAATATCATCCCCCGCACCGGCATCGATATGCCCATTGGACATGAGCCCCTTGATATATATTTTGTCATTGCCCGTAGCAGTGCCTGTGGTAGAAATATTGGCGGCATCACCATAAATAGAACCACCATACATATCGCCTTTGATGGTGATGGTGTCGTTGCC
>CAYJPE010000095.1:0-10422 GCA_964371965.1 uncultured Desulfovibrionaceae bacterium
CCTTGAGTGCCATGCGTTACAATGCGAGGATTAAAGAATTTTATGAACACCTGATTAATGATAATAAAAAGAAAAAAAGGTTGCAATCACCGCTTGTAAGAGAAAAATCCTCATCACTTTAAATGCGAGATTGCGAGAAACTTTTGCTGCATTACAAGAGATGGGTGTGGCTTGATGGGGGGGCGGGGTGTGTCTTACTCGCCGAAAAGGCAATTGCCCCCGGAGCCGTCGTCAGTGCCATGAATATGAAGTGAGCGAAAAAGTCAAGGGCTTTAGAGTGAGGAACGAACGTCCCTTGACTTTTGCAGCGAACGAAATATGGTACGCACGACGACGGAAACGGAGCAATTGCCCTTGGTGAGTTGGAAAAAATGCCTTTAAAAATTTTTTGGTTCAAGTGGGTTGATACACTGCGCGCCTTGACTTTTTTTGCTTCCTTGCATCTCACACTTTTTGAACGGACTGTCAAAAATGGAGTTTTTCAACAGCCTGCTATGGCGCCATTCGGTCGGCCCCTTCAAAAAAAACAATAGGCTCGCATGTATGCCGAAGCTTTTTTACTTGGAAAAGAAGGAAGTATTGTGTGGCGCACGGCAACATGCATAGAATGCAATCATAATGCGCCTTGACAACATCTACCGTGCTTTTTCAGCAACATGGAGGCATACAATGCCAGAGCTAAGGGGAATGTGCCACGCACAGGCGAAACCGGCTTCGCGCATTTCTTCTTCCAGTTCGACGGCCGTGGGGAAGGCACAAATACTTTGTGCAAGATAGTCATACGCCTTTTTGTCTTTTGAAAAAATTCTTCCCACTTGCGGTAATAACTTGTTCAAATAAAAGTTGTAAACTCCGCCCCATATGTGTTGTTTTCCTGAACCAAATTCGAGAATACATGCGCGCCCACCGGGTACGAGAACACGCATCATTTCTTCAAAAGCTTCGTGGCGCGGCAGCACATTACGAATGCCAAAGGCCATGGTGATGCAGTCTACACTATTGTCCGGTATGGGGAGAAATTTTGCGTCGCCTGCCATGGGAAAGATATGGTTTTGTAGCTTTTGTTTCAGGAGTTTTTGCTTGCCATGAATGAGCATGGGGGGGCAAAAATCAAGGGCGAATATGAGGGCGCTTTGATGTGCTGTATGCACGGTAATGGAAACATCAAGGGTGCCTGCGGCAATATCCAACACGCGTCTTGTGGAAAGAAGGCGTACTTCGCGTACAAGCCGTCGCCGCCAAAGCCTGTCAATACCAAGGCTTAAGAGGGTGTTGAGCCTGTCGTACCATGGGACAATGCGGCTGAACATGTAGGCGACTGCCTTGTCGTGTTCGCTGCTGTGTTCAGTGGCAGAAGGATAATCCGGTTTCATCGTGCGGTGCCGTCCGTGCTATCTGTGCTTACTTTGGACGTTGACGAAAGGGTTTTTAAGATGACGCCATAGACCATGGGGAAGAGTTCTGCAAAGTTTGATGGGGATATGGTGCGTGTTTCTATAAACTTTGCCACCAGTTCTTTTGTTACTTGCAGTGCTTCTTTATTGAGTTTGTCCATGTTCATTATCCAGTAAGTGTGAAAAGTGCGCAAAAAAACCCGCCCATAGGGGAATGGCCTTGGCCCCCAATGGGCTGTACCGGGCGGGTGAAGAAACGGAAACGGTCAGCCCCCGCCCCTTGTTTTGATATGTAAAAATACTTTTTAGAGAAACACTGATGAATTATTTCTTATTTCAATAAATTGAAATGAGAAATCCTCAATCACTGAGGTAACCGAAGTTCCTTTCTGGAAGTATTTTATAGTAGGTTTTATATATGTTTTTATTTAATCAGTCTTTCCCTTTCTTTCTCAAATAAAAAAACTTCTGTATGCATGCGAAACTATTGTTTTTTTGAAGGGGGGTGTGGGGGAAAGCTTTCTTTTCCCAAAAAAAGTTTCCCCCACATGTGTCGTAAAACATATGTAACTATTCTTGAGCCAAGAGAGCCAAGAGCTCTTCTCGGATAACTTTTGCAGCAGTGGCAGCAGCCATTTTATCGAGGTTTTTTGAAATATTTTCTTCGAAATGATTGAAGCGCCCTTCAAAAGTGGAGAGTTTTTCTGTAAGGGTGCTAAGGACATCTTGCATGCCTTGCTGTGCCGGAGCGTCTGCAAGTTTGCTTTCGTGGTGTTCAAGGTGTTCGCCGACGCGTTTTGTCATGTGCGCTTCAAAGTCTGCTATGCGTTTTGTGACAGCGTCGATGATTTGTGATTCTGTCATATCTTGTTCTTCGCGCCGCCCTTCAATTTCTGCGTCGAGGGATGACAGGCGCTCGGTGATACGTGATTCAAAGTCCCCAAGGCGTTCTGCAATTTTTTCTTCTACGGTGGTTGCAACAAGGGCTTCTGCAGGAGCTGCTTCGGTGTCATTGTTTTGCGCATGCGCCGTATTTTGTGCTTCTAAATGCGCCATGCGTTCTTCGTAGGCAGACAGTTTTTCAGTGAGTGCCATTAAGCTGTCCGAAAGAGATATGACGGTGCTTAAGACGTTTTGTTGTTCGTCTGCAGTTACGCCTGTATTTTGCTGTTCTTCCATGCGGGCTTCGCATTGCGCGAGACGTTTTTGTATGTCTGTTATGTTGCTATCGTCATTGACCAACTCTGCTTGCATTTCACATTGGGCAATGCGCTCATCAAAGAGTCCCATTTTTTCGCCTAGACTGTCCAAGGAGCTTATGATGCTTTCGAGAGCGTCTGTTGTCGCAGTGTCTTGTGCAGAGCTTGCGCTTTGATCCGCCTCAGCTTGTGTGCTAGATGATGCCGAAGCACTTTCTACGGTGTCCAATTTTTCTTGCAAAGCGTCAAGGGAATCAAAAGCTTTTTGTAATCGCGTATTGTATGCCTTGGCGTGTTCTTCTAAGGTCGCCTTAAAGCCATCAATGGTGGCCTGCATGTCTTCAGCCCTGTCTTGTGCGGCTTGATCAGCTTGGGCTTGTGCCAAGGCAGCGCGCACCTCTTCTGCATGGTCTTCTTCTACTTGAGCAATACGTCGCTCAATGTATGCCTCGCATTCTTGCAAACGGGTGTTAAATGATGCAATGCTTTCGGCATCGAAGCCTTCTGGCATTTTTTGGGATGAGGCATTTTCTGCGGTGTGCTCTTCAAGGCGTTCCGTGAGGCGTTGCTCAAACTCACTCATTTGAGCGGCCATTTTTTCTGCGAGTGTTTTTTGCTGTGCTTTATCCATGGTAGCAATTTCCGTGACAACTTCCTGCATTTTGTGTTGCACTCCATTATGTTTTTCGTGTAATGCACTGTGTTCATTTTCAAGTGTCGCAAGACGACTGTCTAAAAACATGAGCTTTTCTTGCAATACCTTCTCTATGGGACGTTGGCTTTCTGATGATGTGGCAGGCGTGCGCATGGCAGCGTGCAGATCTTCGTCAGCGATATCGTGTGCGGGGTCTTCTGGCATTGGTGCCATATCCTCATTGAGGATGTTGTCAATGTCATTAAAGAGAGCCGGATCGTCTATGTCATTTGGTATGTGCTTGTGGGCTGCAACGTGCGCCACAGGTTCCTGTGCTGCCTGCGCTTGATCCACTTCGTTTAACAGATCGTCCAAAATGTCTTCGGGGCTTATGGACTCTGCTTGTACAGCGGCTTTTTCGTGCGGGGGGGACGCGTTTTGTTGTGGGGGTGATGGCTCTGAAAGGGCATTGAGAGCTCCTAAAATGACGTCTGATTTTTGTTTGGCGTCTGCAGACATTTTGTCGGACGGAGGGGCTTTTGTGTCCGCTGCTTTGTGCGCGGCGGCGCTGCCTTGCGCGGCGGCGCTGCCTTGCGTGATGTCGTTTGTTGGCAGAGTGTCTTCTGCGAGTATGGCATCGATATCAGAAAACTCGTCGCCTTCGAGCGGTGTTTCAGATGAGCCTAATGAATCAGGTGAGTCAGGCGATTCAAGAGCAGTCAAAATATCGTTAATATCACTTGTAATATTATCAAAATTAAAAGCTTGCGATGTCCCGCTTGGGGCGTTTTGGGGCGCCGTATTTTTTTTGGCATGTATGGTGCCCGCGCGTGGGGGGGCATCAAGGTCGATAATATCTTCAGCAGATGGTGTGTGTGTTGTAGGTGAAAGTGTCGCCGTGCTTGCTTTTTGTGCTGTAGGCGGCACGTCAAGATCAATAATATCGTCAACGAGTGCAGCTGTGGCAACGTCTGTTGGCGCATCCATTATGGGGATGTCTGCGTCAAGGAGCGCATCTAAGTCGCTCATAGGATCGCCCGTGATGGTACTGGAAGGGGCGGAGCGTGGAGAGGGCGCATTGGCGGCAGGTGCTGCGATGTCATCGTTAAGTAGGCTGCCAAGCAGATCGTCCATGCTTTGGGCTGCACTTGCGTGCCCCACGGGATTGGTGAAATCTGAATCCGAAAAATCAGGCGTGGAAAAGTCTGGGGCAGAAAGATCCGGAGTTGTGTTTATTGCGGGCGCAGGAGCCTTCGCATTGGGTATATCTTCCGGTTGCGGGGGAAAGTCCATATCTGCCAAGAGGGCATTGACATCGTCAAGGCCTGTCATGGTGTCTGCGTTCATTGCAGGCGTGTTGGCAGTTGGTGATCCCATATCTGCATCAAAATCGCTTCCATTATCAAGGTCGCCCAAATCGACAGCGTCTTCTTTGGGAGCAGAAGCCTTTTTTGGGGGCGATGTGGGTATGAAGGAGGGGTCAGAGTCCATTTGGGCAAGCAAGGCGTCTATGTCTGCCTCAGAGTCACTTGGCAGGGAACTGGTCTCATTGCCAAGATCGCTCATGTGCTTTTTGACAGCGGGATCGCTTACGGCGGCAGAGCCCGTAATTGCCGCATCAAGGTCGTCACCCGGATTTTCGTCTGCAAAGACGTTCTCCAAGGCACCTCCAAGGACATCCTCCAGCGCGTCACTCAAAGGGCCATTGAGCATGTCGGGTGATGCGTTTTGCAGGTCACTTGGCGTCAAATCGATAATATCGTCGTCGGTTTCAATCATTTCAGTGAGGTCAATGATGTCGTCCTGTTCCTCAGAAGTGGTGGAATTCAAAGATAAATCCATGATGGCTTCTGCCCTTTGTTATACGCGTAGCCGTGTACGCAGTGAAAATATTTCCTCGCCGTGAGGCCATACTAGCAAATTTCTTTTCCTTTGGCAAATGCTTATCGAGGCATTGAAAAAGTGTATCAGTCTGTTGAAAGCGCACATTTTAGGGTGTACAAGCACAGCAATTTGCAGCGTCCTGCAGGTTGAAAGTGCAGTTTTCCATAAGTTATTCTGTTTTGTACGCCGCGCCTGTATCAGCCGACGTTACAAGTGCTGCGTAACGACGCAAGAATGGGGATGCCACAGGTTTCTCGACAGGTATGAGTTCGGTACGGCGTTTTTCGAGCTCGTCATCGTGCACAAGCATTTGAAGGCTGCGTGAGGGAATGTCTATGCGAATAATATCGCCGTCGCGCACAAGAGCAATGGGGCCGCCGTCGGCAGCTTCGGGTGAAATATGCCCGATGGCGGCCCCATTGGTACCGCCTGAAAAACGCCCGTCTGTGAGCAGGGCAACGTCCTTGCCAAGCCCCATACCCGTGATGGCGGCTGTGGGAGAAAGCATTTCACGCATGCCCGGCCCACCCCTTGGCCCTTCATGAGTGATGACAACGCCGTCTCCTTTTTTGATTTGTCCGGCAAGAATGGCTTGCATGGCTTCCTCTTCTGACGTGAAGACGCGAGCACGCACTTCGCGGCACAGCATTTCCGGCGCTACGGCCGACTGCTTTACAACGGCACCCTGCGGTGCAAGATTGCCTCGCAAGATGGCAATGCCGCCTTGCGGCGCGTACGGCTGTTCCCGTGGGCGAATGACATCCGGATTTTTATTGTACACGCGCCTTTCGTGCAGGTTTTCCTTGAGGCTTTTGCCGGTGACGGTGGGCGTATCGGCATGTAAGAGGGGGAGCAGTTCCTGCATGACCGCCGGAATGCCGCCGGCCAAATGTAAGTCTTGCATATGATGCGCGCCCGCCGGAGAAAGTTTGCATACATTGGGCGTTTGGCGACTTATGGTGTCAAAAATATCGAGCGTTAAGTTCAGTCCTGCTTCGCGAAAAATAGCCGGTAAGTGTAGCACCGTATTTGTGGAACACCCAAGAGCCATATCTACTGTCACGGCATTGTGTACGGCATCTTCCGTGACAATATCTCGTGGACAGATATTTTTTTCCAAAAGTTCCATGACGCGCATGCCTGCTTCCTTGGCAAGGCGAATGCGCTCGGCGGAAATGGCTGCGGCAGTGCCATTGTAGGGCAGAGCCAGCCCAATGGCTTCAGATAAGCAATTCATGGAATTTGCCGTGAACATACCGGCACAAGAGCCACATCCGGGACAGGCGCCCTCGGCCATGTCTTCAAGCTCCGCTTCTGACATAAGGCCACGTTTGACTTGCCCAACGCCTTCAAAAACCGATATAAGGTCAGACTTCATACTATGAGTGGCATCGTGCGCGTTGGCATGAGGGCGTACCCCTGGCAACATGGGGCCACCGCTCACAAGGATAGCCGGGATATTCATTCGTAGCATGGCCATGAGCATGGCGGGAACACTTTTGTCACAGTTGGGTATGAGTACAAGAGCATCGAAAGGGTGTGCGCAGGCCATAATTTCAATGGAATCGGCAATGACTTCCCGTGAGGGCAAAGAAAAGTGCATGCCTTTATGATTCATGGCAAGGCCGTCGCACACGGCAATGGCGGGAAATTCCAAGGGAACTCCTCCCGCAAGGCGCACACCTGCTTTGACGGCCTCGGCAATCCTATCCAAATGGATATGGCCGGGCACAATGTCATTGGCTCCATTGACCACACCAATGAGTGGACGCCGCATTTCGTCCCGTGTGAGACCTAAGGCATAAAGCAGGGAACGGTGTGGGGCTTTTTCTAAGCCGCCTGTCATTATTTTACTGCGCATATGAACTCCTCAATGCATGTCATATTAAAATCATTTACGATAATTTTTCAAAAAGGGCGAGGTACTCTTGGTTGCCCTTGGGGCCACGTATGGCGGCAGGTACTATGCCGTGAAATTGTAAATGCAGTTCTTCTGTGCAAAAGCGTGTAATTTTTTCAATGGCCGCCTGTCTGGCCAGCTCACTACGTACAACGCCTTTGTGATTGTGTTCCGGCCCCACTTCAAATTGAGGTTTTATGAGCGCCAACACTTTGCCGCCACACATAAGCCATGAGAGGCAGGGCGGGAGCACAAGGGTGAGAGAAATGAAGGAGACGTCTGCCACAATGAGGTGTACTTTTTCGGGGATGAGTGAGGGAGGTGCTGTGCGTAAATTGGTTTTCTCCAGATTGATAACGCGGGCATCGTGTCGCAGTTTTTCGTGCAATTGTCCGTGCCCCACGTCCACAGCATAAACGCGCGCGGCGCCGTTCTGAAGGAGGCAGTCGGTAAAGCCACCGGTAGATGCGCCGGCGTCAAGACAAACACAATCGCGTGGATCCAAAAGAGCGTGGTCTTGTGAAGAAAAATATTCAAGAGCCGTAAGGAGTTTGTAGGCTCCACGGCTCACAAAACGCTCTTTTTCTGCAAGGCAAAATATAGTGTCGGCGCTATATAGGTGACCGGGCTTGTTTACCCGAACGGGAGGCAAGGCACGAACAGGAGACAAGCTTGTGTTACTTGCAAGCGATTGTGGTGTAGATGCTTGCTCCACAAATACCTGCCCTGCCATGATAAGACGTTTTGCCTGCTCACGGCTCTCTGCAAGGTCTTGTTCATGCACAAGACAATCCGCACGTTTTTTTCCCTTCTTTACTGCCATGGCAAAAGTATAGTTTTATTTTAAAAAAAGTTCTAGCTTTTTTATGGAAGATTTTTTTGTATACAAAAAGTGTGAAATGAGAGAAAACGGAAAGAAAGATTGTTGCCAATGTATCGGGAAGTGTGTATAAAAAAAAGGTCAAGTTTTTTCAATGGAGGATAACATGAATGCTGTATTATATCTTCTTTTGTTTTTTGTGAGTTGCCTGACGGGTTGTGCTTCGCAACAACATGCAGATGGCAGCGAAATGGAAGTGTCCGCGGACGTGAGTGAAATGCATCGGTGTTCACGTATATCCCCTGAAATTGAAGTTGCCGATGCACCTGCAATGACAGTCACGTACGACGTCATCCTTGAAGATCTTGTTGACCCGAATCGTGTCCATGGCGGTGGTATGTGGCCTGCTGATGAGAGTGGAACCATCCCCTCAGGCGCGCTGACACGCTTTTACATGGGGCCGTGCCCTCCGGGTGAAGACCCACGGCACTACCAATATACTGTCAAGGCATTGGATGCGCAAGGGAGCGTACTGGCTGTGCGCAAATATGTTTTTGAGCAAGAATGACAGAACGGTAAGAGGAAGGAGTTTTGCGTCATGACCTGCAAAAGCACACCTTGCAGTGGTAAAATAGCAAGCAACGTCACATATCTCTCTCAGGGAGTTTCCTGTTTTTTTACACATGCTCGCGCCTTACGCATTTTTTTCAACGACCTGTCAATTGGAGTTGTGCACAAACTGATACGTACATATCTTTTTGCATCGTCGGTGTCAGGTCGTTGAAAAAAAGCAATGTGCTGCGTAAACGAAAAAATAGACATCTCTTTGCATATTTAATCCGCCGTGATATTTTGATTTTTCATTTTTTGAACGGACTGTCGAAAATAGAATCTTTTCAGTGGCCCGGTGAGGGCGGGGTATGATGCTGAGGGTGTGTGCGTAGGTTTTGCTGTTGGCAAGATGTGATAAAGATTTCATCTTGCCAAGTTTTTACTGTATCCATGTATCAAAATATATTTTTTATACATCTACTTTTTTGTATTATTCATCATATAGGAGGCGCAAAGCATGCCACGCAAGGCCGTAGACACTTTTTATCCAAATACTGTGGCGGATGTCCTCTGCCTTGCCCTGTGCCGCATGGGCTGTGCAGGGCTCGCACCACAAGCCCCCGGCACGTGGGGGTCGCTTGTGGCACTTCTTATGGCTCCCATATATTTCTTTCCTCTCTCCCTCATGGGGCGAAGCATTGTGCTTGTAGTGCTCTTTTTTGTGGGATCTCTTGCCAGTAGCCGTGCCGAATTGCTTCTCAAGCGCAAAGATCCGTCGCAAATTGTTGTGGACGAATGGCTTGGTATGTGGCTTATTTTTTTGCCTTTTACCAAGGTAAGTCTGTCCATGTTTGTGACAGGCTTTGTGCTGTTTCGTTTTTTTGACATTGTCAAGCCGTGGCCTGTAAGAGCCTCGGAGCAGTGGATGCGCCACGGCTTCGGTGTTATGCTTGATGATGCTGTAGCGGCCTGCATGGGCATGGTCTGTCTTGCTGTGTTATTTTGCTAGAGGCGGCGTTTGCTCAGCGTGTGTTTCTGCTCAGTATACTTTTGTATGAGTGTTCGTCACCGCGTTCCTGCATGCAATATGTAAAAATGCTACTTCATGCGATAGGTGATGCGCCCACGTGTCAAATCATAAGGGGAAAGTTCCACCTTGACTCTGTCCCCCGGAAGGATGCGAATATAAAATTTACGCATCTTTCCGGAAATATGTGCGAGCACCGTATGTCCGTTTTCCAATTCTACTCGAAACATCGCGTTTGGCAGTGCTTCTTGTACTACGCCGTCAACCTCAATGGCTCCTTCTTTTGCCATGTGACCTCCTGATGTGCGCCTGTGTGACGCAGAGCTACATTCACAAAAAAACACAGAACTGTCAACATATTCAATGCATACTTCCATAGGACACGGGCTGTATTTTTGAAAAAATTCTTAAACTATGAACAATGCAAGTCTGTTATGTGAAATTAAAAATCTCTTTGCGAAATGTTTATGCAAAAAAATACTTTGCGTTTTATCCCAAAAAAAGTGAATCTTTCTCAATAATGGCCTCTTATTGTCTTGCCACATCTTAGACTATGGTGCTATGATGAACGTGGCGCTTATGGAGGTGCTGGGCTTGCTCTTTTTTCTCCTGCATGACGTCAGGCGTATTATATGATTTTTTCACGTACTTTCTAGGAGCTGCCGTCAAATGCGCCCTTTCGTCCCTATCGTAGTGGGTTCTGCGTCAGGCTTTACTTGCTTTTTCGGTCAAATACCATATGAGTATATTCCCTTAAAGCAAGCGTGTCTTCCTTGATGTACCACGAAAAATCGCTATTTGACGACAGCGCCTAATCTAACGGCATGAAAACGAGAATGTGTAATTGTCTGTTGCGTCATAAAATGTGAAATGTGATGTTTTTGTGTGGGTGATAACATCGCTTGTCCTAGCGGATTTTTGGGGAGGCGATTGTAGCAAATTGAGTTTCGTGTGGCAAGTTTGCCTTTGCGAGTTTGCAGATGTGTTGGGAATGCAGACTTGTTTTGGCAGG
>CAYJPE010000096.1:0-5515 GCA_964371965.1 uncultured Desulfovibrionaceae bacterium
CAGATTGTGTGGCAATGCTTGTGTAATTTCGCGGAGTTTGGCTTGCAAAATTTTGCTGTCCAACTCAATTGTGTCAACAGTGTTGACACAATTCTATTTCCTTGATAAAGTTCATAAAATTGCTTCATACGATAAAGACCGTGCCTCTTAAAAGCTTTGAGTTCTGGGTATTGGATGGAAGCACCTACAACTGCATTCGTCATAACTGCCTCAACTTTTACTCTCGTCCCTGATTATTCCATGTCGCATCATATGCTTGAACGCCAACATCAACCAGCTGTTTTATCTCTGGTTCGTCTTGAAGTAATTGTGCCATATGCGCCTTTAAAGAGGGTAAGTACTCCACAATAATATGCCATACCCTCATTGGATTGACTCCCATATAGTCATGAACAAGCACATTACGAAATTTATACATATCACTCCACGCAATACGGGAATGCTTTTTTGTAAATTCTGGACTCATTTTCTGAACTTTATGTGCTGCTTCACCAATTTGCTCAAAGCTTTTTGCAACGGCTTTATGGCGTAGCTTGTCCTTTACAAAGCTTTCTTTTGTTTGTGCATGGGTAAATTCTTCAATATCGTTTATGGCCGTTTGTATTTCCGCAAGGTATGTTGCCAGAGAGTCCTTATCATTCATACCTTATACACTCCTGATATGGTGTATTGTTCGCTTTACCAAGGGCTTTAAATCACTTTCCTCTATGAGGTCTATTTTGACCCCCAACACGTTTTCAATTTTATTTTGCAAATCAATTTGCTCAAAATATGAACA
This sequence comes from uncultured Desulfovibrionaceae bacterium, assembly GCA_964371965.1. Classification (GTDB taxonomy): domain Bacteria; phylum Desulfobacterota; class Desulfovibrionia; order Desulfovibrionales; family Desulfovibrionaceae; genus CAYJAD01. The sequence continues at coordinate 779 of CAYJPE010000096.1, forward strand.
CTCTTTTTTCATGCTTACTAAAAAATCAATATCGCTGTCTTCTGTAGCAGTTCCGTTTGCAATCGAGCCAAAGACGCGCAGATTGGTAAAATATGTATTTTCCGCCATAATTTTTCGGATTTCCGGCAATTTTTCTTCTAAGATTTCCGGCAAACTCTTTAAAGGACGCATGACATACTCCTTTTTTACAAAACCTTTATCTGCGTATCGGGGCTGTATGTGGCAAATATTTGTTCAAAATTCGTGGATACACTGTCACTGCCTATGGAACTGTCGCGCATGACAAAGTAATAGGGTCTTTTTTGTGCCACATGCTCCACAATGCTTTCGTGGATTTTACTGTCAAAACAGGCCATAAGATACTCTGCTTGTCCCGCTCCTTCCACGGAAAAGACGTGTGCGCCGTCAATGTCGTGCATTTCAATGCGGCCTGACAGGGGCACAGCAAGCTCCAGCATGACTTGGAAGAGCAAGTCTTCGGCTGTCCTGTCTTTTTTGATATTATCCTCAAGGTTGACAAGCATATTCTGCGTATACTCCTTGGGCGTATAGTAGACGTGTTCCATGTTGGTGCTGTCTGTTTTCAAGACACGAAAGCCTATGTCGGTGGTTAGTGGGGAGTGGTTAGTGGTTAGCGGGCAGCGCGGAGTGAGTTTGTAAGCGCATAAAGCATCTTCCCCACCTCTTGAAGCAAGTGCATCGCTTCCGAAATGTCCGTATGGGCAAGGTAGCCTACTTTCACGCACACAAGCATCTGTGTTTCCAATTCCGCCCGTGACCCCTTTGCTATGGACAGAAATTGGATAAACTCCTTGCTTGAATTGCGTGCCTGTCCTTCCGCTATGTTCGACGGAATCGACACTGCTGAGCGTCTCATCTGATCCGACAGTGCAAACATCTCCTCTTTGGGTAGTTTTTTTACAATCAAATAGACTTGCTTGACAAGCTCCATGGCCTTTTGCCACACAATCAGCTCTTGATAACTCTTTACAGCCATAACGTGCTTTCTCCTCATCACTAATCACTGCCCACTGATCACTAACCACTTTCTTCCCCGCACGGCGTATGCGTTCCTTGCCGATTTCGCAAATATTGGCATAACCGGCTTTACGCGCTTCGGACTTCTCGTCCGTGACTTCAGGCCATTGCACCATAATAAACTTGCGATTGCCACCGTCTTCGGCGTTGAGCTGCATGACGGCGTGGGCTGTTGTGGCGGAACCTGAGAAGAAGTCGAGGATGATGTCGTTGTTTTGAGTAGAAATTTTTAAACATCTTTGAAGAAGGTCTGTAGGTTTTGAAAAATCAAAAATCTTACCGCCAAGTATTTGAGTTAATTTTTGGGCTGCTGATTGAGTATGACCCACTTCTGTATTCGGCCACCAAGTCCATAGATTTCGCCCTTTTTTTTCAGCTAAGTATGTTTTTTTTCTGGGTACCCCATCACCGTCTTTTCCAAACCAAATACGTCCAGCTTTGATTTCTTCATCAAATTTGTCTTTAGTATATCTCCAACATAAACTGTCTGGTAGCTCAATGGTACGTCCATTTGGAGTAGTAAAAATGTAAAACTGATTTTTAGTTCCATGTCCTGCTTGTGCAGTGCAATCTGTAGAAATCCATGGACCTCTAGGATCATTGTCAGGATTTTTATAAGCCTGTTTATCTTTATCAGAAAGGGGCATTTGTTTAATGGGTACATTTTCTTTTAAGTTTTTTGCATAAATAGCAATATATTCGTGTCCTGCACTGATAATTCTTCTAGCATCTGGGGACGTGCGACGTTGCCAAGCCACACATGCCACAAAATTCCCCGCCCCAAAAACTTCATCGCACATTTTTCGTAAATTATGCACTTCATTATCGTCAATGCTGATAAAAATGACGCCGTCATCACTGAGTAAATCCCGTGCCACTTTCAGCCGCGGATACATCATATTGAGCCAGTCGGTGTGGAATCGCCCATTGCTGTCGGTATTCTTAAACAGGCGGTTGCCCTCATCGTCATAGTCGCCGCTCATCTCTGACCACTCATCACTATCCACTACAAACTTATCATTATACACAAAGTCGTTGCCTGTATTATAGGGCGGGTCAATGTAAATCATCTTGACGCGCCCAAGGTAGGTTTCTTGCAAGAGCTTGAGCACTTCGAGGTTATCGCCTTCGATGTAAAGGTTTTCGGTGCTGTCAAAGTTGACGCTCTCCTCTCGACAAGGGCGCAAGGTTTTATAGAGGGGCTGGTGGGCGGCTTGGACGGTTTTGGCTTTGTCTGGCCATGTGAATTGGTATCTTTGCTCGCGCCCTTCCACGACGTGGGCGGCTATTTCGGACATGAGGATGTCTTTGTCAATGGCGCGTTCGATGATAGGCTTGTTATTTTCGTCATAGCCTGCAATCACTTCCGTCACCGCTTGGGGAAAGAGGTCGGCAAGCTTCCTGAAGTTTTCGTCCGCTTGATTCTTTGTGTGCATGGGAAGTTTTTGCATGGTTTTGTCCTTATTTGAGTCTCATAGGCTTGAAAATAGAGTCAAAATAAATCACTGTGCGTTCCTGTCGCCACAAGGGACAATACGAGAACGTCATCATCAAAATAATACATGAGCAGCCAATCCGGCTCGATATGACATTCTCTGTGCCCATGCCAATTTCCGGTGAGGGCATGGTCTTTGTATCTCGCCGGAAGCGAAAGACCCTGCGCGAGCATATCGACAACATTTTGCAATTTTGCCATATTATGCCCTCTTTTACGCGCAAGCTTGTATTGTTTCTTAAACTTTGAGGTGGCAACGACTCTATATTGCATCGCCGTCTAAATCCGCAAACAGTTCTGCTGTGTTCTCATATTTTTTGATCGTGGGGTCACGGGCAATGCGCTCCGCCTCAAGCATGGCGCTCAAAGTTTCTTTGTTTGGCGAACGCGCTTCCAAGGCAAAGGGGATACGCCTTTCACGTACCACTGCCTTGGCAAAAAGTGTAAAAGCCGTGCCCATAGACAAGCCGATTTCGTCACACAAATGACTGAAATCTTGTTTTAGTTCGTTGTCCATGCGGATTGTTATATTGGTCGTTGCCATAAGCGCTCTCCTTTGATTGAAGGCTATATGACACAGCAGACATGGTCAAGATTTGCACAGCATTTGCACGAGGTTTGAATATTCACAATGACCTTGGATAATGCGGGCATGTTGGCATGGTTATATTTTTGCTTATGTCTCATAGCCTTGAAAGTACAGCTCATTGCACGCTAAGTCTAAATCGTCATCTTCAGAAAGGGGCCAAGAAACACCATAGCCCCCGGCGTCCACTTTCACTTGGTTGTAAAGACCGCGTACATCTTTTAAGCTCTGAAATATGTGCCATTTATCAAAAAGTTGCTTTATATCGTATTTTTTTATTTTGCCATTTTCAAAGGAAACAAGCAAGATAAAGTCATCAAGAGGGGTGACAGTTTTGACTTTGTAAAACATACATACCTCACTTATTCAAGTGGTGGAAGCTTGACAAATTCCTGAGTATTCCAAATATGTAACAATTCTTTTTGATAGCTTTCTGCCCATTCTTGCACAAGAGCCAACGCTTTTGGGGGCAAGTCGCCTTCAAGCATACTCAACGTTTGTATATCTATAGCGCCCATATATTCGCCGTAAATCACATGAAAATGCGGCGGATTGTGCTCTCTCTGTTGAAAATACATTTTTATGATTAAACCATAAAATCTTGCTATAATTGGCATGCTGAAGTTCCTTATGGTTCAGTGATAATAGAAAAAAGGTTGTTAACATGCTTATGTCATGAAAAATTTTATATTTTAGCGCATTTTTCCTTTAAATAGTTGACAAAGGCTGAACATGTTACCAGCATAAACTTTGCATCTTCTGCTGACACATTCGCAGAGTTTATACTTCCGTGCCGAATGCCCGCTTCGTCACTGGTGTAACCATACAATGCAGTAAATGCTTTCTTTTGAGCTTCATGGATATGTACGCCATTTTCCTCAAGCTTTTTCAATGTTTGACCTAGGGTTGCTTTTTCGCCAATGATAGTACAACACATTGACTCCACAGTACTGATAGATTCCTTGATTGAATTGGCATAATCGGGCTTTTTTCTGTCCGAATAAAGCGAAAATGCCTTTTTAAGGTGTACGCTGACAGATTTATATGGACTTTTTTGCGCTTCAGTGATTTCGTTCAGTTCGTTCTCATTTGTTATTTTCACCATACCTTCCGGATGCAATCGATAACCAGACATTTCATCAGCTAAAATGTAATTGATATTTCTAATAAAATCAGCAGGATCTAATCGCAAATACATGCTACACTTAAGTATGAATTCTATACAATCGAAGATATGATTCCAATCACTTTCTTCCAAAAGTTTCATGACATCATATACATACCCCACCTTTACCCTGTGACCCATCAAAGATAAAAATGCGTTGCTCCAATTAAAGTCTGAGATGTAATGGATTTGTTGTTGACGCGTTGTAACCGTCTCTAAGTAATTAATAAGCCTGTTGCGAAGAGCATCATCCATCGAATCTACTTGGAGCATTTTCTCGGGCACAAATTTTTCTCTGCGTGAAAAAAACATATATTCTCTCATAGTTATTTATAGCAAAAAATACTTATATCATAGCGGTCAGAAGCAATGAATCCTTAGTCAAGTCGCCCCCGCACTTCCCGTAGCCTCTCCACCAGCTCCATTTTCCGCCGCGGTTGCTTTTCCGCCCGT
>CAYJPE010000096.1:5615-10403 GCA_964371965.1 uncultured Desulfovibrionaceae bacterium
TTCCCGTAGCCTCTCCACCAGCTCCATTTTCCGCCGCGGTTGCTTTTCCGCCCGTGCCTTTTTCTCAAGGCGAGCAATTTCCCGTTCGATTATCTCTCGCTCGGCATTGCGGGCAATTTGTGTTTCTAAATTTACTGTACCGCTTGCGTCGTCCTCAAGCGTAAATGCGCCCACTTGTTGGACAATATGCTCCCACACGGCGTCAAAGTCCACGCCTTGCAGGTCTACGCAAAGCGCGTCCACAGCTTGCCATGCACCGGCAAAAAATGCGGTGTGATAGAGCGCAACACAGCCCTTGCCCTCGTATTCCAAAAGAAACACCACTTTATGGGGCAAGTGCTTTGCCAAGGATTGCAAGGCATTTTTGTCGTACTGCGCTTTTTTGAGCGTCACATGGATAACATAGAAGCCGCTGACCTGCGTTCCCTTGGGGATATTGACCGTGTGCGGCGTGACTTCATGAACAATGTACAGTCGTGCAAAACTTGCGTCAAAGGCTTTTCTTTTGGCATGACTAAAATCAAACTGCGCAAAAATATCCTTTTTATGCAGTATTTTTTTGCACTCGGTGCTTTTTGGCAAGCCAAGCATGGCTACAAGCGTCCTGTTGCTTTTTTATAGACGTGCAATTTATCACGCTTACCCACTGAAATAACAGTCACCGTCACAATATCCTCATCCACGCGATAGACAAGCCTCAGTCCTGCTTTTTGAAGTTTTATTTTGTAGCAATGCTTTATTCCGTGCAGCTTTGCAGAGGGGATATGCGGATTATTGAGTCTTTCTGAGAGTTTTTTCTTTAATTGCTCACGAGCATCCAAGGGAAGTTTTTGCCACTCCTCAAGCGCAAGAACATGAAATCGTAATTGGTATGCCATGTATCTGCTTCCTACAAAGCATCAAGGTCAGCAATCTCTACAAAAGGACCATCTTGCCGCTCTTGCAAAATTTTCGCGTCCTCAAGCTCTTCCACACGCTCCAAAAGCTGCATGAGATGTTCATAATATGCCGCAGGTACAAGGTATGCTTCCGGCTTATTATGGTTAAGAATGGCCACAGATTCACCATTGAGACTTCCGATAATATTGGCATAATTTCGTTTTAACTGCGTCACGCTTACTGTGTGTGTGGCATAAATGGCATCCATAAAAACTCCTAAAAAGATGTTTTATTTCATGCTTAAATAAATGTCTTTGAGGAAAAGGTCAACATTTACCTCACCACCAAGAAGCACACAAGCTCAAAATCGTCCAAGCCCTGTATGGTGTCGTGCACAAAACTCACGCTGTCGCCGCTTAAAAAGCCTTGCATGGTGCTTTGTTCCTTCACGTCAATGATGGACGCAATGGCCTTGCCCAAGAGATGCGACAAGGACGACATATTCTGTCCGTCCTTTGTTTCTTCGTTAAAGGGTGTATACAATGCCTCAACGGGGTCACTCTTGCCCTTGCACAGCGTGCGCAGGGCGTTTAAAATGTCTTTTGGGGCAAGGTGATTGTGTACGATGTCGCCATTTTCTGCGATATACACCATATAAAATGGGTGTAAGCGGTTTTTCTTGTTGATATTGATGCTTTCCGTGCGGTTCTTGAGAATATACACAATGCCGCGGGGCGTACTTGCATCGTGGCCTTGCGCATCGTGCCCTTGTGCATCGACACTGTGCGCGGCGACACTGTGCAAACCCATAGGAACTTGGTCTAAGTGCGGATTGCTTTTCACATATTCCAATAAATCAAGGCGAAATTCGTTCAGTCCCAAATCCATAATGGATATGCCTTGGGACATTTCTTCAATATCCACCACTTCTTCTTGCAAGCGTTTGAGCTGTTCTTTGCGGTATTCCAGTTCAATTTTTTCCCCGTCGTTCAAGAGATTATCGTCGCCCGTGGCGGTCATGTCCACAATTTTCATGCGCGATTCCACACGCGCCTTGAGATTAATATAGGCGTCAAGGCTTATATCCGGCCAAAAGTTCACGAGCTGAATACAGGCATTGTCACTGCCGATGCGGTCAATGCGTCCAAAGCGTTGGATGATGCGCACGGGGTTCCAGTGAATGTCATAATTGATAAGGTAATCGCAGTCTTGCAAGTTCTGCCCTTCGGATATGCAGTCCGTGGCAATAAGGATGTCAATGTGTTGTTTGGCAGAAAAGGCATACTTGCCCACGCCCCGTTCAGAAGGGGTAAAAGCGCCTTTAGACTTGGGGGAAAAGTGCGTCAAAACCGTGTTGAGGTCTGTCCGAAGCTTGCGCACGGTGCTTCTGCCTTCAATCGAGCCTGTGACCATGGCGGTATTGAGGTCAAAATGCGTTTTTGCGTAGTCACTCACATGGCTGTATAAATACTGCGCCGTATCTGCAAAGGCCGTAAAAATAAGCAATTTTTTATTGCCAGTGGTGCCATGTGTATTGATGGGGTTTTCCACTTTGTGACGTATGAAGCGCAAGAGCGTCTGCAATTTTGCGTCGTGCTCCGCGCTAATGGCGGCAATATCGTCACTGAGCTTGCGCAGTATATCTTGGTCGCGCTTAAGGCTTTCCCCCCAGCGCACATAGTCCATATCTTCCAAATATATTTTGAGCTTCTTACCTGTGGTGAACATGTCTTCAAAGCCGCGACTATCTTCATCTAAATCGTTCTCTTGGGGGATGTGATAATTGATGGCGGCGTGAAGCTCTTTGTCGATGGGGTACAGCTCAATCATGGAGATGGTTTTATCCACCTGTTCCTTGATGCGTTCCAGCGTCAATGTAAAGGCATGGACGGAGCTTTCCATACGTTTCATGAGGTTTATGGCGGTGAGGCGACGTATGCCGCTTTCACGGCTGGCTTGTGTGAAGCCCACATTGACTTTATTGTCGCTGTACTTTTCTGCATATTCATGGGCTTTGCTGTCCAAAATAAATTGTGTGGGCGTGTAAATGGACAATGACAGGCGCATGAGGTCTTCAAAAATCTCATTGTAGGATGTGGCACCGTCTAAGTCGGTAAGGCTGGGGCTTGCGGATATGGGCTTCAGGCGTGTGGGGAATGTACCTATCTCGCTGGTATCGTAATATTTTTCAATGTGCTTGCGAGAGCGGGCGATGGTGACTGAGTCCAGCACCTCAAAAAAATCAAAGTCCAACATTTTGAGGAGCTTGTCAGTTGTCCGCTCAGTGTGAGAAAGCTTGCTCCATTGGTTAAATGTGGCTTGGGCATGGCGGAAAATATCGTTTATGGAGCGTTTTGTATGCAGTTTTTTGTCAATCTGCGCCACATCGCCTTCATAGGCCAGTTGTAATTGATTGCGCAAGTCCGTAAAGCGCGTATTAACGGGGGTTGCCGACAGCATGAGGACTTTTGTCTTGATGCCATTGCGGATAACATTTTGCAGGAGCTTGTAATATCTGTTTTCCTTGTCACCTTCCGCCATATCCAGCTTTGCGCCACTGCGAAAATTGTGTGACTCGTCAATGACCACAAGGTCATAATTGCCCCAATGGATGCGTGACAAGTCCATGCCGTTGGACATGCCAAAGGTGCGTGTAAGGTCGGTGTGATAGAGGACATCGTAGCGCAATCTGTCGGCATATATGGGATTATTTGTGTAGTTCGCCTTGTATGTTATCCAGTTGTTGCTGAGTTTCTTGGGGCACAGCACAAGTACGCTTCTGTTTCTGTTTTCGTAGTATTTGATGACGGAGAGGGCAGTAAATGTTTTGCCAAGCCCCACACTGTCCGCCAAGATACAGCCGTTATATTTTTCTAATTTGCTGATAATGGCAAGGGCTGCGTCTTTTTGGAAATTATAGAGCAGGTTCCAGACAGCGCTTTCCTTGAAGCCCGTGGCCTCGTTGGGGAGTATGTCTTCGGAAATATCTTCCAGAAATTCGTTAAAAATATTGTATAAGGCAATGAAATAGATAAACTCTGGCGAATTTTCCCGATATGCCGCCGTAATGCTCTCTAAAACCTCTCCGGTGACATCTTGGAGTTTTCGCTTGTCTTTCCAAAGCATATCAAAGTTTTGCAAAAAGGTCTGTGAGAAGGGCGCGGAAAGTTTGAGAATGGCGGGAATGAGTGTGGCGCCGCCGTCCGTTTGCCCTGCACCGAGGTCGGCGGCAGTGAAGCCGTTGATGGGCTGATAGGTATAGCTATTTTCGGCATTTATAACATTGATGAAGCCATTGATATGCGCGTTTGTCACATTGGATTTGAAAGTCGCTTTTTTGCGTATCCACTCTGCGCATTCCTTGGCTATGGCGCGTTGGGTCATTTCATTGCGGAGTTTTAGCTCAAATTCTGTACCATAGAGACTGCGCTCACGGTCAAGGCGTGGAATATAAAATTCTCTGTGATTTTTTGCGGGCTTATCAGTGAGAAAGGTAGGTGATGTAAAGAGGAATCGGCATTCTTTAATATGCTTGAGCTGTTTTTTGAGTTCGTTAAAGGCATACAAAGAAAAACATGCCGCCGCAATATCTATACGACTGCCACGCGCGATGACATTTTTTAAGTCTTCCCCCAAGGGCTGTGTGGTGGTATTTAAAATTTCTTGTGACATGCCATCCACCTGTTGTTATGTATCCCTCCTGCTTCCAATGCAAAAGTGTACTCTTACACGCATCTCCATGTCAAGTATTTTGCTATGCAATTCTTTGTATAAAACAACATATTTCTCCAGTGGCTCCAGTAATACAGCGAAAAGCGAGAAGCCCTGCGCCGAGCACCCAATTCAAGCCTTTACGCCCATGCCCCACACGTCGCGTCACCCCGCTCTCAGAACAGGGGGCGGGCGGGG
>CAYJPE010000097.1:0-10259 GCA_964371965.1 uncultured Desulfovibrionaceae bacterium
TTTGACTGGAGTAAAAAGCGCTGTTTGACGCAGGCAGAATGCAAAAGAATTTATTGAGAGACAGCAGAGGGGCACTTTTTGAACGGACTGTCAAAAATGGAGTTTTTCAACCGCCTGCTGTCCCGTCTCCTCCGACTCCCACACACTTCCTACTCTTATATGACATATTAGTTTTTCTTATTGTACTTTTTTTCTCATGCCCCTTAGTATACAAATCATGTAGCAAATATTTGTATCATGCTCAGCATGAACAAAGGTTCATCCCTTTAAAATGAAAGTAGGTAGTGTATGCTAAGTTCACCGTATGCAAAGCAAAATCCCATTCATTTATCCACTTTGGAGCGCGTGCAATATCCCATTCCACGTGCCATGGCCATGCCCTTGGTTTCCATTATCGCCGTTGCCATGGCCTTGTTCCATCTTTATACAGGAGGTATGGGAACCTTTACGGCGCTTATTCAGCGTGGAGTACACTTATCCTTTGCCCTAGTTTTGATGTTTTTGACCATCCCTGGCATTAAAAATCAGAAAAACGCTGAAAATCTCCATCTCATAGATATTATCTGGGCTGTACTTGCCATTTTGCCGGGCGCATATTTCGCTTTATACTTTAATGAAATCGCCGAACGCGGCGGCATGGCCACAGATTTTGAAATTTATCTGGGTTGGGTTACCATTGTCATGCTCTTGGAAGCTGTGCGCCGCGGTGTGGGTCTCCCTTTGTTTTGCATAGGTATTGTCGCCATCTTATATGTCTATTTTGGCCCATATTTGCCCGGTATGTTAGAACATCGCGGTTACAACCTGACGCGAATTTCTTATCAAATGTTTATGTCCGACTCCGGTATCATGGGCACGCCCTTGGGCGTCAGCGCCACAATTATCGCCCTCTTCATACTTTTTGGGAGCTTTTTGGAACAATCCGGCGGCGCCAAATACTTCATCGACCTTTCCGAATCCTTGACAGGTCGTATGCGCGGCGGCCCTGCCAAGGCGGCTGTGTTGGCCTCCGGCCTCATGGGGACGGTTTCTGGAAGCGCCGTTGCCAATGTGGTGACCACGGGACATTTAACTATTCCTTTGATGATTCGCGCAGGATATAACAAAGTGTTTGCAGGTGCTGTGGAGGCTGTGGCTTCTTCCGGCGGACAGTTGGCGCCGCCTATCATGGGTGCGGCGGCCTTCCTTATGGCTGATATGACCGGTATTCGCTATAGTAATATCGCTCTTGGCGCTGTTATTCCTGCATTACTTTTCTATGGCAGTCTTTTCATTGTCGTCCACCTTGAAGCGTGTCGCCGTGATTTAAAATACAATACTGAACAACTCGGAAAAATTGAAAACCGTGCACATATGTTCATTCCATTGGTATTGCTTATCATCCTCTTAAGCATGGAATATTCCCCCACCTATGTGGGATTTTGGACAATCGTGGGCATGGTGGCTATTTCGTGGCTCAAGCCTTCCACGCGCTTGACGCCCAAAAAAATCTACGCGGCCTTAGAGTCGGGTGCCCTCGGCATCTTGCCCGTGACGGCGGCCTGTGCCAGTGCGGGGATTGTGGTAGGCGCTGTAACATTGACAGGTTTGCCTATCAAATTTTCTACCTTACTTATTGAGGCTTCCGGCGGTTCTTTGGGCATCTTACTTATGCTCACCATGTTCACATCCCTCATCCTTGGTATGGGCTTGCCCACGGCGCCTGCATACATTCTTTTAGCGACACTTATTGGCCCTGCGCTGACTGGCCTTGGTGTGAATGTTTTGGCCGCCCACATGTTTATCTTCTTCTTTGGTGTGGTCTCTGCCATTACACCGCCCGTGGCCTTGGCCGCTTTTGCCGCGGCGGGTATTTCCGGTGCCAAACCCAATGAAACCGGCTTCAAAGCATGTTGGATAGGCATTATCACCTTCATTGTCCCCTATATGTTTGTCTACGAACCTGCGCTTGTGGGTGAAGGCAGCTTTGCATCCATCCTTGTGGCTTTTGTCTTGGCGTGCATAGGTGTATGCGCCCTTGGTGTGGCCTTAACAGGATACTTTGTGCGCGTATGTCATCCCATCATTCGCCTGCTTGTAGGCGTGGGTGCCGTCATGGTATTGCATCCGGAAATTATAAGTAGCCTTGCGGGCATTGCCTTCTTGGCTGTGGTACTTGGCATACATGTCTATGTCCTTGGCAAACGCCCTGCGTAATATTAAAAAATGGCACACTGCACCGTCACAACAACACCGGAAAAGCAAGGCCATAAACCTTGCGTGTAAGATACAATTTAACAGCCCTTAGGGTGGAGGTTTCACATGGCTCGTACAATGAATACGATGGTAAAATGCTTATTGATAGCGCTGGTACTCACGTTTACAGCACAAAGCGCAATGGCAAAGACGTATATTTCCATGGGCACAAATCCTGTAGGCATGGCATGGTATACCATGGGTGCGGCATTGACAGAAGTGTTGCGCACGGAAGCTCCCGACATTGCCATGACGGTGGAGGCCACCAATGGCGCTGTACACAATGTTAATCTTATGGGCATGGGCGATATTGAAATGGCGTTGACCTCTGCAAAAGAAGCGCAAGACGCGTATAATGGGCAAGGCCGTTATAAGGCAAAGCTTCCCATTTTGGGTCTTTATGCGGCCTCTGTAGCCTACAGTCAATGTGTCGCCTTGGCAGACTCCGGTATCAAGAGCATTGAAGATATTAAAGGTAAGCGCATAGGCATAGGTGTGGGCGGTTCTTCAACCCGTGTGGATAACCAAGAACTCCTTGCTGTGAGCGGCATGAGCGTTGACGATTTTGACGCTTTTTCCGAAACTTTGCCGGAAGCAGTAGAAAAAATGAAAAATGGTCAGTTGGAAGCCAATATGTGGTTTGGCGTCTCTCCCTTGGCTCCGCTTATGGACTTGGCGCAATCTCGTGACCTTGTATGGTTTGCTTTGAGCAAGGAAAAGGCCGAAGAACTTGCCAAGAAGTACCCTTATTACTATTATTCTGAACTCCCCGCCAATACCTACCCCAAGCAGGATAAGCCCATTCCCACAGTGGCACAGCGCTATAACATGGTGGCTCTTGCCGAGATGGATGAGGAGATTGCTTATCAAATCACCAAGGCATCCGTGGAAAACTTTGATAAACTCACCGCCATCTACAAGGGCTGGGGCACTGCCAGTCGTGAGCATGTTTTGCAAAGTATGACCATTCCTTTGCACCCCGGCGCCATCAAGTATTTCCGTGAAATCAATTTGCCCGGTCTTGATGAATACATTGCAAAATATCCTAATAAGTAATCACGTCTCATGCGAAAGAGGGGACAGCTTCGGCATCCCCTCTTTTTATATGCTGAAAATATGAAGAGAGTTTGTGAGTATGAACACATCGCAAAAATTAGGCAAAAAATTGTTTTCCTTTGCCGTGGTGGCCGATACGCATTTAAATCAAGATGAAATGGATTGTAATTCCCCCTTCCCAGTCAATACCTTAGCCAATGTGCGCATGCGTCATGTGGTGCAAGATATGAATGGCAAAGATGTGGATTTTGTCCTGCATCTTGGTGATATTATTCACCCTGTGCCCGCAGTCAAAGAGCTTTATGTGAGAGCTGCGCAACGCTTTCATAAGCAAGTCAAAGATCTCACCGTGCCTTTGTATCTGACTCCCGGCAATCACGATATCGGTGATAAACCCATGCCTTGGGCTCCGGCGGGCACCATCACCAATGACTATATTGACTTGTGGCATGAAGTTTTTGGCAAGGATTATTACAGTTTTAGCCATCAAAATATTGTCTTTGTGGTGCTCAATTCACAGCTGTGTAACAGCGGCTTGGAGGCTGAAGCACAACAAGAAGTGTGGTTTGAAGCAGAGTTACAAAAACATGTCGGCAAGAGGATTTTTCTGGCGACACATTATCCTTTCTTTATGTATGCCAGCGATGAGGCCGAACACTATGACAATGTGGCCGAACCTGCGCGTTCGCGTCTTTTGGCTTTGATGGCACATGCCCGTGTGGAAGGGATTTTTGCCGGACATGTACACAATTTTTGGTACTTGCAAGAAGATGCCGTGCATCATTATCTTTTGCCTTCCACAGCCTTTGTACGTCAAGATTACAGCGAAATGTTCAAAGCCCCGCCTGCTCTTGAGGCACTGGAAGCAGGGCGTAATGATGCGGAAAAACTCGGCTATTTCATTGTCCACATGTATGAAAAAGGTCATGTATGTCGTATGGTGCGTACACGTGGAACTTGTCTGCAAGAAGGGGAACGGGATACAAAAAAGACCACAGACGTGACTACCGTAAGCCCTTTAGAGAATAAGCATGCCTCCTTAGGTTTTGATTTGCGTGAAGCATGGTCGCACCCTGTCACCATTGCACCAAGTGGTGCTCTTGACGAATTTGACCGTAAAGAAGTCCGTAATGATTACCCTTTATTGGCATTATGGGAAATGGGTGTGAAGCATCTCCGTGTGCCCTTCCACGACTTACGAGATAGTGCCACGCGACGCCGCATGGAGCATCTTATAACCTTGGGGCACAGCTTTACGCTCTTCTCCTTCGGTGAGCCTTCCGAAAAAGATATACAGCTTGTGGCAGAAAATGCCGCATTATTACGAGCATGGGAAATGGCGTGCCGATGGGATACTTTGCCTCATATGGCAAAAATCATAGCAGACATTCGTCAGCGTACACATCTGCCTCTTTATTTAAGCCGCATGTGGGAGCATGATGACAATAAAAGCCCCGATGGCAGATATTTTCATGTGATGAACCATGGCCTCACCGCAAAAAATATAGCGCAGAACGCACAGCATTTTACAGAGGTGGAGGCACTTTCCGGCCTCAAAGATGTGGGCTACGTTTTTCGCATCATGCGTCATGAAGATATATGGACATCCTTGCAAGACATCATCGCCTATCAAAAGCAGTGTGGGCGTCCCGTTTCCGTACACATACGCATGGCAGGCTTTAACCCTGCGGCACATAATTGCTCCGCAACGGACGATGTACTCAATGCCCAGCGCTTAGCACAAGCCTTGATATGCACAGCATATGGGAATATACACATGTTTGCAGACACCCTTGTGGATATAGACAGGGGATATTTTCCTCGACATGGCGTACTGGACAGTATCTGTAATCCGCGCATGGCGGCACATGTCATCGCTCATATATACGGCTTTTTGCACGAATCAGAAGACGCCTTGACGGGGCTCTCTTATATGGACGATGCCAAGGCTCTGATACTATTCGGCATGCAGGGCACAAGCATGGTGGGCTTTCTGTTCCCAAAACATGACGACGCGACGCCCTGTGTGACGGCTTTTGAAAGTATGGCTCACGAAAAAGGTTTTGTGAATCTTTGTTATGTCGATGCGCGGAGCGGTCGCAAGGGGACTTTAGAGGATATGAGGCAGGATATACTTGCGTATACACCTGTATACATGATTCGCGCTGAAAAATACTTTCCCTCGTCATAAAGAGAAGTTTTTTACCTTCTCTTTATTATATGCCCCCCCGGCGAGCCGGGGGGCCTGAAAATTTGAGTTTTTCAACGGGTTGTTATCGGTGTGTTGCAACAGCACTGTTCACACAATGCTTTGTTCTAAAAGGTCCATCCCCTCTTCAAAAAGAAAGCGTAGAAATTCATCCTTTTGCGCACTGGATTCACTTTCTTTACGCATGGCAATCACCAGATTTTCATCGGGAAAAATATGCGATAGGGGCAAGAAGCGTGCTCTGTCTTTGAAGTGGGCAATGGTGTGGGGATAACACAACTGCACCGCAATCCCCACGCCCTTGGTGGCATAGGTGATGTTAATGGCGGCATTGGGGGATTCCACAATGGTGTGAAAAGAGAGGCCGGCAGATTCACAAGCCCTGTCCAGCTTGTCGCGGGCTGAGGCTTTTACATTGGGGCGAGGCAAATTCAACGGATATTGTATGAGATCTTCCAATTCAATGCGCGCAAGCTTTTCCAAAGGATGCCCTATGGGTGTTACCACCATGTATTGTCCGCGTAACCATGGGGTAATGTACATGTTATGAGGCACAGAAGACTCATGCACAATACAAAAATTCGCTTGACCGCGTTGCACGCTTTCTATGCAACGATGTGGGGTATAATCAAAAATATGAAGTAAAATATTGGGATATTTTTGCATAAAAGCGTAGAGCAGTTTTGACAGAATATATTGATGTACGGCATAGGGGGCGGAAAGGTAGACATAGCCTTCATACTGTTGGCTTAAGGCTTTTAACTTTTCTGCGAGGGAGCGTTCTTGTAAGAATATTTTTTCTGCAAAGATAAAGACTTCCTTTCCTTCGGTGGTGAGCTGTAAAGAATTTTTACCAACGCGTTGAAAAAGCGTACATTCCAAGCTTTGTTCAAGCTTGGAAATTTGTTGACTTAACGCAGACTGGGTGCGAAAAAGCGCGTCTGCGGCACGGGTAACGCTGCCCAATTTAGCTATTGTATAAAAACTTTTCAAGTATTGCCATTCCATACACCCTCTCAAAAAAGCACGGTATAAAAAGTGCTCAAAAGTAAAAAACCAGAGCGTGTTCACATAAAATGATTTTTCGTGTTATATCAAGGAAGATGAACGGGCTTTGAGGGAGTGTACTCTTATGGTACTCGACTGAAAAAGCCCGTGAAATCTGACGCAGAGATAACCGAAAAGGCGTTGATGTGAACACGTTCCAGTGAGAGCTTTGCACAGAATACGCTTTCTGTCCACATAAAATTATTTTTCCAAGATATGCCCAGACCCGCTTAACTCTGCCATTTTTCGGTCAATGCTTTCAAGGTGGGTACGGCATGGGCATAAAATGTTCGTAAAGCCTCGCAAAAATACGTGCGCCCAAAGCCTTCGGGGTTCACACGCCTGTCTTTGAGGCAACCACCGCCGCACAGAGCAAGCCAAGGGCATTTAAGGCAAGCATCGTGTACACGCGCTTTTGCATGACCGAAAACACGCTGTTTTTGGCTTTGTAAGAGGTCTTGCAAACTGTATTCGCGGATATTGCCTAGAAGATGCGCCTTTTCCACAAAAAAGTCACACGGGTAGACATCACCATTATGCTCCACGGTGACATAGGTGCCACAGGTTTTGCGACTGCCACATTCGGGGGAGAGGGTGCCGAGTAAGGTAAAGAAGGTGGTTTCAAAGAGGCGTATGGATGTGGTGGGCTTATCGGCAACAAAATCTGCTTTCCATGCGTCAAAAAGGGTACAGAGAGCTTCGCCATAGGCCTTGGGGCTTACGGAGAAGTCGGCAATATTCCCCTGTGCGTCTTGCTCCACCACGGGAATAAATTGCATATAAGTGAAGCCTATGTCGCGTAAATACTTATACGTTTCCTCCAAGTACGGCGCACTATACGCGGTGACACATGCAAGAGCGTTACACTGCACTTTGGCGGCGAGTAATGCTTTTGCGGCGCGCTCGACATGCACATGTGTGGTGCTTTTTTTGCCACATGCCGTCTTTTTACCGTGTCTGTAGGTGTCATGCACATGGGCTTTGCCGTCCAAGGAAATACCCACAAGAAAGTCTTCACGCTGCAAAAAATCACACCATGCCTCGTCAATGAGCATGGCATTTGTTTGTAAAATATTGGATACTGCGCAATTTTTTGCGTATTTTTTTTGCAAACGCACGGCTCGTTCATAAAAAGGAAGCCCCATGAGCGTAGGTTCGCCTCCTTGCCAAATAAAGCTGAAGGTTGCAAGTTGCGGCGGGTTTTTTTCCAAAGCATTGCGGATGAGCACTTCTTGCAGTTGTCTATCCATGAGCTTTGTTTCGTTTTTGGCAAAAAGTTCTTCTTTGTCGCAGTAAAAGCAGTATGAACAGCGTAAATTACAGAGAGGGCCGGCGGGTTTTACGAGAACACAGTTTAATATGGGAGCGTGCATATTGTTCCTTGGTGTACTGTATGGAGGGAGACAAAACTCCCTCCATGCATTAAAAGAGCACGGCGCTATTTAAACGCGGTGCTTTCTCTGTTTCTGGGAAGCTGTGCCAAAGCCTTGGTCTGAATGGCGCCTGCTTTGCGCACATAGCGCTTGTCATCATCCTCAAATACTTTATATGCCCACACAGGCTCAGAGTCCGTGGCGTCCTTGATGAAAAGACGGTCTTTTTGACTTTCCTTAATTTCCACATCCAAAGCGGCGGGATCCCAATTGTCTAAGCAAATGCCTTTCAACTCTTTCAAGAGGGCGGCATAGGCTTTGTCATCGGCGACATTGGTCAGCTCAAGAGGGTCTTTCGCCATATCATACATAATGTCGGGATGCCCGTGTGTATAGATATATTTCATATCACCCTTGCGCACCATACGACAAGGGGCACACGCGCCTTCACCTGTATATTCGCTGATGGCAACATCGCTCCAGTTGCTGTCCTTTCCTGTAGTTAAGAAGGTATAGAGGCTATTCCCTTCAAAAGGGCGTACGGGTGTGGGTGCTTTTCCTTCGGTCACAAGGTCAAGAACGGTGGGGGTCAAGTCCACAAGAGAGACATTTTCTTTCACGCGATTGGGCTTGAAGAATTTGGGGCCATAGAAAATAAAGGGCACTGTGGCCGACCATTCATAAAAAAGTTGTTTATACCATTGTCCCCGCTCGCCCAGCATATCGCCGTGATCGGCGGTCATGATAATGATGGTATTATCCAAAAGTTCTGCATCTTCCAATGTTTGCTTGATGCGACCGACTTTATCATCTAAGGCGCTTATCATACCATAGTACGCATGACGTGCGTTGCGAATTTCATCATCGGTGGGACTGTCCAAATTACCAGCATGGGCATAATAAATCCAGCGGCTCATTTCGTCCATATCATCTTCTGCCATAGCAGGCACACTGGGCATATCAATACTGTCATGGTCGTAGAGATCCCAATGTTCCGGGCGGCAAATGAAGGGCGAGTGCGGCTGCGTAAAGGATATTGTCAAAAAGAAAGGGCGTTCTTCATAACGGGCAAGGTCAAAAAGTTTACGAATGCCAAAATATTCCACTTCATCATCGTAATCAATTTGCAGACTGCGCTTCACTACGCCGGCCTCTGTGATGCCACTCAAATTAATACCTGTGGGGCGATCGCCGAGGCCTTTTTCCCAATCTGGCGCCCACGCATAGTTTGAGGGATAGATGTCCGTGGTAACGCGCTCTTCATAGCCGTGCAGTTGGTCAGGGCCCACAAAGTGCATTTTACCGCACAGGCAAGTGGCATAATCCATACCTCGCAAGTAGTGCATGAGGGTGGGCGTGCTGGAAAGAGCTTCAGTGGCATTGTCCCACACCTTAATACTTGTGGCAAAACGCCCGGAAAGCATGGACATGCGTGAAGGAGCACACAAGGGGAAATTGCTATACGCATTTTCAAACACAACACCTTCGTCAGCAATTTGTGTAATATGCGGTGCTTTAACCACCTTATGCCCGTAGGACGGTAAAGCCTGTGCCGTCATTTGGTCAAACTGAATTAAAAGAATATTGGGACGTTGCTTGTCTGCCATGATATGCTCCTTGTAAGGTAAAAATTCATGGAACTCATTGTACAGAAAAATAGCACAGTGACTAATTAGATTTTTTACTAAGAGCCATTAGCAAAGCAGGTACTTCAAGTACACATATTTTGCCTCAAAGCCAGCAAACATTTCTCGGCTACACACGATGGAGCCATAATAGGGACAAAGTCTGTTGTGGTCTTTAATAGCCTGTTGAAAAAGTTAGACAACTGCCATAAAAAAAAAGAACGCACTTTATAACAGTCCGTTGAAAAAGTGCAATCTGCGGCGTCAGCATAAAAAAGCCAAATCGCTTATATATGTCTAATACGCGTTGCTCTCGATAGCCGTAACACTCGTTCCTCGTGTAACGGCTACGCCTTCGGCGCCCTTTGGGTCGGTCTGCGCGCCTTGACTTTTTTTGCTTCCTTGCATCTCACACTTTTTGAACGGACTGTCAAGAATGGAGTTTTTCAATAACCTGATAAGTGTTTAAATTGCAAAAAATCTTAATAATTTCAAGTAGTAAATATAAGAAATCCTTGATTTTTTTGCCGTTGAGCTTGTATTGAGCGTCATAGGGAGGCATTATTATGGCACTTGGTAAACAACGGCACGCAATACAAGGACGACTTTGCATTTTTCCAGATGAATTACCACGCTCCCTGGGCATGTGTTTTTTTGATGTATAGTGCATCAAATTAAAAAGTATCAATATCCAAAGTAGGAACAAACAGCGAG
>CAYJPE010000098.1:0-10145 GCA_964371965.1 uncultured Desulfovibrionaceae bacterium
ATTTTACTCAATTGTTTTCATTTTTAGTTACGATTAAATCAGTGTTTCCCTAAATAAATTCTTTTGCGTTTTGCCTGCGTCAAACGGTGTTTTTTGCTCAAGTTACGTATGTCTGTATACGCGCCTTTCGCAAAAAAACGCGTTTTCCTTGGCAAAAACACAAAATCTTTTTATTTAGAAACAGCCCCTAGATAATAATATATAAAATTTACTATAATGCAATTCAAGAAAGGAATTTCTCTTACGAGTGAGTGAGGACACCTCTTTGCAATGTATTGAAAAGAGAAATAATGAGAGCGTTTTGAAGGGATAGGGGGAATTTGAGAGGGCAAGAGGAGGGATGCTTACCTGAAAAGGGGTGCAGTGAAGCCGGTTGCCACCAATGGCTGTACCTTACCAGGTATTGTTGAAGTTGGAAAAATTTCTTTTGTCTCTTTAAAAGAAAAAGGAAAGCATTCTGCGCAAACAAAAGCTCTCCTTTTCTACAAAAAACATTGTTATAGATGTAGACAATCTACATTGAGATTTTTTACGCGAAAAAAGTGATTTTTCTCACGACGCACGTTCGCCACATAAATCGGACATTTTAAAAACCTTTTTCCGCTTCAAAATTTCCCTTTGACGAGCGAAGCTGCAATTCTTGTACAATGAGACGTTCATACTCAGGAGCTAATTCAAGCTCGGTGCCCCATTCTTCACGTAAAATTCTCGCAAGCTCCAGTGTCTCTTCCCATATGTCCAACAACTCATCGTCGTCTAACGATTTGAGCCGTACCACAAAAGGCATATCTTCCGCGGAGACAATTTTCGTTGCCATAACTACCTCACAGGGGTTAATAACCTGTTTAGAGAGCAGTTTTTGTAAGATTTATGAAGTCAGTTATGTGAAGTCAATGATTTCAAAAAAAACTTGCAAAAACAGAAAATCTAGGCAGCGCGGTGCATTTGCGTACAAAAGCTGACTGAATTTCATATATGACACAGTTAAAGTGTTCTTTCGCCTTGTATACACTGATTCCTAAAATACTGATTTCAAAACTCTGATACTCAAACTTGTAATCTCAAAACACTTGCAAACCTTGCTGCCGCACTCCGGGGGGTACCGTCAAATAGCGGTTTTTTTGTGTTATATCAAGGAAGACGAACTTGCTTTGAGGGAGCATACCCTTAATGATATTTGACCAAAAAAGCAAGCGAAGTCTGACGTAGAGATAACCGAAAAGGCGCATTTGACGACAGCCTCTAGAACATCCGTGGTGACATACTCCCATCTGGAAAATACTGAGCAAACTTTTCCACAAATATATGGAGCGGATCCACACCTTGACTGACGGCATTTACCAAAAGTAGGGGAGACACATAGCCTCTTTCCCAATGGTTTGTAAAGAAAATTTTCACATATTCATGCAATTTTTTTTCTGTTACTGCCTGTATTTCTTTCTGAGCCACAGATATGTCTTGCATTATAGCCCTGATATCCACAGTACGCGAGCCTTTTTTGGTTTCTCTTGTCCACAAGTACGATTCTTGCTCGCGAAATATACGCCACTTATCCAAAAAATCAGCCTGTCCGGCCTCAGGTCCCATATACGTGACACAAAAATCTTCTCGCACAGATTGCACGGTTCTTTGTTCACGGGCAACTGCCGGAAGCGCAACTGCCCTCAACACGCGCATACCCCGAGGTAAATATTTTTGCAAGCTTTTTACAAGATTATTTTCATTTAAATGTCGACGTAATACAATACTAAACCACTCGGCCTGACTTGCCACCCCCACAGGCAAAGCTCTTCCAAAAGAAATCAGTGGAAGTGGATGAAATCCTTGTGAAAATGACATGGGAATGTCAGCACGACGCAAAGCACGCTCAAGAATCGCCTGCAATTCTAGCTGACTTAAAAATGCTGCCCTGTCTTCACGAGTATGCCACACCCTGTACGCAATATGCTTTACCGTCAATTCCGGCGCAATGGCCGGCGGCTTGTGTTTGTCCATTTTTTGCGAAGAGGTGAGGAGTACATCTTCATGTGACACTGCACTCTCAGGCTTGCCCGCAAGAAGACCGTGAGATTCTTGGTCACGCTGAGCAAAATTCACAATATTGTGAATATGCTCTTCGTCAGTCTCAGAAGGACGCAAGAGTGAGACAGCTACCTTCGTATCACATGCACCGCATCCATGACACGCATGATAGCGACAATCGCTTGTCAGTTTTTCCGCAAAAGCACGATCGCGTTCGCGACGCAAAAAGTCTGTGCTCACGCCAACATTTAAATGATCCCATGCAAGGGGGGCGTTTACACCACGTGCGCCCGTGTATTCAGCAATACTCAAGCCGCACTCGGCCAATGCCTCAAGCCACGGCTCAAGCGAAAAACCTTCCACCCATGACGCAAATATGGCGCCTTTGTCATAGGCCTTTTCCACCACATCCGCCAAACGACGGTCTCCGCGCGACAAAATGCCTTCCAAATGACTCATAGCCGTTTCGTGCCAGCGCATGCGAACACCCTTACACTTCTTGAAAGCATCGCGCAAATAATACACCCTTTCATTCATTTCTTCCAACGAAATTTGTGCTTCCCATTGAAAGGGTGTAAAGGGCTTTGGTACGAAGGGAGAGATGGCTGCGGTCACGTTTAATTTAATTTTTCCCGCCGCATGGCGTACCCTTTGGCAGAGTTCTACTATGCCATCAAGGTCTTGCGTCGTTTCTGTGGGAAGGCCAATCATAAAGTAGAGTTTTACTTGGCGCCAGCCATATTCTACAAGCTTTTGCACGTGCAGCATGAGCTCTTCTTCTGTAATACCCTTATTAATGACATCACGCAGTCTTTGACTGCCGGCCTCGGGAGCCAGCGTTGCACCTGTGCGGCGGATATCTGCCATACGCTGCATAATGGTGTCATCAATGGAGCCCACGCGCAAAGAGGGGAGCGAGACAGACACTTGTTCGCGGGCACAGCCGTCCATCGTCTGTAAAAAAAGTGTCTTGAGGGCAGAAAAATCCCCCGTACTCAAGGACAGAAAGGACACTTCATCAAAACCCGTTGCTTTGAGGCATTGCTGTAAGAGCTGTTCTATATCCTTTAAGGAGCGCTCCCGCACGGGCCTGTATACAATACCCGCATGACAAAAGCGGCAACCGCGCGTACAGCCTCGCGCTATTTCGAGGGCAAGGCGGTTATGCACGGCGCCAATGGGGACGACTTGTGCTTGTGGATAGGTGGCCTTGTCTAAATCTGTCACAAGGCGGCGCGTCACAGTGGTATAATCGTCAAATGTAGGTACTAAGGTGCCGTCGTTGTTCTCTACAAAAAGAGAAGGCACATAGACGCCTGTAATGTGGCGCGCCTCTTCAAGAAAATGCTGTCGCGTCCAGTGTTCTTCGTGCGCACGTTCGAGCACGTGGCCTATATCCACCATCACCTCTTCACCCTCGCCAATGACCATGAGATCGGCAAAGGGTGCGAGCGGCTCCGCACTCATGGTGGCGCCGCCGCCCACTAATATAATAGGATATGCATTGAGGTCGTCGCCTCTTTGAGAGGCACGTAAAGGGATATGCGCCAAATCAAGCATATATAATACGTTCGTATAGGCAAGCTCATGGGTCAGAGAAAAGCCAATGAGATGCATGGACGCAAGGGGGGTGTCCGACTCTAAAGTACACAGGGGCTTTGCGTGTTCGCGTAGCAGGGCTGCAGCATCGCGACAAGGCGCCATGACACGTTCCGCCCACCACGACTGTTTTGCATTTACAATGCCATACAGCACTTTTTGCCCAAGATACGACATACCCACCTCGTACAAGTCGGGAAAGGCAAGGGCAATGCGCAAAGTACATGCGTGAACGTCCTTGTGGACAGCACCGTCTTCAATACCTGTATAACGGCTTGGCCTCGGTAAAATCGGAAGAAGTTCACGCATAGTAATACCTTATAAGAAGTTATTTAATAAGCCCACTGCCGCCCGCAGTATTGCCGCTCGGTATATTGCCAAAGTTCAGCTTGCCCATGCCGCCGGCCACCGTGAGGTTTGTGGCAGCTTCAAGGTACTTATTTTGCAACTCTTCGGGAGTGTCCTTATAACGGTACAAAAAGTTCTTGCCTTCAACGGTACCGCAAAATGTATTTTCAAAGGGGTAACCGTAGGGCAAGAGCAACATTTGGACGCCGCCTTGTTGCATGGGTACCGTTTGTAAGTTTGCCACGTCGGTGAGGGCATCTTTTTCGGCATCGTATTTGCCTATGACCACTTCCCCTGTCACCAGTTTAAAAATGCGAATGTCGTAAGCCACAGTGTGCTCCTTATGTATAAAAAATATCGTATCCGTTAGGTAGACATAAGACTTGCAAGTGTCAAGTGAAAATATATATAATTTTTAGCTTTTCTCTTTGTGCCGGCAAAAAAAGAGTCGATGATGAAAAACTTGGAACAATCTTTGAATAGATAAGCGCACAAGGAGGAGAACCATGCAAATTTTACCTAGCAATACCACAGAAGAGAGCGGCGTACTGGGTGCATACTTTCTCGCACAAAATACGACATATGATACCAATGCGTCCTTTGCCGATATGCTTTATGAGCAACAAGAGGCGCGCTCCGCGGTGCAAAACGGCGAAGCACATTCCGTGCAGGCAGCTCTCGATTTAAGTGCTGTGGCGCCCCAAGTCACTCCCCTTGAACAAGCGCCTTACAACCTTGTCACCAACAATGGTGTGACCTATACGCAAGAAGAAGTTCTCTTTACAAAAGCAGAGCTTGAAGACCTTGTGCGCCAGCTTGAAGACAATGGTGCCGAGCCGGATAGTCTGGAGGAATTGAGAGAACTTGCAGAGCAACCGGACGGCGCAAGTCTTGCCCAAGTGCTCTATGCCCTTGGCGATAATCGCACCTATGCCACCTTGAGCGATGAGGAAACTGCCGCTCTTAAAAGCCTTGCAACACGTATCGACCCCACAGGACAACTGTATGACGACATAGTGTATGCGCGCAACAATGCCGACGGTGAACAGATTTTGCAGAGCATTTTGTCCGCTATGGATAATTTGCCACCCGGGCAACGCATAACACTCAGCCAAAGTGATGCGGCATTGTTGGCAAAAGTTGCCGGCCTTTCAGATACGGCCACACAACAACTTTTGGGCAGTTTTGGCGGATATAATAGCATTCAATTCAATAAGGCGGAACTTCAAAGCTTTTTGAACCCCGCCATCCACGACTTTGCCAAGGAAAGTGGACATCAAGACAAGCTGACTGCCGCCCTTGACAAGGTTCTTGGGCCTCTTTTGAATGCCGCCCGCGAGCGTATGGAGGCAGAAAAAGCCGCATCGGAGCTTTCCAATAAGAAAGTTGAGCAAAGCAAGGTCGTTATTGAAGAAACCGTTTTGAAAAATGTCAATGCCAACTTAGAAAATACGCGTGTTTCTGCAGACAATGCGACAAAGGAATCCGCACAGGACATTGCCAATGAAAAAACTCTGCAACACATGAAGCAAGAACTCGGCGAAGAGAGTAATGGGAATGGGCAGAATCTGAAGGAAGAGCTTGCCGGCAGGTTTGGCAAGCATGTCGATGAGACAGCGTCCGATGGAAAAAATGCCAAGAATGATGCCAAGGGTGACGGTTGGAACGAACTGCTTTCCAAGACAGACGTACGCCAAGTACACAGCACCCCCACGCTCTCAAATGCTGTGACGACGACGCCCTTGGCAGGTATGGGCATGGGCACGATGAGTGCCAGCGCCCTTGCACAAAACCTTGCCGCACAAAAAATGCAGCAAAATAGCCAAACGCTGTCACAACAAGCGGCACAGCAAGTGGAACGGGCGCTTTTTACCGCCGCCAGCAATGGTACCAAGCGCATTGATTTACAATTACACCCGGCAGAACTTGGTTCTCTTACCATCAGCCTGACGGCCCGAAATGGGGCCATTAGCGCCCTGTTGCGTACAGAAAATAATGATACAACGCAAAATTTACAAGTGCAAATGGATCAAGTACGTGCTTCCTTGGAACAACAGGGTATTAGGATTGATAAAATTGAAGTGCAAACACAAACGCAAGACAGTAATAGCAAGTATGAGCAATGGGACAGCCTGCAACAGCACAATGAAAGACAGGAAGAAAATGCCCGTCGTGAAGCGCTTGAGCGTATGAGAAATCTTGCAAAGATGCGACATAACAGTGCAAATTCCTCCGAAACGCAGTTGGAACGCAATATGCAATTAAGAGATTTAAGAGACAGCACGGCAACAAATTCCGCGCAATCTTTGCATATTGTGACCTAGTACGTCATACACAGCACAGGCAAAAGGCCTGAAAAAAGCTGTCACATGCAAAGAGCACATGACAGCTTTTTTATTTGCAACAAAGGAGAACCCCATGTCAGCAATCAATGCCACATCTTCCGCAGTCAGTTCCGCCATCACTTCGTCCACAGGTAGCAGTGAGCTGGACAGAGATGCCTTCATGCTCTTGCTTGTGACACAGTTTCAATATCAAGATCCCTTGAATCCCATGGAAGACAAGGAATTTATTGCACAGCTTGCCCAATTCAGTAGCCTTGAACAGCTCATGAATTTGAATGAAAGCATGGTGGGGCTCACCGATGCCACAAATAACCAGCAAATGATCAATGCTACGTCCTACATCGGTAAAGCCGTAGACGTGACAGGCACGAGCATCGGCAAGCAAACAGATGTCACCACAGGCGAAACGACTGTAGGCACATTGCGCTACGCCATCGGCGAAAATTCGGTGAAGGGCCAAATCAATGTCTTTGATTCCAATAACAACTTGGTAGCCAGCGTCGCCCGTCCTGCAGAATCTGCAGGCACCACGCACGAATTTACATGGGACGGCAAGATGTACAGCGGTGAAGAGGCACCGGACGGCGTCTACAGGATCGTGCCTACATTCTACAATGCCGACGGTGACTCCATCATAGATTACGATGCGACAGTGGACGGCCTTGTGTCCGGTGTTATCAACGAAGGCGGTATTACATATCTTTCCCTTTCGGACGGCCGCATGACGCCTCTTTCGGAAGTGCGCCGCGTCTCCACACCGACGGTCGTCTCAACAACACCTGATCCGGATGCCGAAGACAATACTGACGAAACGGAGAGCGCCACCGGAAGCACTGAAGAGAACAGCAGTTCCGGTGAAGCGTCTACCGGCTCTACGGAGGCAGATTCTGCCGCCGGCACAAGTGGTACAGATAATGCAACTAATAATACAGACAGCGCAGACGGCACAAATAGCACTGGCACAAATAGCACGCCAGATGCTTCCGGCGCCACGGGTGAAACAAATACCACCCCTTAAGAATGAGTGAAAGGCAGAATGCGTGCGTGTTTCGGGACACGGTGCATTCGACAAATTATATAATGCGAGGCTATGCTTAGGGAAGTATCAGTATACATCATGCCCTACCATTCCCCCTCGAGCACATTGGAGGTATATCATGGGTTTGCAAGCAAGTATGTGGTCAAGTGTGTCCGGTTTGTTGGCGCACGGCGAAAAAATGAACGTTATCAGTAACAACCTTTCAAACGTCAGCACCATCGGCTTTAAAAGCCAGCGCATGGACTTTGAGGACTATGTCTATCAAGACAAGTTCAGCGGCGGCGGTGCTACCCAAGTGGGTCTTGGCGTTGGTATTAACACCATTATCGGTGACTTTTCTCAAGGCGCGCTGGAGTCCACCAACAGCGCCACCGACCTCGCCATCACCGGCACAGGGTATTTCAAAGTAGTCAATCAAGCGACAGGCTCGGACTTTTACACCCGCGCAGGGAACTTTAACTTTAACTCTGAAGGTTACTTGACATTGCCGAGCGGTGAAGTGCTGCAAGGTTGGAAAGTCAATAACAATACGACGCCCTTGCCCGCCACAGGCGTGAATCCCGTTGTCGTAGACTATCAAGGCATTCAAACCATCGGCGAACCCACAGACATCGTCATGGACACGTGGACAGTGGCGCCACGAGCCACAACAAAAGTAGAATTTTCTGTGAATTTGACGGCGGAAGAAGGGCTTGATGAAAGCCCAAGTGCGACAAATCCGCTCTTTGCCATGTCTGATAATTGGGACGGATTACATGCCATTCAGAATCCCGGCGATCCTGCCCTTTCTGAAGAAGCGTATACCTATCTTGCGCCCATGAAGGTCTATGATGAGAGTGGTATGGAACACACGCTGACGTGTTATTTTGACCAAGTCCCCAAAATGATGGATGACCCTGCGAATCCGGGTACGGAGATTCCTGTTATCGATGGTTTACCCACAGGTTACGAAGTGTATGAATATATGCTCACCATGGATCCCACTGAAGATGCGCGGACATTTGGTGGTACTTATACTGATGGCGTATTAACAGGGGCCACAAGCTTTCAAGACACAGAAGCCGCAGGTATTCTCATGAAGGGCACCATGATATTTGATGCTTCGGGTAATCTTGTAACACAAAGTGCTTACACATATATGGGGAATGCCGATACCACTGCTGCAGGTGATACCCTCCCAGATGATCCAACAGATCCAGCATCATGGCAACCCACAGCTGTTTCTGATGAAGGCTATCCTTTGTTTACAGCAAACTTTTCAGGCCATCCCATGGGTAATGCCGTAGTACAAAGAAAAGAAGATAATGATGAGACGAAAAATAAAGACGCCGAAGATATCTGGATAGAATTTGATCTTGGTTTACAGTCGGAGAATCCTTCAGAGCCGTGGGCTATGGGTGGCGATCCTGCTACTCCGGTGGCTGGCGAGACCATTGCGGATCTTATCAATGCAGCTCCAGGTGGATCTGTATCTTACGATGCTCTAGCGGTTTTGGTCCCCAACGAACGTGCTACAGGTTCGTCCACCATGCGCGGTACGGCTTCGACCATTAACTTTAGCAGTCAGGACGGTTATGGTTCCGGTAACTTGACGAATGTGCAAGTGGATGCGGACGGTGTTGTGTATGGGATTTATTCCAACGGTGTGAATATGCCTTTGTATCAAGTGGCCATGTATGACTTTGTGAATCCGCAAGGCCTGTATCGTGAGGGTGGGAACTTGTTCTCCGAGACAATGGAGTCTGGCAGTGTGCAATTGGCGCAGGCGGGTATTGCCGGTATGGGTACGGTAAATTCTTATTATATTGAAAACTCCAACGTGGATATGTCGCGTGAGTTTGTGAATATGATTATTACGCAGCGTGGTTTCCAAGGCAACTCTAAGGGAATCATGACTGTTGACGAACTTCTCAATACTGTCATTGGAATGAAGCGCTAGTAAGCACTTGACAACACTCCAATGATTGAAGAGCGGCTGTTCCCGAAGACGGCCGCTTTTTGCTATTGTATACGGCGGACAAGTCTGCTTTTGGCAGGCTGTTGACAGCCCGTTGATGGGATAGACCCGCTCCCAAGGCGCACTTGGCGCACCGACATCTTTGTGCCATATCAGCCCGATAAAAATAACAAAAATCCATGTAAACAAGACGCGACTCAAACTTCAAAAAAACGCATTTCATCGCAAGGAACTCACCTCACGCGCCCCAGAAAGGTATTTAGCAGCCCGTTGAAAAAGTGCATTCTACGGCGTCAGAGAAAAAAAGTAAACAACGTATGTCAGCCTGTTGAAAAACTCCAAATTCACAGGCCGTTCAAAAAAGGTGAGATGCAAGGAAACGAAAAAATCCTGGCATCGCGGTGTATTAGGCATACATAAGATGTCAGGATTTTTTCGTTGACGCCGCAGATTGCCTTTTTTCAACGGCCTGATGTATGTCTATATACACGGCGTTGCATACTTTTTTCTCTTCCTTGTATCTCACTCTTTTTGAACGGCCTGCAAATCGGACTTTTTCAACAGACTGTTAGGGTCGTACATCAGAAAAACGCATTTTCTAAAATTTTATTACAACGATCAGCGAAATTACCCAGTTCGGCGAACAGTCTGATGTTTTGCACATGTCGAAGTAACATACGATATAGGCCATCTCTTGCAGCCATAGGCAGGCCATATGCATGCCTCCACCCCCGAGGCCTTTGGGAGTGCCTTTCGTGGTGATTTTCCGCATGATAAGGCAAAAATTATGAGCACATACCGCTAAAAGATATGCTTTTTCGACATTTTCTCGACT
>CAYJPE010000099.1:0-10104 GCA_964371965.1 uncultured Desulfovibrionaceae bacterium
TCTTGTTTTTTAGAGTATCTCATGAAAATAAAAAGATTACAACTGTAATACTAGCATAGCAGACCGACCCAAAGGGCGCCGAAGGCGTAACCGCTACACGCGGAGCGAGTGTTACAGATATCGAGAGCAGCGATGTGTGGGGGGAAAGCTTTTTTTCCCAAAAAAAGTTTCCCCCCACATGCTTTTAAAAATACACACTTAGACAATACACGCTACTAGACGTTTTGCTTGGTATCAGCCAATTGAATGTGGCGTAAGCACACACCTTGTGGCATGTCATAGGCAAACTTGATAGTTGTGGCAACATCCTCGGCAGTAATATTTATAGCGCCCACAGTATTTGTCCACTCTTTATATCCCTTAATAATATCAGGATTTGTGGTATGTCCCAAAAGTTCCGTGGCAACGGCACCGGGGCAAATGGTGATGACACGAACATTGTGCGGGGCAAGCTCTTCTCTTGCGACTTCGCTTAAACCCACCACGCCGTATTTTGAAGCACAATACGCGGCGTGATTGCCGAAGGCCTTCACGCCAGCAATGGAAGAAAGGTTGATAATTGTGCCGCATTGCTGCTCTTTCATGTGCGCCATAACAATCTGCATTCCATTCATGACACCAAGCACATTGGTGTCGAGCATAGTTTTCCATTCCGCAGCGTCTTGATTTTCCAAACTTCCAAGCATCATGACCCCGGCATTGTTGATGAGTAAATCAGTTTTGCCGTATTTTGCTTCCGCTTCTCGTACTGCACTCTCAAATTCCGTCTTATTTGTCACGTCCACTTTTTTGCACATGGTATTGGGCAAATTCATGCCCTCCACAAGCTCAATTCTACGCGCAAGAAGCAAAAGGGGATGGCCTGCCGCGCTAAATTGCTCTGCCAATACCTTACCAAAGCCAGAACTCGCACCTGTAATAACCACAAGTTTTTTCATTTTTTTCTCCAATATTAAAGTTAAGGGTTAATGTTATGATTAAAGATTTTTCTCGAAGAAGTTTTTCAATTTTTGGACAGAATCTTTCATAAATTTTGGATTATCATACAAGTCAGTATGCGTTGCATCCTTTATGATATAGAGTTCTTTAGGTTCAGCAGATCGTGCATAGGCTTCTTCACTAAAGTAGACAGAACTAGCCTTGTCACCCATAATAAACAATAAGGGACGTGGGGCAATGGTTTCAATGTCAATGAAGGGATAAAAAGTCAACAAACTTGCATTACTCACGAAAGTATAATCTGTTGAGGCACGAGGATGTGCGCCGCGCGCAGTTCTATAATACTCGTAAAACTCATTGGGGCCCTTTGTCGGTATATTGCTTGTATAACGCGGTTTACCAGCAGCAAAATCCTTTGTTCTTTGGGCTGCCATGGCATGCAAGAGTTCTGCACGCTTTTCTGGTGTTAATTGCGCATCACGGGCAAAGCCTTGTTTTCTATTTCTTTCACCCATATCAACCATACTTACGGTGGCAATGGCCTTCATACGGGGATCTATTTTTGCTGCGGCTATGGCATAGCCACCAGCACCACAAATACCCAAAACACCAATACGATTTTTATCAACTGCATTATGGTTGCTCAAGAAATCCACAGCGGCACTAAAATCTTCCACACGCACGTC
The DNA here is from genome assembly GCA_964371965.1 of uncultured Desulfovibrionaceae bacterium. Classification (GTDB taxonomy): domain Bacteria; phylum Desulfobacterota; class Desulfovibrionia; order Desulfovibrionales; family Desulfovibrionaceae; genus CAYJAD01. The sequence continues at coordinate 1,626 of CAYJPE010000099.1, forward strand.
GGGAATTTCTGTATTGCGCGGTTGACCGCTACTTTCACCATAAAAAGCAGCATCAAAAGCCAAGGCTACAAAGCCAAGTTCAGCAAGCTTCTGTGCATGAAGACCAGCCGTCTGTTCTTTATTGCCGCCAAAAGGGTGCCCTACGATAATCGCAGGATATTTTTTGGATGTATCGAACGGTTGAGGAATATACAAATCTCCCACAATTTCAATAGATAATCTGTTGTTGAATCTTACCTTTTTCATAGTTGCCTTATCGCTTGCACCGGGAGGAACCGGGGCGGCATAGGCAAGGGATGAAAAGGCCAATAAAACGACTACAATCGAGAAAAATACAGAGTTTTTCTTGTCCATCACCAATCTCCTTTGATAGAATTATAGGATTAACTCTTTGGAAGTTATGAAATTTTACTCAAAAAAGCTTTTAACGACATTCGAGAATTTCAAAGCAAAATCTCATTGCCTTTTTTTCTATTATAGTACAAAATACTATTTAAGGATTTTTTACTTGCAGATACATTTCTTGTCAATACGGGTACATTATTTTCTCTTAGGGAAAGGAAGGTGACTAATGGAAAAAATAGTTGTGGTGTCTGAAATTGAAGTGACACTGAAAATGATAGGTGGAAAATGTAAGCCGTTGATTTTATACATGCTTGCAGAAGACGGAACAAAACGCTTTAAGGAGCTTATGCGAGAAGTTAAAGGAATTTCACAAAAAACTTTGACTAATCAATTACGGGAATTAGAGGTTGATGGACTCATTTTTCGCCAAAGTTTCAATGAAATTCCCCCACGTGTGGAATATTCTATCACCGAGAAAGGTTTGACGCTTATGCCTATTCTTGAGCTTATGTGTGAATGGGGTGAGAAAAATGCTGATGAGCGATTTATTTTGACAAATCCCGCTTGCGTAGAGTAAGAAGAACGAAACGTGTGTTCACATGCATGCTCTCTTTGTGGGCATATGTTCATTATTACCACGCCTTATACAAGTATTTCTTCAAATATGTAAAATAGTTATAGTGACAAGTATGTATGCTCGATTACTTTCCCAAACACAAAAATCGACGCTTTGGCAAAGAGACCATGAAGTTTTTGGATAGATGCGCACATTGCACATATCAATAACATGCTTATATTTCATACAACGTGTCCTTGTTCATTCAGGATGCCGTGGATACTTTATTTCTTGAGAGGAGAAAATAAAAATGAGTACCTTGACACCCCGCGAAGTGGTGGCCGAGCTGGATAAATTTATTGTCAGTCAAGAACAGGCCAAGCGTATGGTGGCTGTGGCTGTGCGTAACCGCTGGCGCCGCAATCAGCTTGAACCGGAATTACGCAACGAAGTAGCGCCCAAAAATATTATTATGATGGGGCCTACCGGCGTTGGAAAAACTGAAATAGCTCGACGCCTTGCCAAGTTGTGTGGGGCGCCCTTTGTGAAAGTTGAAGCCACAAAATTTACAGAAGTGGGCTATGTTGGGCGTGATGTAGAGTCCATGGTGCGCGATCTCATGGAAATCAGCATAGGCCTCGTACGTGAAGAAGAAAATATACGCGTGCGTGAGGCCGCGGAAATTGCCGCAGAATCTCGTCTGATGGATCTGCTTTTGCCGACCTCATTTGGGGCAGAAAGTGGGCGTGAATCCACACGCGAAAAATTGCGCCAGCAGTTCCGCCAAGGCTTTCTTGATGACAGAGAAGTAGAGATGGACGTACTTGAATCAAGCGGACCCACCATCGACGTCTTTGCCATTCCGGGTATGGAGGGCATGGGCTCTCAAGTCAAAGATATGTTCGGAAAGGCCTTCCCGCCAAAAGCGAAAAAGCGAAAAATGAAAATTGCCAAGGCTTTTCAGGTACTCATTGAAGAAGAATCAGACAAACTGGTGGATGAAGAGGCGCTTTTGGAACTTGCGCGTGAACGTGTGGAGCAAGGCGGCATCATATTTATTGACGAAATTGACAAAATAGCTAGCACTTCCTCACAACGTTCCTCGGATATTTCTCGCGAAGGTGTTCAACGCGACCTCTTGCCCATTGTGGAAGGCAGTGTTGTCAATACAAAGCACGGCATGGTGCGTACCGACCACATTCTCTTTATTGCGGCGGGTGCTTTTCATTTTAGCAAACCTTCAGACCTTATTCCGGAACTGCAGGGACGTTTCCCTTTACGAGTCGAATTGCAAGCCCTTGGGCGCAAAGAGTTTTTACGCATTTTAACAGAACCGGATAATGCCCTCACCCGTCAATACGAAGCCTTGCTTGCCACAGAAAAAGTCCGCATAACCTTTACGGAAGATGGCCTTGAAGAAATTGCTGCTTTTGCGGAAATTACCAATACACAGACAGAAAATATCGGTGCTCGACGACTCTATACCATTATGGAAAAAATCCTTGCAGACATTTCATTTGACGCATCAGAAAAACCCGGAACGGAACTTGTCGTCAATAAAGAGTATGTGGAAGAACACACACAGGATGTGCGTGTGGACAAGGATCTGAGCCGCTATATCCTTTAAAAGATCGCTCAAGACATGTCGTACTCTGAGTTTGCGCATGTACTGCAGGAAACACGGATGAAGTATTTTTTTTGAGGGGGAAGGGGAACTGTCCCTTTAGGAAGGGACAGGTGTCAAAAGCCAAAAGATCCCCCTTCCCCCCTCAAACTCCCCCCACCCTCTCAAAACGCTTTAATTATTCCTCTTTCAAAGAAAGTTCTGCTTTGTTTCAATGGGCTTGATAGAGCACAAAAATTCGCAATTTGACGACACCGCCTAGTCGCGTGTTTTCTCTAAATGTGTGTTTTTGAAAAACATGTGGGGTGAAACTTTTTTTGGGAAAAAAAGCTTTTCCCCCACACCATCGCTGCTCTCGATGCCCGTACGCCTCGTCCCTCGGCTACGGTCACGCCTGCGGCGCCATTCGGTCGGCTCCTTCAAAAAAACAATAGGTTCGTTGTAGGCCAAAGGTTTTTTACTTGAGAAAGAAGGACGTATTGTGCGGCGCATGGCAGCATGTATAGCATGCAATCAGAGCTTTTAGAGTAGACAAGGCACTGGTACTATTTTTTGATAGACGTAGCACACGAGGCACAAGTGCCGCAAAAGTACCAAGTGGAAAGGCAATCTGGAGGAATACGGGGCAAAAAAAACCCCCTCAAAGCCTCTTTTCATTGACTTTTTGGGGGTAAAATGTCTTGAGAACATAAAGAATGGTGGGCAGTGAGGGGATCGAACCCCCGGCATCCGCCTTGTAAGGGCGGCGCTCTACCAGCTGAGCTAACTGCCCAAAAGTAAGAGTTTCGCGAAAGTGTTACACCAACGCGGCGCATTTGTATGTATAGGTGAATGCACGTTTCTTGTCAACAAAAAAATGCAAAAAAAATATTTTTTTGCAACATGTTTATTTAACAGTATTTTTTAGTACACCGATGTGCTCAATTTCCAGTTCCATAACATCGCCGGATTGTAAAAATTGTGGCGGTTTAAGACCCATGCCCACTCCGGCCGGCGTGCCTGTAGCAATAATATCGCCCGGCAAAAGCGTGGTACCCTGTGAGATAATATGAATGAGGGTAGCCACAGGAAAAATCATATGGCTTGTATGGGAATTTTGGCGCAATTCACCATTAATGCGGCTTGTAATACGTAAGTTTTGTGGATCTTCAAGGGCACTTTTGTGCAAGATGCACGGGCCAAGGGGTGCAGAAGTGTCGAGGGACTTGCCTGTGTACCATTGGCTCGTACGTTTTTGTAAATCTCGAGCAGATAAATCATTGATAATGGTATAGCCAAAAACGTGATCGAAAGCTTTGTTTTTGGCAATATCGCGCCCTTTCTTGCCGATTATTACTGCAAGCTCCACTTCATAGTCGTATTTGTCTGTCAGCGTGGCGTGGCGATCCACCGCTGTGTTTGGATGGGCAATGGCAGTGCACGGTTTTGTGAAAAGAAAAGGAAATTCAGGAAGTTTTTGTTCCTTTGCGTCGGAACGTATGAATTCTTGTTGGTGTTCGGCATAATTTATGCCAGTACATATGATGTTACGTGGGGGGTTGGTGTAGGGCGCACGCAAACGTACATCTTCCATAGAAAGGCGGGTAAGGCTTCCTTGCGCGTCTTTTTCAAAAAGATGTTTTAAGCGAGGCACATAAGCCTCACCGTCTTCTACGACATGACGCAAAGTGCGTGGCAACGTGGCATCGGCTGCCACTGCATCCACAACGTAGGCTGCATGAGGCTGCCAAATGCCCCAGCGTTCTTCTTGAGAACAAGATTCGTCATGAAGATGCGCATCCTTCTTTATAAACGTGACTAAGTGCATATAGATTTCCTCTACATCTTAGGCGCTGTTGCAAAAGCTCAGCTCGCTGTCTGCTGAAAATGCCATCTTAGGCAGACTGTTCAAAAAGATGAGATGCGATAAAGCGAAAAAAGTCAAGGTGCGCAGTATATAAGGAGTACATAAGCAGTTTGACTTTTTATCGCTGACGACGCAGAATGCCGTTTTCAAGAGCCTGCTGCGGGTCTCGCTTTGCACAAAAAGCAGCAGATGGCCTTTTAAGGACAAAACCCTAGTCTTTTTGTCGTACAACAGGTTTAATAACAGAACCAGAGCGGATGCAACGTGTGCAAACGCTTAAAGTACGCACGGTGCCATTGGCAAACTGGTGGCGAACCTTTTGCAAGTTGGGGTTAAAACGACGCTTTGTTTTCACATTGGAGTGGCTTACCATATTACCCACTTGTGGCTTTTTGCCGCAGAAATCACACTCTTTACTCATGATGTATCTCCCGCTAAAATTCTTGTACGCAGTTTCTTCATACTGCCCTGCACAGACAATGTGTGCAGAACAGTCAAAGTACATACACGCTCTGTTACAAAAAAGCAAGAATTTAAATGCCAAATTTTTTTATAATATTTTATGGACGGCAAAAATTTGAGTGTGGAGTAGTAGTTTTGCACATAAAACCAAGGGGTAACAGTCTGCTGGAAAAGCCCCATCTGTGGCGTCAGCGATAAAAATCCACATATCTTATGTATGCCCAATACGCGTTGTGCTCGCTATCCGTAACACTCGTTCCTTGCGTAACGGCTACGCCTTCGGCGTCCTTTGGGTCGGTCTGCGATGCGTGAATTTTTTCATTGTGCCCACAGGGAACAAGCCTGTGCTTTTAAGGAAGTACTGATTAAATAAAATATATATAAAATTTACGATAAAGCAATTGCGAAAAAAGAACTTCTCCTATCTCAGTAATTGCGGATGCATCTTTGCAATGTATTAAACGGATGTATAATTTTTACACATAACACAGGAAAACAGCTGGAACATATTAAAATTGCAGTGTAATTATGTCAGAAAGTCGAGTTACAAGAGAGAGAGAGAGAGAGAGAGAGAGAGAGAGAGAGAGAGAGAGAGAGAGAGAGCAAGAGGCGCGCCGGAAATTGCACTACACATTGTACCAAACATTGTACCAAACATTGTACCAAACATTGTACCAAACATTGTACCAAGCAGGGCGCCACACATGACTCGCGCACGCGCCATCACATGACGCAGACACGCTCTTTGAGTGGTATTTTTGGAGGCAGCGGGCTTGCGTGGCATAGGGTGCTCGTGCTTTTTTGTGCTTTTTTTGTGCTGTGGGACACAATGAGATGTTTTTTTCTACAATAAAAGACTTTGGGTGTCAAGTTCTTGCTTGATATTGTTTTCTAAAATAAGAGTTATGCTGCCCTGTTTGAGATGACACAAGGCCCCCTTAATCATAATGCCCCTTACAAGAAACGATAACGAGCGTTTTTTCTTGGACGCAATACACAATACGATTGACGTCATCAATGCGTCTGCTCCAGTAGCCGCTGAGATTGTCTTTGAGGGCTTCGGGTTTCCCGATACCCTCAAAAGGGCTGCGTTTCATGTCTTTTATAAGTGTATTGATTTTCTTGAGGGTTTTTTTATCTTGTGTTTGCCAATAACAGTAGTCATCCCAGCTTTCATCTGTCCATAAGAGCTGCATGGCTAGTCCTCAATGAGGTCATGAGAGACAAGCGTGGCCTTACCGGACTCGAGGTCATGAATGCGCCTTTCCAGCACCGCCATATTTTTTGCGGAATAAAAGGGGTCAAGGGCGACGTCAAAGGGAATGCGCCCCTCCCGTGTGACTTTTTTTGCAAAAATTGTGAAGGCTGTTGACATGTTAAGCCCCAATTCTTTACAAGTTTTTTCCATATTTTTCTTGAGGTTTTCGTCCATGCGAAAATTTACCATCACTTGTGACATTGCTTTGCTCCTTATTTTGAATAAAGTTATACATTGTAAAGCTTTTGTCAAGCAAGGCCTTTACAAAATATAGCTATAGGGTGTCGTTTATGGCTTCTTATCTGCGCAAGCGTGCTATATTTTGAGCATTTTGTACTTCCTTCTCAGCTTTTTCCCACTGCCCCACATACCTCTCATATTTCCGCAGAGCCACATCGCCCGCCACGCCAAAGGCGTAGTTCGCTGTCCGCTCTGCGTACTTTTGCCAGTCACGGCCTTCTTTTGTTCTGATGCTTGGGGCGCATTGGCAAATAGCGTCCATGACCGCTTGCGGGCTGTGGCCAGTTGCCCTCATGCGCAAGGCAATCATGGAGTCAAGGCGCGAATAATCTTGTATGTTCATATGTTTGCGGATGTCATCATAGTGAACATAATATACCGCCGTGGCAGACATTGAGGGCGCATTTCCGTATTGTCCATGCCTGCTGCCGCCGTTGTGCGCCATGTGCCCACTGTCGCCATGCGGGGTGTTCGCAGGGGGAGAGGCGGGGTGTGTCTGTCTTTGCATCTCTTTGTGCCGCGCCTGTTCTTCATACTGCTTGGCAATTTCCCGTGCCCGCAGAAATGCCTTTTCGCACTGCTTCCGTTCTGCCACCAGCAGTTTCACGCGCGGATAAGAGCCGTCGGGGTTCCGATGTTTGGGCTTGATATTCTCAAAAGCAGGGTGCCCAAAATGAAAAGGGGGCGGCTGGCTACAGCCAGACAGTTTTGGGTATTCCTTGTTGAGCCATTCTGACCTTTACAGAGCGGGCGATTACTGGCCTCTCGTGTGAAGGGGCTGTCCACTTTGGGAATGGTCAAAATGCACTGGTAATTTTGGGGGGAGCTTTCCAAAATCACAGCCGGCACGAAGCCGTCTTTCTTCAAGCGCGTCACGCTCTCCACGGTCATGTCGTCAATCAAAATATGGTGCTTATCATCGGACAGCGGCGTGTAATAAATGTTTTCCCGCCGTGCTTGCAGTCTCAGCATTTCGGGTATCCGCGTCAAAAGCTCATGCTGCGCAAAGCCCTTTGTCACGCCGTCCTTCTTGTCCAAAATAAACGTCTTTTTGCCGCCATTCATATCCATACACGTCACTCCTGATTCTAAGTATAACACACTAAAATATCAAAATAAAAAATTTAAAAATATTTTTTATACCCTGAAGGATACCCACGAAAAAAGCGGATGTGAAAAGACGGTATGGAATGGTATTGGGCATTATTTCTGCGGGCACGCACATTGTACTTGCGCGTACCCACAGTCTTTCTAAACATTTAATATATTATCTGGTTACCTGTAATACGCAAAGACAGACAACACCAATAAGACACTCACAAAGAACAAAACACAGGCCGCAGCAGAGTACCAATACCACTCCTTTTCTGAATTCGCAAAATGCCTTGCAGCCACACCAGCGCAAAAGAACGCACAAACACCGCTCAAGCCGCCCATCAGATAACCAGACGGCATTCTCAGCCACGCAGCAATTGGCACGGCTTCGCCCGCTCCCATGCGAAAACCCGCCCACATGAGAAATGCGCCATACGCCAGCAAGCACAGCAGGAAAACCAGCGCCAATGGCAACAGCGTTCTGTACTGGATTCTTGTGGAAAGGCTTTGTGCCTGTTCCACGACGCTTTCCGTGAGTTTCGCTTGTGCGGCACTGACTTCCTTGTCGGCAACATCTGATATGCGCGACAAAATCTCTTCCGATGCCTTGGCAATCCTACCCGGCAACACCTCGTAATATATGCGCTGATACTCCATCGCCGCCAGTAATGACCACACCGCATCGTCATCACGCAAGTTCAAGGCGTTGCCCACATGATACAAGCAGCGTTTTTCGTCCTCAGAAAACTTTCTGCCACGCAACTTTTCCATATGACTCATGGTTTCTGGTTTCATGCGTCCTCCTCCGCTCCATCGTCCCTTGCAGCATTCACCGCCTCGACATTCACTGCGCTGTCAAAGAGGTCGCTGTACAATATGCGCCAGCGTTGCAATTCTGCCCGTGTACCAATGGGCATTTCTACATTGCCACTAGAAATGGGCAGTCGCTTTGAATAGAGCCAGTCCACAACGCGCGTGGCTACATAGGGAAAATCCAACGTTTTCCCTGTCAGTTCCACACGCTCACGAGCCCCCCATTCATTAAGGTCACGT
>CAYJPE010000100.1:0-10081 GCA_964371965.1 uncultured Desulfovibrionaceae bacterium
CAAAAGCTTCCCCTTCCTCCCTCAAACTCCCCCCATCCCCTCAAAACGCTTTAATGAGTCCTCTTTTTCATGCGTTCTAGTGCCTTGTCTACTCTAAACGCTTTGATTGCATTCTATGTATGTTGCCGTGCGCTACACAATATTTCCTTCTTGCCAATCATAAAAACTTCGGCTTACACGCGAACCTATTGGTTTTTTTGAAGGGGCCGACCGAATGGCGCCGTAGGCGTGACTGTAGCCGAGGGACGAGGCGTACGGGCATCGAGCGCAGCGATGGTGTGGGGGGGGAAGCTTTTTTTCCTAAAAAAAGTTTCACCTAAAGGGCACACGCCCCCACATGCTTTTAAAAATACACATTTAGACAAAACACGCTACGAGTAGCTTGTTTACTCTAAAAGCTGTGCCTGCATTGTCAGGCTGTTATACTTGTGTTAAGAGTTTCACGGGCACAGATGTCGCTTCATGCGCATGTTGTTGCGCCAGTTGGACACAGTGGGCACAGGCACTGCGCGGCACAAGCACGCACATGGTTTTGCGATCACGCGAAGATTGCGTGTGCGTTATTGTCACACCCGGGCAATGATCACACAGGCGCGTAGCCACACGTTGGCGATCTGTAAGCATGTCTGTATCATAATATATCTGTCTTTCTTCCACCCACCACGCATCGTCCCTATGCCCACCCGCACACGCGTCCAAGCCCAAGGTGCCTTCGTGCCCATGATGAAAGAGGGTACAGGCAGCGTCGCACACGTGCTTAATGGCATCGTGAACGTGCGTCGTTTGTTTTGCCAATTCCGACGTCCATGCAGGTTCGTAAATATGGTCAAAGGGCATGTCTGCCAAGGCAAGGCACAAGGCAAGGTTGACGTAGGGCAAGGCGCTGCGAATGGAGTAGCCTCCTTCAAGGACAGCGATGTGCGGTCGGAGGGCGCGCGTGAGTTGTGCGTAGCCTTGGGCTGTCAGGCGCATATCTGCCAGAGGATCGGTAAAATGATTGTCCTGCCCCGCGGAATTCACAATGAGATCCGGTTGAAATGTCTCTAAGATGGGCAAAACGGCGTTTTCTATGGCATACAGATAGCCGGCATCGCCCGTGCGCGGCGGCAAGGGGATGTTGATCGTCCGCCCCATGGCGCCAGGACCGCCGCATTCGTGCACAAAGCCTGTGCCCGGATAGAGCGTGCGCCCATCCTGATGCAGTGAAATGAAAAGCGTGTCCGGGTCATTCCAAAATATATCTTGAGAGCCGTCGCCGTGATGACAATCCGTGTCAATGACGGCGATACGCAGCGGTCTCTCAGGGTGAGGAAAGTGCGTGCGTATGAAATCCAACATGATGGCTTCCATATTGATATTGCAAAAACCGCGATTGCCGTGTGTTATGCGCATGGCGTGATGACCCGGCGGGCGCACAAGGGCAAAGGCGCGTTTGGCCTCGCCCGACATGACGGCATGGGCGGCACGAATGGCTCCGCCAGCAGCGGCAAGGTGGGATGGCGTGCACACTTTTTCCGGCGAGGGCACACAAAAATGCGTGCGCATGACGTCTTTGTGGCTGGCAAGGTGCGGTCGGTATTCCACAATGCCGGGCATGTCAAAGAGTCCCTCTTCGACTAATTGGTCTTGGGTGTACAAAAGCCTTTCTTGCCGTTCGGGATGGGTGGGGGAAATGGCCCAATCGAAGGCGGGAAAAAAGACAATGCCAAGCTTGTGGGCCTCTGCCCCGAGGGGTATATGCTCTGCCATATTCCTTGCTGTATGCTTAGCCGTTGCCATCGTCATACTCATCGGCATTTTCGAATATATCAGCAGCATACCTGCTATTGCTGACCATGTGCGAAAAGTGCTGCAAAGCCTGCAAAAAAGCCATATTGCTCGACGCATAGGCCACAAGCAGTGTTTCGGTAAAATCTTTGATACAAAAAAAGCCGCCGCTTTTATCCGGTGCGCGATACACTTGACACCATATTTTATTATCGTCCCCAAGGCAGGAGTGTACAGCCCACGGCGCCAAGGGTGCATTTTCTTCGTCGAGCATGCTTTGAATGAGTTCCGGGCGTGGCATCATATGCAGTTCTGTTTTGAGCCAATCTACTTCGTAATATTCGCAAGGCATGGGGTCTTCCTTTCAGTTATATATGTTTAAGAAATTGTAAGCATTGAGCCAAAACTCCGGCGCAGTCCTGCTGCGCGTCAATACGTTTGAATCGTTCGGGATTATTCGCCATCAGCTCTGCATAAACCGCATGGACGCGACTGTGAAAGGCAAGATTTTCCGCATCAAAACGCCCTTCGGTGTTGCTGATGTTGTGCGCCGCATTTCGGGCATGAGCACGGGCGAGCCCCATCTCTACAGGGAGGTCAAAAAAAAGCGTCAGATGAGGCCACAAATCTTGCGTAGCCAATGTGTGTAAATCGAGTAAATGTTCTCTATTATGCCCGCGCCCGCCGCCTTGGTAGGCCAGTGTAGAGTCCATGTAGCGGTCGCACAATACGATGTGCCCCTTGGCAAGGGCAGGGCGGATGATGCTGTGTACATGTTGCGCCCTGTCTGCAAGAAAGAGCAGGAGTTCTGCCGCGGAGCAAAGGTCTTGGGTGTGCGTATCGAGCAATGTGGCGCGTAACGCACGACCAAGCGCACTGCCCCCCGGTTCACGCGTACACACAACGTAGCGCCCTTGCGCTTCCAAATGCTGGGCAATGCTTCGCAAAGCAGTGGACTTTCCTGCCCCTTCTGTCCCCTCAAAGGTAATAAACACAGCTTACTCACTCTTTTTTTGCTCAGAAGGCGTCGCTTCCTCGGGGGTTGCGTGTGCCTTGTACATGAAGCGTTCCAAGGTTCTTTGATAGGGAGACCAGCCGATCTTTTCTTCTTCCCAATCGTGAAAAATCTCTCTACATTGAGCCATTTTGGCATCGATATTATCGGCATAGTGCAACATGAGCGCCTCTGCTGTTTGTGGTACGCAGGATGCGCCAAATTCTCGGGTGCCGTGATGGCTAATGATAAGGTGTTTGAAGTGTTGCTGCAAGGCCGGGGCAAGGTACGATTTTTGGAGGATAGGATAAAGGTATTCGAGCACCAACTCTACGTGCCCCATAAGGCGGCCTGCGTCGGTATAGTCTGGCAGCAACGTTTTGGGGGCGGGGTTTGCATTGGTATGTGTATTATCTTGAGTAAGAAAGGACGTATGCATGCCGGACAATTCCCACACCTTTCCCAGATCGTGAAAAATAGCTGCCGCAAGGAGCACTTCTTTATCAAGCTCAGGATACTGTGCAGCAAGGAGTAAGACGAGACGTGCCACCGCCAGCGTGTGTTCTAAGAGCCCACCGAAATAAGCTTGATGTACCTGCTTTGCCGCCGGAGCCATGCGCCATGCGGCACACAGTGCTTCATCTTGAAAGACGGAAAAAACGAAGATGCGCCACGGCCTATGCGTAAATTCATTCTCACACAGATCCATAAGTTCTCGCCACATGCGCTCCGGCGGCACAGCACTGGAAGGCACGAAGGCTGTGACATCCATGTGCTTAGCCTGCTCCGGCGTGAGTATGTGCATGTGTGTGATACTTATCTGGAGTTGACCGTTATACACGTCGGTATTGCCTACCACATCCACAAAGCTACTGGAAGGGATGTCTTTGAATTGCTGGCTATAAGGACTCCATATTTTGCCTTCCATGGTCGCTGTGGCGTCGCACAACTCTAAACGCCAATAGGGGCCATTGCGTGCTTGCAAAAGGCTTGCGTTGCCTACAAGAAAGATGGATTGGACTTTTTCATGTGCTTTTATGTCTTTTATAGCTATGCGATTTTGCATGAACGCTCCTTGTTTGGCGTCTCATATCAACTAAAGAACTTGTCTTCTTGCGAATGATATGCAATACTCGTATCACATGTGTGTCGGTACTGTATTGTGTACAAAACATTTCTCACTTTTTCGGAGGTCTTGTCAATGAACATCTTGCTTAGCAACGACGATGGTATATACGCCGAAGGATTGCGTGCCCTGTACAGAGCTTTGAGAGCACGGGGGCATACGGTGCATGCTGTGGCACCCATGACGGGACAATCTGCCGTCAGCAATGCCATCACGTTTTTTCACCCCCTTCAGGCCGAACGCATTGTAGAATCGGATTTTGAAGGGATGGGGGTCTATGGAACTCCTGCCGACTGCGTGAAACTTGGCGCCAGCACCCTTGTGCCATCGCCGCTGGATCTTGTTATTTCCGGCATGAATGCCGGTGCCAATGCCGGGCCAAATATCTTGTATTCCGGCACAGTGGCCGCCGCCGCGGAAGGAGTGTTTCACAATATTCCCTCCATGGCCGTTTCCTATGACAGCTTTGAGTTTGAAAATATAGACGAGCACGCCGCCCACGCCGTTTCCTTGGCAGAAACACTGCCGTGGGGCAAAGTGCCTGCGCGCACACTTCTTAATGTCAACTATCCGGCAAAACCTGTGAGCGAAAGCTTGGGTGTGCGCGCCTGCCCACAGTCCTCTGCCATGTGGCGTGATGGTTACGAAGAAAGGCATGATATGCGAGGACGACCTTACTGGTGGCTTACGGGCACTTTGCCGCCAGAAGAAATTGAAGAGGGCTCCGACAATGACTTGCTAAAAAAGGGCTATATTACGGTAACGCCTGTGCGCTTTATTTTTACCCATGAGGCATTTATGCCCGAACTTGAAAAGATTTTACAGAAATAATGTCTCGCCTTCGTTACAAACTGCAGAAAATGATTTTTTAACAACTTTGCAGAAAAATTGTGAAAAATTGCATTTTTGACAGTCCGTTCACAAAGAGCCCTTCGAATATAAGAGTGCAAAGAAGCGCAACAAGTCAAAGGCAATCGCATTGGATGAGAGGCTTGAAAATGTAAAAAATCCTAGGATACACATCCTATTTACGCGTTATTTTGCATTTTTTGTGCTCTTTTTAGTCTCGCAAACTGTAAAAATAATTTTTTTCTGAAATTTATAAAACGGAATATCATTTTTGTAAATGTATGATATTCCAGGTATTTTTTTAAAATAGCACATCTTTTCACAGGTAAATACTAGGAAAATATCCACTGGGCGCAAGATTATTCCTTTGAAGCCTTTTGAGCTTTGGCATTCCAATGTAAAGTCACCGCCGTGAACGCGAAGTCTTTTTCGCTATGATGTCTGTCCTTGCTAGAAAAATTTTTACTCCATTTGCCGTGTTGAGGTTTACATTATGCAAAAGAAACAAATTACTGACGTACGCGCACTGTTAGGCTCTAGGATCATGGAAAAGCGTAAGGAAAAAAACCTTACGCAAACAGAGTTCGCTGACTATCTTAATATCGAGCAGCACAGTCTTTCTCGCATTGAAAAGGGTCAAATGGCGCCTAAGCTTTCGCGATTACAAGAAATTGCCAATGGACTAGATTGCACTATTGCAGATCTTTTTCGCACAGCATCACAATTGCCCAATACCAGCACTGTCGTGAAGGCGCAAGAACTCGTGGAACTCTTGAGTGAACTGACGCAGGAACAACAGCAAATTGTGTTAGAGCTTGTGGAGAAAACAGTGGACATATTTAAAAAGGCTAATAAATAGGGAAAAAATTACCGTTTTGCACGCTTCGCGTTAACGAACCGGAGAAGACACGTTGACGCCGAGAAAAAGTCACAAGACAAGTTATAACGCACAACAATACCAAAAACTGTCAGCCCTTTTAAAACGAAAGGTGCTGATTTGGGGCTGTCGTCAAGGAGTCTTTTTTCGTATTATATCAAGGAAGTATTTCCCTCTTTTGCGCGCTTCGCGTTCATAAACTACAAAAAAGCACGCAACCTTGATATAGAGACACAGAAAAAGACACTCTTGATGACAGTCCCCAAAAGTTTTTTGCCCCATTCCCACCAAGGGATTATTATAACACCTATGATATGCAACACCCCTTTGACAAAATGCAATAGGTACCCTCCTTACTAAAACACTTGCCGCAAGAAATACATTGAGGCTGTACTCCAGGGTCTTTTTTCCATACATTAATAAGATCCGGCTGTGCAATAAGCGGGCGACTCAAACCAAAATATGCAATGCCATGCTCCGCATGCAAGTGTTCCAAATGCTGACAGTTGATATTGCCTCCGGTTAACATGACCGGAATTGCCACGGTTTTAACAAGCTTTTTGGCAAAAGAAGAAAAATATGATTGCGTTTGCGTCGTCACTTTTTTTCTGCCACAGCCGAGATTGTGTGTAAGAACGTGCGTGGAAGACAAATTGCCACCACTTACTTCAACTGCATCAAGTCCTGCTTTAGCCAGTATACGAACAGCCTGTAAACTCTCTTCTTGCGTAAGTCCCTTTTCTGTAAAATCTTCTGAGTTTATTTTTGTCATCACAACAAAATCTTCCCGTACGTGCTTCCTCACGTGTTCAATTATTTCACGTAAAAAACGCACTCTATTTTCAAGGCAACCACCATACTCATCGTCACGCATATTGTAGTCGGGCGAAAGAAATTGACTGAGAAGGTAGCCATGCGCCGAATGTATTTGCACGCCGTGAAAACCTGCTTTTTCCGCTCTGCAACACGCGTTTACAAAGGCACGTTTCAGGGAGTTTATATCATCCCTTGTCATAGCTATGGGGACAATGCCCGTGGCCTCGTTTTTCTTGACTGAAGGCGCAAAAATCTTTGGTGAAGGGGGATCCATATAGGACATGGAACCGCCATAAGCCACTTGCAAAAAAATTTTGGTATCGTACGTATTGCACATACTCGTGAGTGCTCTATACATATCTATAAAGCTATCGTCATAGATGCCAAGCATCTTAGGATTAGGCTGTTCTTCCTTGGTCACAAAGGCGTAGCCTGTTAAGATGGACCCCACACCGCCTTGCGCAAGCTTTTCGTGGAGGGCAAAAAGCTCCGGCGTCATGCGGCCTTCTTCCGTGGCCAGTGCTTCCCACGTGGACGCGCGGAAAAATCGATTTTTAAGCTGTAATTTCTTGAGGGTGCTTTGTTCAAAAAGTTTCATATTCTTTTTTCCATGGATAAGAGTACAGGTGGCAATGTGTTGCCAAAGTGTTCATGTACGCAACGAGAACTCGTCCATCAATAAGAGGAGAAATTTCTTTTTGGAATTATTTTATAATAAATTTTATATGCATTCTTATTTTATCAGTGTTTCCTTAAAAAAACATACATGGTACACACTTTGGCTAACGCCCTTGCTCTGTGTTATTAATAGCATTTCCTAAAACAAAAAGCAAATGCTGAGAGTACAAGTAAAAAAATCTTTACCGCCACATCCTTTTTGCGTATTCTCTTTAGTGCTTGGTAAATGAGCGCTTGCTCAAAAATGCCTTCGCCATGGAGAGTATATTTGTCCATGATATTTTCCTTCTATGGGGGTAACTATGAGGAAAATAAAAGAAAATACTTACTACACCCATGCTTCTTCAAAAAAAATTGCACATTCGACTCTGAACACCTCTTATACCTCGTACACTTCTCAGACCTCGCTAAAGTCGCAGTATTTACGAACAAGGCATGTCACTTTTGTTAGTGGTCACGCTTCGGTAAAAGAGGTATATGCTCCCTCTTATTTTTCCTCTTGCAGCCGATAAGCATTATGAAACATTTTTTACACTTAACAAGGGACTGCTATTATGTTCTCAATTGGAAAAAAACTCAATATTTTCATGGGAAGTGCCCTTCTTCTGCTTGCTGGAATCACCATAAGCATAAACTCCATGTTTTACTACGCCAGCATGAAAAATCAGCTCATTACTCAACAAATCCCCCTCACTTCGCAAGAAATTGTTGGCAATATTGATAATAAAATACTGGAAGCCAGTAGGGCTCTGAGCCTCATTATAAAAAGTCCTGTCTTGCAAAATTGGATAGCACGTGGCGAACCCAATGAGAATCTTGAGGACATTTACATCATGCTTGCGAGCATCCTTTCCACATATGATGTTCTTGGGGCAAATTTTGTCTCAAACCAAACAAAGCAATACACCGATCTGCAAGGTACCAAAAGAGATTGGGCATACCGTGTGTCGGATGTAGACACATGGTTTACCGATTTTCGGGACAGAGTGAGCGAGGGCAATATCGTTGTGTATGTGAATGACCCTAAATGGGGATATAAAGTTTTTATTAACAGACGCGTAACACACAAAGGCGAATTTGCCGGCCTCCTTTCCGTGGCCATTGACATTCGCGATTTCGCCAAAGAGCTCAGTGCTCGTACCATCGGCACCCATGGCACGACCTTTTGTATTGACGAAACCGGACTTATCAAGCTTCATGCCAATACGGCATACGTCAACAGGCACATTGCCGATGTTTATCCGCAATATGCTGGCATTTTTCCGAAAATGCGCTTATCAGAAAAGTATTTTGCAGAATATGCAGGCGAAACGGATGGTCAAAGCGATACGCGCTATGTGCTGAGTACCCATATCCCCTCCTTGGGCTTCTATTTAGTGACAGAAGCATCTGCAAGCGAATTTATGGTAGAAGTGAAAACAGCCACCATAACGAGCGTGCTCATCTCCCTCGCCTTGACCATAGCTTCCACAATCGCTGCTTTTATCTTTATTCGGAGCATTATCACTCCATTGAAGCAAGCAGTAAGCTTTGCCCAAGCGGTCAGTGCCGGCGAATTGGAGAAGCGCTTAGAGCTCAATCGGCGTGACGAAATAGGCGTTCTTGCAGAAGCCTTATCTGCCATGGTGCTCTCGCTCCGACAAAAAATCCGGCAAGCTGAAGAGGCAGGAGCGCTGGCCAACGAACAGATGCACACATCTGAAGCGGCACGGCGTGAAAGCGAAGCACAACAAGAAAAAATCATAAAGATACTCGATACGCTCCTAAGCACCTCACAAGATGCCGCAAGCATTTCCCTTGTACTCAACGATGCTGTTCGCTACTTAAATGCCGAAAACAGTCACATCATTGAAGGGACAACAGAGCAAATGCTTCAGATGCAAAAAACCATGGAATTCTTGGAAATTATGGTGATGACTTTTAATAAAATCATGCACTTTACAGAAGATGCGGCACAAAAAGAAGAACAAGCCCGCACCATCGCTCTTGAGGGTGAAACAAAAGTACAGGCGGTCATAAAGGCCAATGAAAATGTAACAGAGAATGCCCATGCCATGCGCCTTGCTTTGTCTGAGTTGCACGAACAAACCACTGATATCAATAAAATCGTTGAAACAATCACAGACATTGCCGACCAAACGAACCTCCTTGCGCTCAACGCTGCCATCGAAGCTGCAAGAGCAGGCGAAAGTGGTCGTGGCTTTGCCGTTGTGGCCGATGAAGTCCGTAAACTTGCCGAAAAAACCATGCTCGCCACGAGTGACGTCACGTCCGCCATCAGCAAAATACACCAAGCCTCCGCACGTAATGATCAAAACATGGACAAAACATATGCCGCAGTGAATACCGCTACAGAGCTTGCAGGTGACGCGGGCAAGGCACTCACGAGCATTGTGGCACTTGCAGAAGAAAATGTGGCACAAGTACACGTTATCGCCGATGCCGTTTCCGGCGTGTCAAAAGACAGCGTCCAAATTTCAAAGGCCTTGAAATCTGTGGAGAGTATCACTGAGCAAACGGTGCAGGGCGTGACAAAATCATCCTCAATCACGCAAGACTTGTTGCAACAAGCAGAAAAACTTGATACTGTCATCGCAAGCCTTCAACAAACATCCACAAACAGATAGGGATAAGTGCCTATTGAAAAACTCCATTTTAGGTGTTGTCGGCAAATACGCCTTTTAGGTTATCTCTGCGTCAGACTTCGCGTGCTTTTTCAGTCAAATACCATAAGAGTATATTCCTTCAAAGCAAGCTTGTCTTCCTTGATATAACACAAAAGTTCGCAATTTGACGACAGCCCTCGGTAGGCTGTTCAAAAATGGTGAAATGCGAGGAAGCGGAAAATCCAATGTGCGCAGTGTTTTCTTAGGGAAACGCTGATTAAATAAAAATATATATAAAATTTAATATAAAATGATTCTGAAAAAGAACTTCTTCTATCTCAGTGATTGAGGATTCCTCTTTTCAACTT
>CAYJPE010000101.1:0-9927 GCA_964371965.1 uncultured Desulfovibrionaceae bacterium
AGTTTCCCCCTAAAGGACACACGCCCCCACATGCTTTTAAAAAATACACATTTAGAGAAAACACGCTACTAGGCGCTGTCGTCAAATTGCGAATTTTTGTGTTATATCAAGGAAGACGAGCTTGCTTTGAAGGAATATACTCTTATGGTATTTGACTGAAAAAGCAAGCGAAGTCTGACGCAGAGATAACCTAAAAGGCGCATTTGACGACAGTGCCTAGAAACAAGCCTGCCTTATGCGCGAACACGCTGATAAAGAGCTTGCAAAGCTTGAACACTCGCCTCGGCACGGATCTGATCGCGACTGCCGGACAGCTGCAAGAGCAAGGCATCTGTCGTGCCATGGACACAAAAACCAAGCCACACCGTCCCCACAGGCTTCTGTGCCGTGCCTCCGGAAGGCCCTGCCACGCCGGACACACTCACGCCAACTTGCACACGAAGCGTGCGGCACACACCTTCGGCCATGGCACACACGCACGCTTCACTCACAGCGCCGTCCTTAAGAAGAATCTGCTCCGAGACACCAAGCACGTTCATTTTCACATGATTGGCATAGGCCACCACACTACCGGCAAACCATAACGAGGCGCCCGAAACGGCCGTGATAGCCGACCCTAAAAGCCCCCCGGTGCACGATTCGGCCGTGGCACACAAGGAATTTTGCCTGTGCAATGCCTCCCCAAGCGCCATGAGTGTGCTTTGAACATCTTCTGAAAGAGGAAAAATATGTTCTGTCATGCGCGATACTCCATAATATTTGTGATCACGGCTTCGTCTGTCATAACATCTAATATATACAGCCTGAGCAGTGAAAATAGTTATTTCTCAAAAAACTTCACGTGGTGACGATCTCCAAACCCAAAGCCTCTATCATCAACATATCGTCCTCAATGCTCTTGCCTTGCGTCGTGAGATAATCCCCTACCATGAGGGCATTGGCTCCTGCCGCAAATATATGAGCACGGCGCTCTTGCAGCACAAGGCGGGCACCACCGCACACGCGTAAGCTGGCATGTGGTAAAATATGACGAAAAATGGCAATAATTCGCAAAGCTTCGCCAGCACTG
This sequence comes from uncultured Desulfovibrionaceae bacterium, assembly GCA_964371965.1. Taxonomy (GTDB): domain Bacteria; phylum Desulfobacterota; class Desulfovibrionia; order Desulfovibrionales; family Desulfovibrionaceae; genus CAYJAD01. The sequence continues at coordinate 1,070 of CAYJPE010000101.1, forward strand.
AGAGGCTTCCTGTTCCCAAGGGGCGTGCCTGCCTGTGGGTGCAAAAAGTTTATGGGAACGTCTGTCACATTCATGCCTTTCAACGTCAACGCCAAGGCTATACGGTCGCCCCATGTTTCACCCAGACCAAAGATGCCGCCACAGCACAAAGCTACATTCGTTCGCTGTACTCTTTGCGCAGTGTCATAACGCTCACGCCATTGCTGCGTGCTACAGATGTGCGGATAAAAGTTTTCGTTGCATTCCAAGTTATGGTGGAAACGACTCAGGCCTGCCCCGCGCAATCGCTCGAGATCCTCGCGGGAAAGACGCCCTAAGGATGCACAAAGGCGCCCCTTCCAAAAGTTTTGGGAGCACGCCTTTTCCAAAAAGTGCGCCACACTGGCAACATCTTGCCGTGAAAGGGCGCCGCCACTGGTGACAATGCCCACGCGCCGGATAGGAAACGATGTCAGCAGTGAAAGGCGCTCGTAGAGTGTATCATGAGAAAGCAAGGGGAATATGGGAGCATGGCTTGTGTAATGTCGACTTTGGGCACAAAAATGGCAATCCATCTCGCAGCGTCCACTACGGGCATTGATGATAGCACATAAGGAAACGGTATTGCCGAAGGCGTGCCGGCACAGATGGCTTGCTTGTGCAAAAAGCGCGTCTTCCGGCATATGCACCAAGGGCATATACGTGCTCACAGGGATATAAGAATGCATATTGGTGTGGGCAGGATCATGCCACATATCTTTCATATTTCTTACTCGTACATATGACGCACCTGCAAGGCATTTTTGAGGTACCGCCGCCATATGTTTTTCTTGAAAAAAAGCATGTGGAGGATTTTTTCAAAATTTCTCCACATGCCTTTCAAAACAGGCTGAAAAGTGGCCTATTTGTGCTTCTTAAGCGCGGCGGCTTCCTCATTACTTTTAATGAGTGCTAAAGCGCGCTTGGCAAGGTAGGTCACTTCCGGTTTGGATATTTGATCATCGGCGCCCACAGCTTCGCCTTTATGCCGCAATTTATCTGTAATGATAGACGAAAAAAGCAGTACGGGTAAGACCGAGAGCACACTGTCTTCCTTAATGCGTTTTGTCAGATTATGCCCGTCCATCATGGGCATTTCAATATCAGAAACAACCACTTGTACAAAGTCGGTAATGTCACGATCTTCATCAATGGTTTTTTGTTTCATAATCTGGAGGCGTTCCCAGGCTTCGGCGCCGTGGGGTACCGTTTCCACTTCAAAGTTCGCCTTTTCCAAAAGGTCACGAAGCATCTCGCGGATAAGAGCCGAGTCGTCCGCCACAAGGGCTCGGCGGCGTTCTACGGTCCGCCATTCGGCCCCCAGTTCCTCAAGCTTCAGGCCAAGGGCAGGGTTGAGATTGGCGACGATTTTTTCCAAATCAAGCAAGAAGACTATACGCCCTTCAAGGCGCACCACGCCGATGACCGTATAGGCTGACATACGTGCCACATAAGGGCTGGGGGCTTCCACTTCTTCCCACGAAATACGGTGAATCCGATTGACGCCGGAGACCATGAAGGCGGTTGTCACATTATTAAATTCCGTCACAATGGTTTTTGGTTCTTCCTGCGGTTCGGCTGTCTCTTTGCCAAGCCACATGCTCAAGTTGACCAAGGGGATAATTTGTGAGCGCAAGTTAAAGGCACCAAGGACGCAAGGGTGCTGCACCTCCGGTAATTCTGTGGCTTTTGGCATACGGATGATTTCGAGCACTTTGGCTACGTTGACGCCGTAATAGCCGCGATACACTTCTGGGGCATCACTCTTGCTGGGATCATTGGGCAAGGTATTTTCTTCTAGAAAAAACTCCACAATTTCCAGCTCGTTGGTACCGGCTTCTAGAAGAATATTGGTTTGTGACATGCGTATCCCCCTTCAATGTAATGTGATCAATATGCGCTGTCTTGCTTACACGACTATGGCTATGGTAGATTCTTTAAAAAACCGTGTACCGCATCAATGAGTCTTTTCGGCGTAGATGCGCCAGCCGTTAGGCCAACAGTCACAAAAGATGCGAATTTTTCTTGTAGTGCTTGGAGCTCGTCTGCCGTTTCCACATGCCATGTGGCCACTCCCACGGCTTCGGCCACATCGGCAAGGCGGCGTGTATTGCCACTTTCCTTTCCTCCCACCACCACGACGGCGTCCACGGTATGTGCAATGCGCACAATGTCTTCTTGCCGCTGGCGGGTGGCATGGCAAATGGTGGACAATACGGGAATATCACCAAGGTGTTCCAATAAATACTTTTTTATATTGTCAAAAAGATTCTTGTCTTGTGTTGTCTGCGACGCTAACACAAAAGACTTGTGGGGGGCAAGTTCCAAAGTTTGCAAATCCTGCAAGGATTCAAAAATCCACGCCCCTCCCTTGGCTGATGCATAGGACACAAGGCCACGCACTTCCGGATGCTGCGCTTCACCAAAAAGCAGCAACGTTTGCCCTTGCCTGGTCGCGTTTGCGATGGCAAGCTGCGCCTTTTTTACCTTGGGACAGGTGGCATCTATCACGTTAACATTTTGAGATTGTAAATGTTCTTCCATATTTTTGGGAATACCGTGGGCTCTTATGAGAACGCAATCGCCTTCGTGCACCTCGTCAACACTGTCAATACATGAGACGCCTTTATCAGCATAATAGGCTAAAACTTGCGGATTATGTATGATGGGGCCAAGGGTCACAATGCGATTGTGTTGCCCATGGGTGGCCTTATGTTCAATGGCTTTATCCAGCTTTTCAAGGGCAAGGGCCACACCCATACAAAAGCCTGCTGTTTCGGCGCGGATAATCTTCATCTTACTTCTCCCTAGGGAGCCTGTTGAAAAACTCCATTTTGATAGTCCGGTCAAAAAGTGCCCGCTCTGTAAAAGGGCAAGGAAGCGCTTGTACTGTGCGGGGCACAGTGAAAAAAGCCAAGGCGCGCAGACCGATCCAAAGGGCGCCTAAGGCGTGGCCGTTACACGAGGAACGCGTGTTACGGATATCAAGAGCAACGCGTATGAGACATACATAAACGATGTGGCTTTTTTACGCTGACGCCGCAGAGTACACTTTTACTACGGGCTGTTAGGGCTGTGCGTTGCTTGCATGAAGTAGGCACTCTTCTAATATGTCATCCAACGCTTCCCAACTTGTACACGTGCTCAAAGCCTTACGCAAGGCGCGTACATTGGGGAAATCCCGCACATAACGCGGTACAAATGTCCGCATCTTCAGGAGCGCCGTGCGTTCGTGACTGTATTGTCGTGCCAAAGCCATATGACGGCGAATCATGCGCAAAAGATCGGCGGGAGTCCAGTCCATGGAAGACGACGTACTCACAGAGGTAAGTAAGTGCATATGCTCACGAAAAATGGCCGGATTATTCATGGCGCCCCGCGCATACATAAGACCCGCAACGCCCGTTTGCGCAAGGCAACTCAGGCCGTCCGCTGCCGTCAATAAGTCACCGCTGGCAATGACGGGAATGGAAAGCACCTCTTGTAAGCGCTCAAGGGCAGACCACTCGGCTTCTCCCCCAAAGCCTTGCCGCGCCGTACGTGGATGCAGCGTTATCCAACCGGCACCGGCATCTTGAAGGCGCAAGGACAAGTCCTCCCACACAGGGCACCCATCATCCCAACCAAGTCGCATTTTAAAGCCCATATGCCCGGGCTCTGCCAAAGGAATGATGGCTCGCGCCACCGCAAGAGCCGCGTTCATATCCTTCAACATGGCCGCACCGCAGCCCGTGCGCGTGACCTTGGGTACGGAACAGCCCATATTCACGTCGAAATAGCAAAAGTCCATGTTGCGTAGATGCTGGACGGCTTTTTGCATGAAGGGGATTTCGTTGCCAAAAAGTTGCACCACCAAGGGTGTATCCGCGGCGACGGTATGCAAAAGGTCATTGGTGCCCGGGCTTGCATATATGAGGCCCTTGGCACTCACCATTTCTGTGCATGCCACACTTGCGCCATACTCTCGACAGAGTAAGCGAAAGGGAAGGTCGGAATAGCCGGCTAAGGGCGCGAGCCACGGGCTTATGGCGCTAATGGGAGGTGCTGACATGACATACCTTTTGGGGCAATTTTTGCATTGTTTGCGTTGGGATTTTTCAATACGCGCTTTTCTTCCAAAAAGAAAGCATCTTCAGGGCGTTTTTTTCGCCCAAAAATTCTTACAGACATTGGCATGTGTATTGCAATCAAAAAGCAAGATTTCCACGGGAGGCACAATTTTCCCGTATAGAAATATTACACACTGTGCCATACGAGAAAAAGGATGTAGCCATGTATCAACAGATTCACGACGCACTCTATCGCCAACAGCAAGCCTTGCATCTTTTGACGGACTTGCTTGAAGAGGAATATGACCTTCTGAGGAGGCGTGAAACTCAGGCCGTTGTCACTTTGGAGCTTTCCATGCACGAGCTTATACGGCAGTTGGCACAAGAAAAAACCCTTGTTATTCAGCTTCTGCAAGGCGGTAAGGTGAAAAATTATGTGGAGCTTTTACCACAAGAGCAGGGCGACATCATTTTCGAGCTTTTTAAAAGTATCGATGCAGGTGAGCAGCGAGCGTCGCGGCAAGCCTCGCGCAATGCGGAACTCTCATTGGCGCTTCTTGAGCAAAGCAAGCGCCTTTCGAGCCACTTGCACGAACAAATTCAACCAAAATCTGAACCGATATACGGCAAGCACGGAATTTTGAACGGCTTTGTCGGTCGCCCACAAGCGGCACTTATTTCCGGGAGGCTCTAATGTCAATCAATTCGCTTTTCACCATCGGTCAATCCGCCCTCAATGCACAGCAAAATACCATTGCCGTTACAGGGAACAATATAGCCAACGTCGATACCCCGGGCTACAGCCGGCAGTACGTGCAGCTTGAAGACACCTATGCCATACATAACGGCCCGGGTTCGCAAGGCCTTGGCGTCAATGCCGTGGAAGTGTTGCGTCGCTTCGACCAATTCGTCGAAGTGTCTTTTTTAGAGAAGTCCGCTGACGCCTCCCGCTGGGAACAACAGGCCACCACCATGACGAGCGTGGAAAGCATCTTCAACGAATCCAATCGCACCGGCATAAACGATGCCCTGGCAGAATTCTTCCAAGGCTGGCAAGACCTGTCTCTCCGCCCCGACGATCCCGCCACGCGTGAAAATTTGTTGGCTCTGTCGGAAAATATTTCCGTTATGATGCAGCAAAGCATGGAAGACCTTGAAACCATGAAGCAGCAAATGGAGCTTTCCATTGAGACGGACGTCCAGCGCGCCAACGAGCTTATCCAGGAAATAGGCGACCTCAACTTGCAAATAACGCAAAATACCGTGGACGGCCGCAGTAATCCCAATAACCTTATGGATCAGCGCGATCAAGCCGTGCGCGAACTTGCAGAAATCGTTGACATTACAACAGAATATAATGACGGCGGCGGCAATTATGTCGTACGTCTCACGAACGGCATGCCCCTCGTGCAAGGCAAGGAAACATTTGAACTCGACGTGCTCTCCCCCCGCGCAGAAGCCTTCTTGCAACCGGATTCCACGTATACAGGCAATGTGATTTTTTCCGGTGAAGATTCCCATGAATATACGGTGGAGATGTTGTCGGGATATACAGCAACAATTAATGCCGCTGGCGATGGCTTTGATGTTGTAGATAGTAATGGAGTGACACAATCATTCCTCTTGAATACGGATGCTGATGGAGATGGCAAGATTGATGCTGTTTCTATTGACGGTCAGGAACACCACTTTGCAGGTCTTACCGGGCGCCCCATAGTACCACCAGTTGGAACGCCTGCCCTTACAGCGGGGGAAACTTTTCACTCAGGTACATATCGCGTCTCCTTAGACGGCGGTGAAACGTGGATTAAAGACGAAAGTGGCAATGATACCGTCTATACTATGACAGACCTTGACGATGGCGGCCTCGGTGACGGCGAGATTGACCCCGTGCGCGTGCATAACTTGGATATTTCTTTTGAAATGCCCGCCGCAGGTGAGTCTTTCAACGCCGGTGACAGCTTCACCATCGTGCCCAAGAACGGCCTCTACTGGATAGAACCCACCCGCGGCCCCATTAACATCACACCCGATGCCGGCCTCAACGGCATTGAAGACAAAGACCGCCTCACAGGCGGCAGTCTTACGGCCTTTTTCAGCGTGCGCGATGAGCACATCGGCATGTACGAAGACGAGCTGGACGCCATTGCCGACGCCCTCGTGTGGGAAGTGAATAAACTCCACAGCCAAGGCGCCGGTATCGGACATATGTCTTATTATAATGGTACAGAAAGCGTGTACGATAAGGACATTCCCCTTGGCATGCCCCAAAGCGGCTTGCATTATGGCGGCGATCTTACACAAGGCAGTTTTGACTTTCATTTTTATGACGCCGACACAGGTGACTATGTGGACGGTGGCGCCATTGATTTTAGCAGTGTTACCCCCGGTACGATCAACTTTGACCCCAGTATCCATAGTCTTGAAGATGTCGTAGATGCTATAAATGCGACCTATGCAGGACAGCTTGAGGCCGAAGTTGTGGGGAATAAAGTGAACCTCAAAGTCGTTGACCCCGACCTTCGTATGTCCACCGGCGCCGATACCACCGGCCTTATGGCAGGCCTTGGCATAAATACCTTCTTCCAAGGCAACAGTGCCACCACTATTGAGACGAATATTGACGTACACCAAGACACAAATCGCATTGCCGCTGCCTATGTGAACGGCAAGAACCAAGTGCTCCCGGGCGACAATGCCCTTGCCAATGATGTGGGCAAACTCTTGACGGATCCTGTGTCCATTGATACTCCGGGGCGCCACGTCAATGACCAAAGTATTTCGCAGTATTACAGCACACTTGTCTCAAAGGTAGGTGCAGATACGCGTACGGCTACGACCAATGCCGAATATAATACAGCGCTTGCCAACGATTTATATAATCAACAGCAAGCTGTTTCCGGCGTGAACCTTGATGAAGAGATGTCAAACCTTATTAAGTTTCAGCATGCCTACACGGCGGCGGCAAAGCTTATTACCACTGCCGACGAGATGATGCAGACGGTGCTTGGCCTGAAGCAGTAGAAAATAGAGACGAACACAGTCAAGTGGGGAGGTGTTGCGACAGTGTGCGCTTCTCTACTTGGCTGTTACTGTTTCTTAGGCGCTGTCGTCAAATGCGCCTTTTCGCCCTTATCGAAGCAGGCGCTGCGTCAGACTTCGCTTGCTTTTTCAATCAAATACGATAAGAGTATTTTCCTTCAAAGCACGTTTGTCTTTGTTGCAATGGGTTTGATACAACACAAAAAATCGTAATTTGACAACAGTGCCTAAAGAAGCACTGATTGAATAAAGACATATATAAAACTCACTATAAAATAATTCTGGAGAGGAAGTGCTGCTATCTCAGTTATTGAAGATTCCTCTTTTCAATGTATTGAAAAGGGGAATAGTGAAAGCGTTTTGAGGGGATGGGGGGAGTTTGAGGGGGGATGGGGAACTTTTGGGTTTTGGCAAAAGTTCCCCTTCCCCCCTCAAAAAAACATGTCATCGGTGTTTCCTGAAAAATTTACACTCCCATCACCTTAAAAGCAGTTTACATATCCGTAAAAAATGTTTATGCGGACAGAAGGGTTTTTTGAATATTTCCGACATCTGTCATTGTCGTGCTTGCGTATACCTGGTTTTGCTGTTATTGCTCCGTACAAACGCTTTTAACCATACTGCTATAGTGAAAGAATATAAGCTTATGAAATCAGCATTTTTAAGGATTATCGCTACATAGCGCAAGCCTTAAATCATTTTTTGCTTCGTCAATCTCTGTCTACGAATAGGTAACATATGGAATCATTTGATATTCTCATAGGTTTTATAGGCGGAATGACCTTGGCCATACTTGGCGGATTATGCGTGCGCATAGCTAAACGCTACTTTGCGACCTATCGTCACGGTCAAAGGCAAAAACATATCGTCCGTGAAGTTTTCGCAAGCGCTATGTCTGAGAAGAGTCTTTTTCGTATTGAAATTTTACAAGAAGGCAATAAAGCATTTTATGCCGAGGGCTATTGTCTTGCAATACAAAAAAAGGCCATGACTTTGGAATGCACCAAGATATCTAACATTAAGCATACACAGGATATGCCTTGTTTCGCCTTTTTGGAGACCTATTATAACGGAAAGCAAGCCTTTTTTCACTTTGCATCCCACATTTTAAGCGTGGATAAAGGCCGAGAGCAGGCACGGATGTTTCTTGCGTTGCCCACGCACTTAGAATTAGGGCAAAAGCGCAATTTTTTACGCTGCAAACCGCCACAGGATGCCATTATGGCCATGGGGATATGGGTGCTTGCCGATGGTGAAGACTTGCCCACGCACAAAGGCAAAATTAAGGATCCCCTCTTCATGTATAGACGCCACAAAACGAATAGCATGAATTTAAATAATATTTCTGCGGGAGGTGTGCTTATCAGTATTGTTGAGCACACTATGGGAGAGGTTTTTGACCAATTAAGCGACGGTACAAATGTGCTCTTTTTGCTAGGTCTTGGCATCACGAAAGGCAACAAAAAACCTCTTGCCTTATGGCTGTCTTGCCGAGTAACATCATTGCGGCATGTGGAAGAAGATGAGCTGTGGCTCTTGGGCATGCGCTTTGACAGTTGGGCAAGCTTTGATAACGCCATACCCGAAATACAATGGTTCTCAACTTCACGGGGGAAAAGTATCCCCCAAGTGGCCACATGGGTCATGCAAGAGCACCTGGAACAAACGAAATTTTTGTAATGCCGGCTAGGGGCTGTTTCTAAGGAAACACTGATTAAATGCCTTTTTGCCCTCTAACTGCGTCAAGCT
>CAYJPE010000102.1:0-9812 GCA_964371965.1 uncultured Desulfovibrionaceae bacterium
ATATGATCTTTTCTGAGCTGTCCGCGAATTTGGAGTTTTTCAACAGGCTGTTATGTTAAATTTTTCAAAATTTCCTTTTTTTGTTATATGCCAGACAGTCAAATGTATGAACGCACTCTTAGCAGCCTGTTGAAAAAGTCCGATTTGCAGGTCGTTCAAAAAGTGTGAGATACAAGAAAGAGAAAAAAAGTAAGCAACGCCGTGTATATAGACATACATAAGTTGTTTACTTTTTTTCTCTGACGCCGTAGATTGCACTTTTTCAACGGCCTGATAGGTGTCAGTTCTTATGCTTGAATACCCGTAATGTATTATGAAACGCTTCTTTAAACACTTTTAATTGCGTTGCAAGGATCTGTGCCGCATGGGTTTGTGCGGCATATTCTTGTGATGTTTCTTCAAGCCTGATTGGCGCAAGGACGCTTTGGAGTTCTTCCTTTGTTAAGCAGTCATGCATCCCCAGTTCTTGTTGGGCAAATTCGTGCTGTTCTGCAGTGATACACGCGTTTTTCGGGATTTTTCTAAAAAGTCGTGACCAGTGTTGTATGTGCGGGGTGTTGCGTTGAGGATAAACTCCTGTTGGGGCTGTTTTTATTCTCCCATCCGTGTTGTCATATGTGGCGCTTTCGCCATACAGGAAGAAGGGTATGTCCATGTCAAGAGAATAAAGGGCGTGTGTGCCAAAGGAGTTTGAAGTGGAAAATGCAAAATTTTTTAATATATTATAGAAACCTTCGACGTATGTGAGTCCTTCAGCCATGACACTCGTCACTTCAAAGCCGTGTTGTGCGTATTTGAGGTGTGTGTTATATTGAACTACATCGTTCCAAAAGACACAGACGGTTATGGGGTGAAATTCCTTGGGAAGGTTTATGAGTGCTTTGCAATACGCGTCAATGTCATAGACCGCAGGATGATGAAAACAACTGTGCGAAGGAAACACGATTGTTCCTTTGGCATGGGGGCTTTTGTGAATGCCTGCGGCTTTACGAAAATGCACATAAGGGGTGCCAAAGGAATACACTGGCCTATCCGTCACCTGTTCATACAATTTTTTTATGGTGGTGTTCCATGTGAAAATCATTTTCGCACGAGGAGCCAGATCCGGATCGTACACTTTCGTATACAGGCCATGCTGCATGGCGAACTTTGACGTATCCACGGGCATCTCTGCACGAAGTGGTACAATTTGGCTGATGTAATACACATCGCTTGCGATGAAGCTTTCAGTATCGCTTTTCATATCTCTACTATCCGCATTCGTGTGGTAAAAATTTAATAATCGTGTTTTTGCTTGTCTTTTTTTTCAATACGAGTAAGCTAGCGAACTAAGTGTTTTTTGTCAAGTTTCAAGTTGTTGTCAGGTGTGTTTTGTGCTTCTTTACATCTTTGTCTTTACGTCAGAGAGTGTTTGTTTTTTGAGGCAAATCCGTAAAAAGTATTGCTCTGCAAAGGAGAGCACATAGTTCTTAACAGAATGGTGGGAATGTGCATGTGGTGAGCAGTCTGTTGCAAAAGTGCAATCTGCTGCGTTGACGTTAAAAAACTCAAATCGCTTATGTATGCCTCATATATTGCGCGCCTAGACTTTTTTCATCTCCTTGAATCTCACACTTTTTGAACGGACTGTCAAAAATAGCGTGTTTCAACAGCCAGTTAGAATCCCTAATTTCTAAGATTTTTTCAAATCATGACGTATGTGTCATGTGAAGGTAGTTTTTTTATGTCGTCTCTAGAAACGTACATTGATGTTGGTAAGGCGCCGCTAACGGCACCATTAGCGGACGTGGCTTCCCTTAAAGAATTGCCGGAGTATGATCGTGTAGCTACCGAAATAGCCAAGATAGGTTCTTTGCAAGGTGGCGCGGGCACTGTGGCATGGCCTGTGGTAGCTGACAATGCCGCAATGATCATTAGGCAGTACGCCAAAGATATTCCTGCAGCCACGTACTTCTCGGTGGCGCTGTGCGAAACGGACGGCTTGCAGGGTTTGCGTGTGGGTTGGCGTGTGCTTTTTGAATTGCTGGATACGTGGTGGGAGGTGGCGACACCACCAATCAAGCGTTTGCGCGCGCGCGTGAATAGTATTGATTGGTGGCATGAAAGGGTGAAAGCTTTTTTGAACAAAGCTCATGAACCCATAGAGCAGGCCTTGCAAGAAGAATTGCTACAGCTGGCAAAGGATTTTGACTCTCTTGTGGGGGATCGCCTTGAAGACTGTCAGCCTTTTTATGATATTCGTGAATCTGTTCAGCGGCTTGCGGTGATAGCGCCAGCACCAAGTCCTGAACCTGACGTTGCGCTTGAAGTGGTCGAACATGCACCAGGATCTGCGACAGAAAGTTCTGAAAAAACTGTGGCGGTGGAAGCGCCAAAGCCTTCTTCTTCAAGCACTGCCACTGTGCCTCCTCCTGCAACACCTGTTTCGTCGCCTGTCGTGGTGCCGACGGTATCAGCTCAAGACGATGATGCCATGCAAAAAAGTACACAAATATTTTTGCAAGCCGCACGCCAACATTACGATATTTCCTTTGCTCAGGGCTGCCCCGTGGATGTTTTGGCATGGGAAGCTTTGTATTTTAGTGTATGGGGGCATATAAAAACCTTGCCTCCCACTGAAAATGGTCAGAGTATGGTACCCGCCCCCGATGAAAACCGTGTACACTCCATCCGTACCTTAATGTCAACAGGCAATGATGCTCAAGCCGTGCGATCTGCGGCTCTTCTTGCGCCCGCTTCTCCTTTTTGCCTTGACTTGCATTGTCTACTGGCAGAAGCCTTGGGACGACTTGGTGCACAATTTTCTGGAGCTCTTGGTGTGGTTGAACAAAAGACGCGTGCTTTTGTAGAAAAATGTCTGGGTATTGAGCGCGTACAATTTTCTGACGGAACGCCTTTTGCATCCGATGCCACATTGGCATGGTTAGAAAGTCTGACTGCCTCTCAAGGTGCTTGCGGGCATGAGGATGCCGTCGTTGGTGTCATTAACGAGGCGCGTGCCCTTGCGGGACAAAAGCAATTGGCCAAGGCCTTGAGTCTTTTGCATGGAGCGCGTGCTCATGTGGGGGCTGCCGATGTGCTACGCTTGGAGCTGACTCAAGTGCGTTTGCTTGTGCAAAATAAGGCCTATGCCGTGGTTTCGCCTTTGGCACAGCGCATAGTGGATTTTCTTGATGCGCATAGGCTTGATGATTGGGATAGAGAATTGTGTATGGATGCCCTTGTGGTTGTATACGGTGTCTGGGCGCAGTCACAGCCGGAGAAGGCTAGCGCTATTTTAGAGAGGCTTGCCATACTGGATCCTGCACGGGCTTTTATGCTTGCGGCAAAATAATTCTGGATAATTGAATGGATATGTTTAAAGACAAAACACTGCTTATAACGGGTGGTACAGGCTCTTTTGGGAAGAAATGTGTGGAGATTTTGTTGCGTCGGCATATGCCACAAAAGCTTATTATCTTTTCGCGCGATGAATTGAAACAATTTGAGATGTCGCAGGTGTTTTCTCCTGAAAAGTATCCGTGCTTACGATATTTTATTGGAGATGTGCGTGATAAAGAACGTTTGCATCGGGCTTTTGACGGCGTGGACTATGTGATTCATGCTGCTGCCTTAAAGCAAGTGCCTGCGGCAGAATATAATCCCACGGAGTGCATACGCACAAATATTGGCGGTGCAGAAAACATTGTCAACGTGGCGGCAGACAGGAGCGTGCACAAGGTTGTGGCGCTTTCCACAGACAAGGCTGTGGCGCCTGTGAATTTGTATGGTGCGACGAAGTTGTGTTCGGATAAGCTTTTTGTGGCGGCCAACATGTATACAGGTCGGTCAAGGACGATTTTTTCCGTGGTACGCTATGGCAATGTTATGGGGTCTCGTGGTTCTGTTATCCCTTTTTTTATTGATAAGCGTAATGCGGGTGAAGATTTACCGATCACGGATATGCGCATGACACGTTTTTGGATTACCCTCGAAGAAAGCGTGAACATGGTGCTCAATGCCTTTCATATAGCGGGGGGGGGCGAGGTTTTTGTGCCAAAAATTCCCAGCATGCAGATTGGTGACCTTGCCGAAGCCATCGCGCCGGGTGCAAACACTGTGGAGGTGGGTATTCGTCCCGGTGAAAAGTTGCACGAAACCATGATAACGGCAGAAGACAGTCGACATACCATTGATATTGGACAATATTATGTCATAAAACCTGAGACATTTGCTTATACGGGGCCTGAAGGCCATGCTGTTCCGGAAGGTTTTGAATACAATTCGGGAACCAATGAAGCGTGGCTTGGTGTGGAAGAGTTGCGTCGTGTTTTGCAATCACAAGGCTTTGACGTTGCTGGAGAATGAGGTGAAGTTTATTCCTTATGGGCGCCATATGATTGATGCGGACGATATTGACGTTGTCGTTGATGTGTTGCGTTCGGACTTTCTCACGACGGGGCCATGCGTAGCGGCTTTTGAAGAGGCGGTGTGCATGTTCACAGGGGCGACGTATGGTGTTGCTATGTGTAATGGAACGGCGGCCTTGCATGCGGCCATGTATGCGCTCGGTGTAGGCAAAGGAGATGAAGTCATTGTGCCGCCTATCACCTTTGTAGCCACAGCAAATGCTGCTTTGTATTGCGGGGGCACACCGGTTTTTGTTGATGTGGACGAAGCGACATGTCTTATTGATGCTTCTGCCGTGGAAGCCGCCATAACACCGCGCACAAAGGTTATTGTGGGTGTGGATTATGCGGGGCAGCCTTGTGATTGGGATGCCTTACGCACCATTGCGAAGCGGCATGGCATTGCCCTTGTGGCAGATGCATGCCATGCGCTCGGTGCCTCATATAAGGGACGCTCAGTGGGCACACTTGCGGATATAACGGTATTGAGTTTTCATCCTGTGAAGCATATTACCACGGGTGAAGGCGGCATGGCAGTGACATGTGATGCCGCGCTGGCCGATAAGATGCGGCATTTTTGCGGGCATGGCATTACGACGACGGCGGCAGAGCGTGAGCGTGTGGGCGCTTGGTATTATGAGATGCAAGAGCTTGGGTGTAATTATCGAATAACGGATATTCAATGCGCTCTTGGCGTGAGTCAGTTGAAAAAGTTGCCGGTATGGCTGACAAAGCGCTACGCCCTTGCACAGATATATGATAAAGCATTTACGGATACGGATGTTCGTCCTTTGTTGAGGCGTTCAGATGTATTTCATGCATATCACCTGTATGTGGTGCGTGTGAAGGAGAGGGATGTGGTATTTAAAGCATTGCGTCAAAAAGGCATTGGCGTGAATGTACATTATATGCCAGTGTATTTGCATCCGTATTATCAAGAGCTTGGATATAAACAAGGCTTGTGCCCTGTGGCGGAAAGGGTCTTCACGCAAATGCTGACCTTGCCTTTGTGGGCAGGTCTTGAGGAAGAAAGCGTGGGTGAAATAGTGAACAATGTATTTATTATACAGGTTTGAGGTTTTTTTATGTGTAGAATTCTTTTAATTAACCCATGCTTGCGCCCGGGAGCACGTGCTAAATATCCCCCTGTTGGATTGGCCTATATTATGCTTGCCATAAAACGGGCTGGTTTTCACTTTGATTTTTTAGATTTAGATTTGTGTGAGCTTGACGATTCTTCCATTAAAGCCTTTTTATCGAAAACTACATACGACGCATGCGGTCTTGGATGTATTGTCACGGGCTACGCTGAAGTGAAGCGCCTGACACGTTTGGTTCGTGAAGCCTCTCCGGAATGTACTATTATTTCTGGTAATTCAGTCGCCACCACCATTCCTAAAATTTTACTGACCACGACAGATGTGGATATTGCTATTATGGGTGAAGGGGATGTGACCATTGTAGAGCTTTTGCAAGCCATACATCGTAAGCGTCCGTGGCAGAATATTTCTGGCATAAGTTATATGGAGGGTGATACTCTTATTACAACTGCGTCAAGGCCTGTTATTCCGCACTTAGATGATATTGGTTTTCCTGATTGGCATATGTTTGATGTTGCACAATATAATCACATATCCGTTGCGAAAACGATTGATGACAGGGCAATGTCGGTACATATGCCTTTAAATGGTGCGCGTGGTTGCCTTTTTAATTGTACTTTTTGTTATCATGTCTTTAAAGGTAAAAAATATCGTAAGTACTCTGAATCTGTTATAATGAACGAATTTATTAGACTTACGGAAGAATATAAGGCAACACTTATATCGTTTTGGGATGAACTTTCTTTTCCGGACATTCCTTCTGTTGAACGTATGGTGACTGAGCTCGAAAAGCTTTCTTTCAGAACATCGTGGGCAGCAACGTCACGGGGTAATTTATTCTCGGAAACTGATATACCTCTTATAGAGCGCTTGCGTGATGCAGGGTGTGTGAATATTTCTTATTCCATTGAAAACGCTGATGAGAACATTCTTAAGGCCATGAATAAGAATATTGATCATAGGAAAACAATAGTTAATTCTCACGCTTTGCATAAGGGAGGAGTGACGCCCTTTACAAGCATTATTTTCGGATACCCTCAAGAAACACCGCAAAGCATTAAAGCTACGTTGGATTTATGTGAAAAGTGCGGTATTTTTCCTTCAGCTGGCTTTCTTTTACCTCTTCCGGGGACAAAAATGTATACAATAGCACGGCAAATGGGTGTTATTACAAATGAAGAGGAGTTTTTGCTTCACGCAGGAGATCGTCAAGACTTTTATGTGAACATGACACAAATGCCTGACGATGAATTTGTTGATTGTGTCAATACAAATATGCGTGAGTTAGCACAACGCTTAGGAGTTTCTTTTGATAATCCTATGAAAACAGGTGTATACCAAAAGATAAATTTGAAAGAAGCACAGAAGTATCAAGAAAGCATTGTTTAAGTGAGGTGTGGAATGAACGAGCAGGAATTGTTTTGGCAAGGGGAATTTGGTGATGCGTACATTGAGCGTAACGCTTCAGAAAATGTCTATAAAGTTGTTGCTCAATGGGCAAAAATGCTTGAAAAAATGCCTATGCGACCCAAAAGCATGTTGGAATTGGGTTGCAATATTGGTCTCAACCTACACGCTTTAAGTGTACTTTTACCTGATACACAGCTGCATGGCGTGGAGATTAATGCTACGGCGGTTGAGAAGGCAAAAGAATCTCTTGGGAATAAAGCACATATTTCTCATGATTCACTACTAGGCTTTATTCCTGACTCTCAATATGATGTTGCCTTCACGTGCGGTGTACTTATCCATATTGCACCTGAATGGCTGGCGCAAGCTTACGATGCCCTTTATAGAGCATCATCACGTTTTATTCTGATTCAAGAGTATTACAACCCTGTTCCGGTTGAGGTAGTGTATCGAGGACATAAAGGTAAGCTTTTTAAACGTGATTTTTGCGGAGATTTATTGGATAGATTCCCAGACTTACGTCTTGTGGACTACGGTTTTATATATCATCGTGCGCAGCTTTTTTCAAGTGATGATACCACGTGGTTTTTATTGGAAAAAATGTTATGAAGCATGATAAACCATTATGTTTTGTTTTAGCCCGCGGTGGTTCAAAGCGTGTGCCGCGTAAAAATGTTCGTCTTTTTTGCGGAAAACCTATGATTGCGTGGCCCATTGAGAAAGCGCTTGCATCTGGATTGTTTTCGTCTGTAGTAGTTTCTACAGAGGATGAAGAAATTGCAAGCATCGCACGTGAATACGGCGCCGATGTGCCCTTTATGCGACCGCACGAACTGGCCGATGATATGACGGGCACGGCACAGGTTTTGTGTCATTCTTTGCAGAGTATCCGTGAATTATATGGTTTTTTGCCACGCTACTGTTGCTGTTTGTACGGCACATCAGCCATGTTGAAGGCAGAGTGGTTGTGCGAAGCTTTTGACAAATTACAGCAAAAAGCGCAACAGGGGCGTACGCAATGTGTGTATGCGGTGGCAGCATATAGCCATCCTATTGAACGCGCTTTATATTTTGATGCGGATGGTTTGTTGCAGTATCAACATGCACACTTTGCCATGACACGAACACAAGATATTGCCCCGTCGTACTACGATGTGGGCTTATTTTATTGTTTTTCCATACTGGATTTTTTGGCACAAGAGCAACCTGGTTTTTCATCCCTTGTGAAGGACGCTGTTGTTATCCCGCGTTTGTTGGTTTCGGATATTGATACAGAAGAAGATTGGATTTTTTCTGAAAAAATGGCCTCTTGTATATGGTAGGCAGATGGGGTATGGAGTAGCTTGTTATGATTAGATTATGTAAAGAATGTGCGTTTATTTTGGGAACGAGACCTGGTTTGCGAGATGTTAATGATGTGTGTATGCCTTGTATAAATAATAAAAAAAAAGCGTCTATAGATTTTTCTGCCCGACAGGCATGGTTAACACAGTACATTCAAAAAAACATCACTTCAGATGAATATGATTGTGTGATAGCTGTTTCAGGAGGCAAGGATTCGCATGTCATTGTTGGGCATTTGAAAGAATTCCACGGCATAAAAAAACCTTTACTTGTAACTGTGTGTGATGAATTTACGATGACCCAGGCAGGTGAGTATAATCGAAAGAATATTGCTGATGTCTTTGCTTGTGACCATATCTTGTTTAGGTGTAATTCTCAAGAATTTTTAGCGCACACATTGAAGGATTTTGAAGAAAAACTCAATCCTTTGCTCTGGATAGAGGAAAGGCTTTACCTTTTACCTATTCGGATAGCTAAAAAGTTTGGTATCAAGTTAGTTTTTTTTGGTGAAAACTCTGACTTTGAGTATGGCGGTGCAGAAGAATTAGATATTTTTCATCCTGCCAGTGATGATGAAACTTCTGTCATTTTTATGGGGGCTATTTATCCGTACTCTACGGATTATTTTTACAGGTACGCAAAAAAATATGGTTTTAAAGATTTAAAAGATTTTGAGGAGTGGCCACGCACCGGAAGCATAGAGCGCTTTGCCCAAATTGACAGTATAGCTTATATTGTGCATCTGTGGTGTAAATTTCCTAAATTTGGCTTCCAAAGGGTGTCAGATATGGCATGTCGCTTTGTGCGCGAAGGTAGGTTGACACGTGAGCAAGCAGCACAGTATATATCAGATTATGATCATATGCTTGATGAAACAGCGAAAGTTGATTTTTGTCGCACCATTGGCATAACAGAGACATATTTTAATGAAGTGGTTGATAGGCATACTAATAGGCAACTTGTGGCAAAGGATGTAAATGGTACATATAAACGCTTAGATACCCTTTAATGTAGAAATAAAAACGATAAAGAATACCATCTATGTATGCATGATGCAATCATCATTTTGTGGAATGTGTTTTCTTCATCGCCTAGGGGGTGTTTTTAAATAAAGAGATTTTGTGTTTTTGCCAAGGAAAACGCGTTTTTTTGCGAAAGGCGTGTATACAGACATACGTAGCTTGAGCAAAAACACCGTTTGCCCCTTCGGAGCAGGGGCAAAACACAAAAGAATTTATTTAGGGAAGCACTGATCAAATAAAGTATATATAAAATCTATTATAAAATAGTTCCAGAAAAAAACTTCTCCTATCTCAGTGATTGAGGATTTCCCTTCCCCCTCAAGAAAAATAATTCATCAGTGTTTCCTTAGGGGCTGTTTCTAAATAAAAAGATTTTGTGTTTCTGCCAAGGAAAACACGTCTTTTTACGGAAGAAATATACTCTTATGGTATTTGACTGGAGTAAAAAACGCTGTTTGACGCAGGCAGAACGCAAAAGAATTTATTTAGAGATAGCCCCTAGCAGACTCTTGAAAAATGACACTCTGCGTTGTTAGCGTAAAAAAGCT
>CAYJPE010000103.1:0-6371 GCA_964371965.1 uncultured Desulfovibrionaceae bacterium
CCTACAATTATGCGCAATATCTGCCGGAACGCCGCCGCATGATGTTTGAATATGCGGATTATCTCGACACACTGCGCCAACAAGCAAGTGTTTTGCAATAAGCCTTAAAGATAAAAGAATTTTTTATAATCCACGAGCGGCCTTTGTTTACACGACAGAGGCCGCAACGACAGAGGAACAATCAGTGTACTTCAGAAGTATCAAAGAGAGTACGTTTCACTCCTCTGGCACTGGCGTGGCTTCTTCGTAGTGCGGTACCTGTTTACCATTTTGTATGAGTTGTGCACGTTGCATCCGTAATTTTTTATATTCTTTAGCTAATGCAATCAACGTCTGAAGTGTCTCGTCTCGAAAAAAATCTTTAACCATATCTAGGGTGTCTTGTATAGATTTACTTTGTAACTCGTCGTCTATTTGCTCGCTGTGCTGCGCAATTGAACGATGTAGCCCTGCTATGGCTTTTCTAAGGGCTTCTTGCAAAGCATCTGAAGGTGGAGGTTCATCAGCGAGTTTCTGTTCGTGCTGCTCTATTTCAACCTCATATTTAGATATTTGTATTTTATATTCAAGATTCTTGGCTGCTGTCAAAATATAGTTGTATGCTGCAGATAATGCTGATAAAAAATTTCTGCAGGTGTCCCAATATTTTTCTCTGAGAGCTATTTTATTTTGTCCCAAGCTACACATTTCATAATGCAAGCATTTTTGACAATTGTCATTAAATAACTCTGTTTCTAGTTGAATTTTTGTATTCAAATTTTCAACATCAAACATTTTTTCTTGTATATTTTTAAGTATTGATAAAATTTCATTCTTTTCAAGAGCAGAGTTTATGAAAATAGTATCCTGATGACGTCGTATGACAGTATTCAAATAATTAAATTGTAAAGATGAAATTGCCTCAGAGATGATAGTTAACTCCTCGTTAATACTTTGTATTTCAAATTGATAATTAATAGCTTTCCTATTTTCATTGAGAGAAGTTTTTATGCTCTTTCTGTTTTGTTGTAGTGTAAGATATACTGCAATCAGTGTACAAAGCCCCGCAAGATATGCTCCCCAAAAAAGAAACCATTCAGTGTTGCCGATGCCAATGGGAGTAAGGCTGACATTGTATTTTAACGACAGCATATTCCCGAACCACAAACACAACGCAATTAAGAAAGGAATTGACAACAAAACAACAAATAAAAACAGTTCTTTAACTTTCTGCACTCCCTACACCCTCTCTTCATACGTCACATTAAAAATAGAGTCCGACAAATAATCCCTCAATGACGGGTTGTCGTTAATTTGTCGATAAAGTTCGATGCTGTCC
The DNA here is from genome assembly GCA_964371965.1 of uncultured Desulfovibrionaceae bacterium. Lineage (GTDB taxonomy): Bacteria > Desulfobacterota > Desulfovibrionia > Desulfovibrionales > Desulfovibrionaceae > CAYJAD01. Next base: position 1,319 of record CAYJPE010000103.1, read on the forward strand.
TTCATGATGCCTTGTATAGCGGCTCTAAAGGCACGTTCAAATTCAATGCGGGCATTTTGTTTGTCGGAATTTTTCATGGCATTTTGATAGCCTTCGTCCTTGCTAATCATATGCGGTAATTCGCGTATTTGCCTATGCACATTGTCCTCGTCCTTCCACTCAATATTACCGAATAAGTCGTTGAACGTATTCAGAATATTTGTCAGTAAGTCAAGTTCAGCTTCAGGCTTGCCGCCTGCGGTACTGGTGGGAACGGGCGGTATTTCCGCGTCCTCGTCGTCAAGCTGTATGGCAACTTGCGTTTGCGCTTGCACTCGATAACTGTCAAGGTCGATGGCCTCCAAAATGCCCGCAGACAAGTCCTCGTCTTGTGGGCTTGGAAGTTTGGGCAGTAAGAGCGTCAGGAAAATATGGAGCTTCTCCCAATCTGCATTGCCAAAGGGCAATATGGCCCCAAGAAAGCCGTATGTCCGTACAAAAGCCTTCGCCGCACTCTTGAATGAAATTTGCCCGTCCTCATCCAAGTTCTTGTAAATACTCGCACACATATCAAGGATAGGGTCAAGCCGAAAACGCTCGGCGCAAGAAAAATACAGTTCAATAAAGGCCGTGATGTCGTCAGCCTCGTAGACGCCGTGGGCTTCCATCTCACCGATAAGGTCATAGAGCTTGTTGGGGTCTGTCTCCCCGCCTAACAAGGTCGTCTTGTAATAACGAGAAAACGCGCGTTGGATGTCATCGGCATCATTGGCAAAATCTAAGATGCAAGTGTCAAACTTCTGCGGATGCGCCCTGTTTAAGCGCGAAAGCGTTTGCACCGCTTTAATGTCGCCGAGGGGCTTGTCCACATACATGGTATGCAGTAAAGGCTCGTCATACCCCGTCTGAAATTTGTCCGCCACCACCAAGAAGCGGAAAGCTTCCTCTTTGAAACGCTTCTCTATGAGGTTTGAGGCAAAGCCGTTGATGCCCGATTCTGTCAGCATTTTGCCGCCGTACTCCTTTTCTCCGGAAAATGCGATGATGGCTTTATAGGGGCTTTGACGCTCGCGCAACACCTTTTCTATGGCAAAATAATACTCGATGGCTCTGGCAATGCTGCTCGTGACCACCATGGAACGCGCCTTGCCGCCAATCTTGCCCTTGCTGATGACTTGCTCGTGAAAATGCTCCACAATGATGCGCGCCTTCTTGGCAATGGTGTCGGGCTGGCTTTCCACAAAGGTACGGAGCTTCTTTTGCGCCTTCTTTTTGTCAAAGAGCGGGTCTTCGGCAATGGTCTTTGAAAGCTTGTAAAAAGAACTGTAGGGCGTATAGTTTTTGAGCACATCCAAAATAAAACCCTCTTGGATGGCCTGCTTCATGGTGTACACATGAAAGGGACGATGCTTGACGATGCCTTCCTCTGTGTATGCCTCCCCAAACATCTCAAGCGTCTTGTTCTTTGGTGTCGCTGTGAAGGCAAAGTAGCTGGCATTTTTCAGCATTTGCCGCCCTTCGATGATGGCGTTGACCATGTCTTCGATACTCACACCCTCTGCACCCTGCTCCATATGCGCCGCAGATAAGGCAATATTCATCTTGGCAGACAAAGAACCGCTCTGGCTCGAATGCGCTTCGTCAATGATGATGGCAAAACGCCGCCCCTTGTGTTCCGTGCCAATGGTTTCCACTATGACGTCAAACTTATGCACGGTGGAAATAATGATTTTCTTGCCCGCCGCAAGAGCCGCTTTAAGGTCTGAACCGTGCTCCGCCCACACCACAGTATTTTTGACCTGCATAAAGTTCTTAATGGTATCGCGGATTTGCTTGTCAAGATTGACCCTGTCCGTCACCACGATGATGGAATCCACACAGCTCTTGCCCGCCTTTTCAAGCCCCACCAACTGATGGGCAAGCCATGCGATGGAATTGGATTTGCCACTGCCCGCGCTGTGCTGAATAAGATACTTGCGCCCCACGCCATGCGTCCACACATCCGCAAGCAATGCCTTCACCGCGTCAAGCTGATGATAACGCGGAAAAATCTGGCTGTATGTCTTGGCCTTGGTTTCAGGATGTTTCTTTTCAATGACTTGCGCGTAATTCTCAATAATATTGGCAAGCTCTGCCTTGGAGAAAATATGCTTCCATAAATAGTCCGTCATGAGGCCGTGTGGGTTCGGTGGATTGCCTGCGCCGTTCTTGTAGCCCTTATTGAAGGGCAAAAACCACGACGCCTTGCCGTCAAGCTTTGTGCAAAACTTGATGTGCGCGTCGTCCACAGCAAAATGCACCATGCACCGCTTGAAGTGAAACAACAACTCCTTGGGGCTGCGGTCGTTCTTGTACTGCCACACAGCGTCGTCCACGTCTTGCTTTGTAAGCTGGTTCTTGACCTCGCAAGTGATGACAGGCAAGCCATTTATAAAGAGGCACAGGTCAAGGGATTCGGACGTATGGGGCGAAAAATGCAATTGCCGCGTGACGGAAAAAATATTTTGCTCGAAGAACTCCTTGGCCTTGGCATTGTGTTCGGACGGCGTCATATAAAACAGAATAAGATTAGCAGGATAAACCTTCATGCCCTTGCGCAACACGTCCACCACACCGCGCTTGGCAATTTCCCCTTGCAGGCGGTTCAAGAATTGCGTGCGCTTGATGCTGTTCTCATGAACGCCCAACTTTGCCAGCTCTTCCCCCTGTGTGACCTCCAGAAAACGAAAAAGCCGCACTTCGTCAATGGCGTATTCCTTGTTGTAGTCCGCATCCGCCCCTTGCTCATAGCCGTTGATGGCTGTGAGGTCGTGGACGATGCAATCTTCGAGGCCGCGTTCCTTGGTGTCGGTGGGCATAGGAATTCCTTATTTGGTTATAGACCTAACACACAGGCGATACGCCCCAAAACCTCATCATTCAAAAATGCCTCGCCCACATTTTCTATCAACTCGTAGGGGCGCACAGATACATCAAGTGCTTTTACCTGCGACAACAAAAGCACCCCATGTGTTTTGCAATGACTTGGAAGAGAGAGTTCGTCTTTCCTGCGCTTTACCTTGGACGTGATGGGAATAGCCCAAACAAACCCGGTAGCCTGATTGAAGGCTTTTATAGTGATAACAAGGGCAGGTCGTTGCCCTTTTTGTTCATGCCCCACCGAGGGATTAAAATTAACCCAAATTATGTCGCCTTGTGTCAGTTCCATAGCGTGCCCTACCAGATTTCTTTTCCTTGTGGTGTGCCCCAGTCAAGCTCGCCGCCGTCCGCACTCGCTTGAAAAGCAGGTAAAGCCTCTTCCAATGTGTACTTCTTGACGCTTTTTTGCTTGGTTAATATAAGCGTATCATGCCGCGCCTGAACCGCAACAGCACTGCCAAGACTGAGGTTAGCACGGAGAAGCACGTCATGGGGGATATGTAAAGTAAGACCTGTGTCGGATTGAGAAACTGTTAAAGTGGTGTTCGGCATATAATCCTCGTTTGTGTTAGAATCTGCGCTATATATCCGCCCCTTGCTCATAGCCGTTGATGGCTGTGAGGTCATGGACGATGCAATCTTCGAGGCCGCATTCCTTGGTGTCGGTGGGCATAAGTCCTTCCTGTAAATTTTATATTTCTTTTCCTTGTGTGAGGACACTCTAACACACTTGTCCGATTTTTGGGGAGTAGCTCTGGGAGGTTATCTTTTTTTCTTATTTGCAAGTTTTCTGAGTTCTTCAAAAGCAGGAGTGTTCGAAATTGGGGCATATTCGCTTTTAGCTTTTTCAAAATAATGAACAACACTTAATGGTAAGAAATCTACTGAATGCTTATCATATAATTGTTTATATGTTGAAAGTTTAGTTATTATATAAGAATCTACTTTGCTGAGAAGTTCTAGTGGCTTATGAATGCTACAAGAATATTCATCTTTTTCGATGTCTTCCTTTTTAATTTTATCAAAAAAAATATTAGTATCTTCTCTCAAGATATTTGCTATTTCATTTTGTGTAGCTTCAATTTTAGCTGTTCTAGTTAAATATACAGATTCTTTAAAGAATTTCCTTGCGTCTTCAAGAACAATAACCTCTTCGTAAAATCTATTTATACTTTCAATGTGTATAATATCCAGCCTCGAAACCAATGTACTTCTGAGTTTAAACCAATCTATACTTTGAAAAATTGAGGATGTTTGCAAAAACTCTTCTTGGTTGGATGCTGTTTTTAATTGATTAATATTAGATTCTATAGATGTTATTTCAAGCATGATAAGAGCAGCAGCGTTGTATGTTGTGTCAGATTTTTGAGATTTATAAATAAAATATACAATTACTGTTCCAAGAATAACAGCCAAAGTTTGAAAAAGGTTACTATTCAAAAAAAGCATAATCCAATCGAAATTTATAATAGTTTCACTATTATTCATATTTACTCCTTTAATTAATAGATGTAATTTGCCACATCCACCTGCCCCGTCACCACGGCAGAAACAAGGCTTATTTTGTACTCTTGGACAAGGTCAATTTCTCTTTCTGCTTTTGATACAAGCAATTCAATTCTTTCTATTTTCTTAAAAACATTGTCAACAAGCATTCTTTGTTCATCTACATTGGGAAGGGCAATAAAAGCATTGAAAATTTCTCGTCCAACTATGCTAGGGAGAGCAGTTTTCGTTGTAAAATGCGACCAAGGAAACACACTGAAGATTAAATACAAATATTCTGGGAGGCAGCTAGCGTTACAAATACAGTAATACATAGTGTCTACAACCCAAAATTTTCCATGAATTAAAATAGGCTTGCCTATTGTACCTTTTCGTCCAAAAAGGACAGCTGTTCCGTCATGTAAGTATGAATCAGTATATTTAAAGATGCCACCAGACCCATAAACATTAAATGCAGTGGGACTTTCTGGGACTTCCTGCACAACTTCTTTGCCACTATAAAGTTGTGCAATTTTTTTTATCGTTATTATCTCCCAATGCTTCGGCACGTCCCCAAGCCATTCGAGGCCGCTGTCCTTCATTTCTGCATGGGGGTCAAGCCCCTTTGTGACAGCCTGATTGATGATGGCCTGTTTTTGCTCTTGCAGAA
>CAYJPE010000103.1:6471-9723 GCA_964371965.1 uncultured Desulfovibrionaceae bacterium
TCAAGCCCCTTTGTGACAGCCTGATTGATGATGGCCTGTTTTTGCTCTTGCAGAAAGGCAATGAGCTTTTTTTTGTTCTCTATGAATGTATGAATTTTTGTAAGCTTATGGTCGAGGAATTGGACGATTTTGTCTTGTTCTGCGCGTGGGGGCCAAGGCAAGGAAAGAGCTCTTACTTCTGCATAACCAACAGACTGACGCACACCTCCACCAAGTCCATAAAAAACTTTTTGTGTATCGTAAAAATGCAAAACATAGTGCAGGTACGCAGGGTTACCTTTTGGCTTTAAGCAGGTATATGCTGATGTAATAATCCCCCTTTCTTTTACAAGTCCTGTGCGTAAGCTCCGTTTATCATTTTGCAAGTCTGTAAGGCGAAGAATAATATTTCCTGCTGAAACAATATTATATGCTTCATATTCTTTTGGAACAAGACCAGAAAACTTATTTTCTTTCCTAATGATACTGCCATAACTTAAAGAAAGCACGTTGTTGTCTAAATTTTGGATGTTCTTTCTTGTTTGTTCAGAAGCGACTTGAAATAAGTATAACCATTCCCAATGCTTCGGAATCCGCTCAAGCCATGCAAGCCCCGTCTCCTTATATTCCCCATACGGCTTCATGCTATTTCCCCACGATGTCTTGCAAAAGGCCGTCGCTTGCGCGTTCAAGGGCGCGGATGTCGGCGACGATGTCTTCAAGGGAGCGCAAGGCCACGGGCTTGTAGAAGTATTTGGTGAAGCTCAGCTCATAGCCCACCTGCGTCTTTTTTGCGTCAATCCACGCATGAGGGGCAAAGGGCTTGACTTCCTTTGCAAAAAAGGCGTCGATGCCGCCGTCGTAAGTAAAGGGGATTTGCTCCGTGTCGGTCAGCTCCTTGTCTACCTTGAGCGCGCCTTTTTTGTCCTTCACGGCTTCGCCCTGTTCATTCAAGACAGGTTGCAAGACAGTCACCTTCCAATAGCCAAATTCCGCATTATCAAAGATTTTGCTGTATTCGTTTTCCCGCATATGGACATAGGTATCCAGAATTTGTTGGCGGTCTGTCTCTGAAAGTTCACAGCTTTTCTTGCCAAGATTTTTGCGCAGGGGCGTTTTGATGGCGGTGGCGTCGATGAGCTGTATTTTGCCCTTGCGCCGTTCGTCTTTTTTGTTGGACAAAATCCAGATGAATGTGCCGATGCCTGTGTTATAAAAGATTTTCTCGGGCAAGGCGATGACGGCTTCCACAAGGTCGTTTTCTATGAGGTATTGGCGGGCATTGCTTTCGCCTTGGCCTGCGTCGCCCGTGAAGAGGGAAGAGCCATTGTGTACTTGGGCAATGCGAGAGCCAAGGGGCGTGTTTTGCTTCATCTTGGACACATTGTTGAGCAAGAAGAGAAGTTGCCCGTCACTGACGCGCGGAATCATGGAAAATTTAGGATTGTCCTTATATGTGGTGACAAAGCGGCTGTCCATGATTTCTTTTTTGCCGCCCATCCTTTCCGCGTCGGTCTTCCATGACTTGCCGTAGGGAGGGTTTGAGAGCATGAAGTCAAATTGGCGCACGGCGTGCCCGTCATTGGAGAGCGTGGAGCCATAGGCGATGTTGTCCGCTTCTGCCCCTTCGCCTTTAAGGAGCATGTCGGCCTTGGTTAAGGCATAGGTTTCCGGTTGCGATTCCTGCCCAAAGAGGTGTATGGAGGCTTTTTTGCCGTGTTCCGTGGCAAGTTTTTTGAGGCGTTCGTGGGCGACGGTGAGCATCCCCCCTGTGCCGCAGGCGCCGTCATAGCAAGAATAGGTGCTGTCCATGATGTCATGGGCAATGGGCAGGAAAATACAATCCGCCATAAGTTCCACCACATCACGCGGGGTAAAGTGTTCCCCTGCTTCTTCGTTGTTTTCCTCATTAAACCTGCGAATGAGTTCTTCAAATATAGTGCCCATGGTGTGATTGTCGAGGGCTGGCAGTTTGATGTTGCCTGTGTCGTCGAGTACGGGTTTTGAGCTGAGATTGATGGAGGGAGAAATGAATTTTTCAATCACAGCACCGAGGATGTCCGCTTCGACCATGGTGTCAATTTGATTTCTGAATTTGAACTTGTCCAGAATTTCTTGGACATTGGGCGAAAAGCCGTCAAGGTAGGCGATAAAATCGGCTTTTTGCTTTTGTTGTTGCGCCCGTGACGCCAAATCCTTGAGCTTAAAGGGGGAGCTGTTGCAAAAGGACTGTCCCGCGGCCTGACACAGCGCGCCCGCCTGATTGACGACGCCGGCATCATCGAGCATTTTCTTTGTGTTGAGGACTTCTTCCTTGCTTTCTTCGAGTACCGCATCCAGACGACGAATGACGACCATGGGCAAAATAACATCACGGTATTTGCCACGCACATAGATGTCACGCAAACAGTCATCGGCAATAGACCATATAAAATTGACTATTTGATTATAGATGCGGGTATCCATTACAATATATTTCCTTGTCAATGTGTTTGGGGAGCGGCTCTGGCACCTCATACTGGCACCTCATACTGGCACCTCATAAAAGCACGGGATATTTTGAAAACGAAACAGTCTTAAAAGACCCTATAGTCCTCAACTACATCCATGATTAACACCTCTAATGCCTCCTTGCAAGGGAAAATTATCATCATAGGAGTGTTTTTTCGTGAAATTGTGTATTTCTTCTTCGCTCTGGTGCTTGGGCGCTACGGCTGTGCGGTGGCGTGTGGGTGTTTGCCCGTGCTGTTATTGTGCGCCATATGCAACATGACACACCCGCCCACTCCTTAACACAGCACCGCTATGTTTTTCCGATGCCATCAATGGTGCTATATATGAGAGCGAACACCCCCATAAGTTTTTTCTGATGTACGTTAACATGCAAGGTACTGCCACTTTCCATAGCACGGCACATGTCATTACAGCTCGCCTTGAGCAAACTTCCAAGCCGCCGCAATTCTCTTATGGTGCAAAGGTCGCTGTGCGATAGGATGGGGGTCTTTGGAAACATGCGTCGTCGAAGGTACTCGGAAGTTGACATGCCCGCCACCGTTGCCCGCTCTTGCAGGTGCATTTTCTGCGCGACAGTGACGCGCATATTGACACGATGAGTGCGGCCTTTTTTTGCAGTGAAATTTTTTTGCGTGTTCGTGTTGTGCATTTTTTCCTCTCTTTTTTTGTGCGCCTTTCGGTGCGTTTTCCTGATGTGTTTTTGTCGCGTTTTGTGATTGCATTTTTTCGCCTTACTGCATTTTGTTTTGCACATGCGAG
>CAYJPE010000104.1:0-9705 GCA_964371965.1 uncultured Desulfovibrionaceae bacterium
TAAATACATAAGCCATTTTTAGCATATCCCACAGAGTATACAGTGTTTGAACCTCTTTTCAATGTATGGATAAGTTCTCCCGTCTTAACATCCCAAATTTTTACCGCTTTGTCCTTGGAACTTGTGACAATATGACGTGCAATCGGGGAAAAATCAATGGACGTTCCTGGATAGGCTACCTTAATTAGACAATTTTTATTCGGTCATGTACAATCTGAAAGACTGATCCTGCAACGTAATTCCTCACGGGGTATAAAAACTATTGACATTTTCTAAAAAACATAGCAGTGGCGGGGTATGACGAAAACGCGAGCAGATACTGGGACTATGCCCCCTCCGCCAGGTGTTTTGGTTTCGGATGGCTATGGTGTGTATCGTAAATGGGACGGTAAGGCTCGTCAAACTTGCCTTGTTCACCTCATCCGTTCAGCTCAAAAACTCAAGAAGAGCAGCAAAGCCGAAATAGTCAAAGGCGGCACATGGATTAAGGACGAACTTGTCCGCCTGTGTCGCATGAATCGGCATTTGCCCATTTTGTGGGGCTGTGAGCACACTATTCATGCGTTTAGCGTGGCTTACGGACGAACCCGTTACCCCGTGAGGGGATACGATAAGAGTATATTCCCTCAAAGCAAGCGCGCCTTCCTTGATATAACACGAAAAATCGCTCTGTGACGACAGCGCCTCAAAGCTCAAAATGTTATCCAAAATCACAAACTTGCAATTCATGCATAAGCATGTTATATAGGAAGATTCACTGCGCACATCTTCGTCTGCTTATTAAAATACACCATTGATGGCAAGGCAATGTGTGAGATGTAAAAAAAACAAAAAAATCAAAGCGCTATTGATATAATATTATCCTTTTAAAGACATACATGGCACTCTTTCAACGGATGAGTATTCAACAAAAGATATGTTTCTGCAATGCCACACAATATACGAACAAAACCGCGCATAAAAAGTGTACAAGACAGAATTGGCAACAATCACAATGTACTGCCTTTTCCATAGGAGCTACTCAATACATTCTTTTGCGTTTTGCGCCTGCTCCGCAGGGGCAAAGGTCTTTTTTTACTCACATTGCGTATGCCTGTATACGCGCCTTTCGCAAGAAAACACATTAGCCTTGGCAAAAACATAACATCTTTTTATGTGAAAACAGCCCAGAGCATAACTTTAAAACCCAATGATATTTTAAGGAGTCCCATTCAATGAACAAAGCTCTTCAAAAGATTGTATGTCGTCGCCTAGGAGGAATTCTCTTCTTGCTTATACTATGCCTAGGTTTCGGCATTGCCGATGCCTACGCCCAAACGGCGGAAGAAACGTTCAAAAAGGGAGAAGAGCATGCTGCACAAGGGGATTTTGATAAAGCGGTTCCCTTGTGGCAAAACGCCGCCGAACAAGGCCATACCCTTGCCCAGTTTAAGCTTGGTGCGGCATATCATGATGGAAAAGGTGTCGCCAAGGATATTTCGCAAACAATCGACTGGTGGACAAAGGCTGCAGAAAGCGGCCTTGCTTCCGCTCAGTATTATCTGGCGGCTCTTTATCAAAGCGATGAGGCCAAAGTAACCGATTTAAAACAAGCGCATGCATGGTACCAAAAGGCCGCCGAACAAGGCCTTGCCGCAGCGCAATTTGAACTTGCGTGCAATTATGACGGAGGTTATGGTACACAAAAGAACCCGGCAAAGGCTGTCGTTTGGTACGAAAAAGCCGCGAAACAAGGCCTCATGGAGGCACAATGGAATCTTGCCACAAGCTATAGTGAAGGCACAGGTACACCAAAAAATGTAAAAAAAGCCATTTTTTGGTACGAAAAAGCTGCAGAACAAGGCATGGTGCAAGCACAACTCAACATGGGCATTGCTTACAATAATGGCATTGGCATTGCGAAAAATTACACAAAGGCAGCATTTTGGTTCGAAAAAGCCGCAGAGCAAGGCAACGCAACGGCACAATACAAAATTGCTATCGCCAATATGCGCTCTCTTGGCATGGAAAAAAATATGGAAAAAGCGCTCTTTTGGTTTGAAAAAGCCATTGAGCAAGGCCTTCCTCAAGCGCATTATAGCCTTGGTGCCGTCTACTACAATGGAAAAGAAGTTCCCAAAAATATGGAAATTGCATTGCGCCATTTTCGTGAAGCGGCAAACAAAGGATTGCCAGAAGCACAAAAAGTCTTGAAAAATATTGGCGAGACGTGGTAGCCTTTTTTCGAACGTTGCCGTCACATGCGTCTGCCATCATTGAACACGAAAAAGCACTCGCTGACTGCATAAACCAAGAGCTCATTTTGTCGAATGCATGCTCTTGAACAATACATGCAAAATTTGAATAGATTTGAAAATATCTAGAAATTGACACACATATTTCGCCACGAGAGCATGACGCCGCCAAAGGACTCAATCATGCGCTCAGTGTTCTTACAGTGTTTTAAACGGAGCAACACATATGTACTTTCCCAATCATTCTAGGCTCTCCCATATCCTTCTAATACTCACCGCCTGCCTCTTCCTCATCGCCGCACTTGGCCTTGGTATCGGAGTCACCTTTCTCCCCGCGCACGAAGCAAGAGCAGCAACACCAGCAGAAGACGCCTTTGCCAAAGCCTCCATGCTCGCGGCAGAGAAAAAAAATACGGAGGCCTTTATTGCATTTAAACAAGCCGCAGAGCAGGGACATGTCGCCGCGCAAAATATGCTTGGCCTTGCCTATGTGCAGGGCCTTGGTACACAACAAGACCTTGAACAAGGTATTGTATGGCTCAAGAAGGCCGCAGAACAACAGTTCAATGAAGCCCAACACAATCTGAGCGTGCTTTATGCCAAGGGTATCGGCGTACCACAAAATGTTCAGGACGCCCTTCAATGGCTCACCAAGGCCGCAGAAAACGGACATGGACTGGCACAAAACGACCTTGCCATCATGTACTATCAGGGAAATATGGTGCCGCAAGACATGAACCAAGCCATCTCATGGTGGAACAAAGCCGCCAGCAATGGTCATGCGCAAGCGCAATTCAACCTCGGTATCATGTATGAACGCGGTCAAGGCGTCCCAAAAAATCCTGTACAAGCTGTTTATTGGTGGAAAAAAGCCTCGGGATTGGGTTTACCGGAAGCGCTTCACAGTTTAGGTAACGCTTATTTGAACGGTTTCGGTATAAAACAAAACACCGCACACGCCATCTATTGCTACGATATAGCCGCTCAAAACGGATATGCACCGGCACAATTCAGTCTTGCCGTCCTCCATAACACTGACAAATATGAAAGAAAAGATACTGAAAAAAGCCTCTTGTGGCTTAGAAAAGCGGCAGCCCAAGGATACCCTGATGCCGTAGCCACTTTACAAAAACTTGAGGGTGTCTCGCCACAGATGCCACAAGTACAACAACCGGCGCCGAACATACGCGTTGCGCCGGAAGTTCAAGCAGTGCCGGAAATTCACGTTGTGCTCGAAGGAGAAGCGATGCCGGAAGAAAAACGCGCGCCAAACGTAGAACAGACACCTGACGTGCAAGCACTACCGGAAGCACATATGGCGCCGGAAGAAAAACGCGCGCCAAACGTAGAACAGACACCTGACGTACAAGCACTACCGGAAGCACATATGGCGCCGGAAGAAGAACCAACAGCAGGCAGCGTAGAGGCTTCTCCTGAAAACAACACTCAGGACAATGCATCACCCGCCCCAGCGCTTTCATCTCCTCCGGCTCCAATGCCTAAAACAACACTACCACCCCCTGCTGCTCTTGACAGCCTGTTGGAAAAGTCCGATTTTCAGACCGTGCAAAATGAAGTTTTTCAACAAGCTGATAATCTTCTATAATGGAGGGGAAGCATACCATGAACGAACAAGATATTATTACCATCACAAAAAATACTGAAAGCCTGTTGTCGTTTAAAACCGTGAGCGTTTTGCAGATTTTATACAATGAAAAAAATACAGCATGCTACGATTTTATCACAAATGAAAGTACAGACAAAAACACTCTCTTCAACATTTTCCACCTTGCTTATTCACTCGATGAAATGCATACACATACAGTTTTTACCTCTGTTACCAGCGATGATTGGAGTGACGACGTCGAAGTAGACGAGGACGCACTATTTTTGGATGATGTGAAAGACCATCTTGAAATAGATGATTTCGGCAGCTTGGATAATGTGAAAAAAGATCTTGCGTTCGACGCTCTTGCCAAGACACTGCTGTCACTTCTTCAAGAAATGCACTCAAAGGCCACGACAGAGACACTTAAGGCATTTTATAAAGCGCGTGAAGATGCACTAGAAGCAGGACGAAAAAAACATCACGCACTCTTTTCGTACTTATTTCAGTAGGAACTTGCACGAGGGGCTGTTTCTAAGGAAACACCGATTCATTATTTTTCTTGAGGGGAAGGGGAACTTTCCCCTTTAGGCAGGGACATGTGCCAAAACCCAAAAGAAGTAATTGAGAGACAGCCCCTAGCATATGCACACAGCTCGCGCGGACTTCACATCTTTCCATATTGGCTCGCGCCACCTTCCGGCATTCTTTTCTCTTTGCGGTAACACACTTACATCATAGGTCTTCTGCCCACAACACACACGCACAGTCACCTCTCCTCCACTGCGCACGGCATGAGGCGCAAAAGAGGCCATAAAGCTTGCCGCCAAGTATACATAGTCATCCGTCCATTTGTGAATAGGGCGTGCTAAAGCTAAAGGACCGGCACAATCACGCAAGCGCAAGAGCATGTCAGAAGGACGCAAGCGAGCTTCTAATTGTGCATTATTTGCGGCATTACGCCCAATACACAGCCAATGCTCCCCTTCTCCATCGTGCGACCAGTACTGTCGCCCTGTTTGCGCCAAGTGCATATCCTCTGCATCCGCATGTGGCATGTGCATAATAACTTTCAAATACCGTGCGGCATTTTCTTGTTCTGTTAAACGACACCCACCTGCAGGCGTAGGTATATGTGTCTCCTTTATGCCATACAAAGCAGCAAGACGCATCTGCTCCTTACGCCCGCGCCCATGAATGGCATAAAGCTTATCCCTATCCACAAGGCCAGAAAGCTCTGCATGTGTGGGAGCCAAGAGCTGCGCTGACAAAGGGCGCAAAAGCTCTTCTTTCAAGCCACTTTCACGCCGAATAATATTGAGTGTATCCTTGCGTTGCGACATGGGGCGCTGTCCTATAACCTCACCGGAGGCCACACAAGATGCACCATAATATGTCAGTAATTCTCGCACATGGCGCATCATAAGAATTTTACAATCCACACAAGGATTCAAATACTTACCAAAACCATGAGCAGGCCCCATGCGCAGCATTTGTACAAAATGTGCACCCACGTCCATCACTTCTACGTCCACACCAAATCGGCGCCGCCACACAGGTACCATTGCGGGTTTACCAAAAAAAGGTGTCACAAAATGCACACACTTAACGCGCAAGCTTTGTGCTTCCAGTGTTTTTACAGCCAATATACTGTCAAGTCCTCCAGAAAATAAAGCGATGACATCAAACTGCTGTGTCATACAAACTCATTTTAAGTGGAGATTGGCACAACTTTTGAGTGCTGAAATTCATAAACACTTCCTTTCGTCTCGTTTTCAGTGACATTAAGCACCGATATGTCAGGCAATTCATAGACAGTATCCTCAATGAGTTGCTTTAAAAAATCCTCCATCGCAAGGGGCTTGGAAAAGTAGTAGCCTTGAGCAATATCACACTCAAGACTGCGCAACCAGCACGCTTGCAGTGCCGTTTCCACACCTTCAGCCACCACGTGCATGTCCAAGTGCTTGGCCATGAGAATGGTGTCTTGCACCACCACTTTGCCACGAAAGTTCTCGTCACTCACATCCAAAAAGGCCTTGTCAAGCTTCAATATATTGGCATTCATGCTTCCAAGGCGATTTAAAGACGACACCCCTGCCCCAAAATCGTCAATGGAAATGGCAAAACCCATGGCTTGAAAATCTTGTATCTTATTGGCAGCAAAGTCTTCGCACATGGCACTTTCGGTTATTTCAAGCTCTATCCGCGACGGCTCAACTTGATAATAGTCGGCTATCATCTTCAAACGCCCCACAATGGACGATTCCAACATTGTTCTGCTGGAAATATTGACAGAAATGAGTTTATCACCCACATGTTCTTCATGTTCTTGAATAAATTCACATACCTTCGTGAAGACATACACATCCAGCTTATGGATAAATCCGTTTTCTTCAAAAACAGGAATAAAAGACGATGGATAAAACACTTCCCCTGTGCTGCTACGCCAACGCACAAGCGCCTCGGCTCCCGTCAATTTCAGTGTTGTAAAATCGACTTTTGGTTGAAAAACAATGGTAAATTCATCGTTTTTTAGAGCGTTATCCATTGCATAAGTAATTTTTAAGCGCGTGCTATAGTGCTCCATCAATACGTCGTCAAAAGAATATACAGTTGTTTTGTGCTCTTTCTTGCCTCGACTTCGCGCCATATTTGCCCTGTCTACCATGATATAAATTTGTTCTTGGCAATTATCTATGGAGTATATCCCCACTGACAACGTTAAGGGATAATTCTCACCCAAGGAACGCAAGACTTGTGGCACGACCTTCTCATTTATAAGGTTTAAAACGGTTTCAGCGGCCAAACGTTTTCGTACAATTAGAACGTTATCTGCAAAAGGTCGGGTTAAAATACCATGCCTTCCTCTAAGGTGCATCTCTAAAGTTTTGGACAGGCTTTGTAAAATTTCTGTGGCTGTATCATAACTATAATGATTTGTAATCCCCTTAAAAGAGTCAATATCCACAGAAATGATGTCGTATTCGCAACAATCCGCCTTTTTCATAAGCTTTGCCACTTCTGCTTCAAAAAAGGAATAGGTCATGAAACCGGAAAGACTGTCGATGCGCAAAGCATCAAGCACGGCCAACTTCTTTTTGCTCTGCAAATTATAGACGGTGAACACATAGGCTACCAAGAGCAGTAAGACAACTATGGCTATTTCGTAACGGTGAATAATCACAAAATCTATAAACGAGTATGATGGCACAAAATCCAAGGTATGACGTGCCAATACTTCGTCAAACTCACCGGGATCCACATAGTCAAAAATCACATTGAAAACCTGCACATAGATGGGATCGAGCTTGCGAGAGACGAAGAGCCGGAAAGGCAAGTTCAAGCTATTGCCAAATGTAAAGAGCGTATCCCCAAAAATGGAGTTCAGATAGGTTAGTGCGGTGCTTGTCACCAGCATGGAGTCAACTGTGCCATTGTCATAAGCATCGACGAGCTCTCCAAAAGTTTCAAAAATATTCACAGTAGCACGCGGGTACTCTTGCAGCACACTATCAGTATCCACAGATATATAATGTAACATTCCAATATTTCTACTTTTATTTTGAAAATTCTTAATGCGTGCATTATCCTTTGACGTAATGAGCATGAGTGGTTGACTGTAATACTGCTCTGTGCGCCTATAGTGCCGACGTTCGTGCTCATAATTACCAAGAAGCGACAAAAGCAAGTCAAAGCTTTCGTGATAGACTTCAGGATCGCTCAAGGAATAAGGAATATAGCGTACCTTAAAATTATAACGTTTTGCTAAAAGGTTAAATATTTCCACAGCAATACCGTCTGCCTCCCCCTCTTCATTGGTATACTGCAAGGGGGGATGATATCGACTGTAGCCAACAGTAAACGTCTTATCTGCAAGGGCTTGCATTTCTTCTGCTGTCAAATCGCGACGGGTTATTGTGGCATTGTAGTACTGTAAAAAAAGCTCAGGCAAAAGCATATTGTCGGCAATGATAGCTTTTTGATACGTCGCCTGCAAAATTGTGTCGAGTGCTTCATACCCCTTTCTATATAAAAGATGGTAGTTATAGCGTGTCAAAGGGAGAACGGAATCATGATTTTGAAAATTGTCGGATAAACTGGAAACGAGGTAAAAGTCGGCGTCAAGTGTATGGTAGTCCAAATGATTGCCGCGTATATAATTCACCTCAATGCCATTGCTTTGACAATACATATCAAAAATGCGTTCTAAGGGGCTGTCATGATAGGACGCCACAGTTTTTCCGTGGAGTTTTTTGGGGTCGTGGTGATAGGCGTAGTCGGTGCCCCGCTTGACAATGAGAACCTGGGACGTTCCAAAGGGTGATTGACTAAACAAAAATTCATCCGCCCTTTCTCTGTTCTCCATCATGGGCACTGCCACGTCCACAGCGCCACTTCTTAATGAGTCTAATAAGGACGGTGCATCAGGAAAAGGTTTGAAGGCAAATTCATAGTCAGAAAAATTCTCCATACGTCTCAAGAGCTGGTAAATATACCCACGGAAGCTGGGGGATTTTAAATTATCTGAAAACCCAAATCCGGGTATATAACCAAAGGTGATGGTCGAACCAATGGGAGGAGGAGGCTCGTTCCTGAGCGACACAAAGTCAGACTGACCGGCGGAGAAACACTCTTGAGCAAAACACGTGAAGCAAAGAACGCAACAAAACAGCATATAAGATATTTTTCTCATAACACACCCTCAATGGCCTTTTTAAAGAACTACTAGAGAAAGCCATTTTTTCACCATGAGAATTTAAACCTTTCAATCCTCCTTTTTTCATAGAAAAGTCTCTGAAAATTGTCAAGAAAAATTCCCAATCAACTTTTTATCGTTTCACGTCGTGCTCATTCGCCATTCGGAAGCTTAACGCTTTGGATATCTAAAATCCTTTATAAGTTGCGTGTTTGATTACAATGCCTACACAATACCCTTATTTTTTGCCTCCACAAGCCATGTGGGAAATTCGGTAAAAAGTAAATCGTACAATTGCAGGGCATCTATGGCTTCGATATCATCCAAGGTGAAAAAGTTGCAATTATCCACCACTCTACCGGACAAATCGTCCAATTCTTCAAGTATCCCATAATTTTTACCGCCAATCCCAACAAACTGCCAAAAAATGGGCAGTCTTGCGGCCTCTGTGAGGAGTTTTTTCATGACAGTTTTGCCAACTACACCGCCATCGCTGATAAAGACAACATACACAGGCAGTGTCGAGTCCTTAAAATAGTCGATCACCTCTTGCGTCACGACAGGTTCATTATTTGTACCGCCAAGTGAGGGGAGCCAATTTTTATAACCTCCACCCTCACGCGATATATAATCTGTGACATTATTGAGTGATATTGACGGAAACTTCTTGGCTTGCTTTGCAAATGTCCACACGTCCACTTCGCCATCATCATCAAATTGTACGGCAATGGGAATAATTCTATCTATGATTTTTTGTACTTTACCATCACGATACTGGGCGCGCATGGATCCTGTGGCATCCAAAACAAGAGCCACGCGTGCTGTCGTTTGGCTTATATGCTTTTTTTCAAGTGTTATCGCACAGGCTTTTGCCAAGTTCACAAGTGCAGGTGTCTTTTCAGAAAAACGTTTTTCAAGAGAAATGCTATTTTGGGACATGCATACTCCTTATCAGGCTGTTGAAAAGTATCCCCTCACGGGGTACATTTTTCTAAAACATAATAAATGATTGACTTTTTTAAAGACGGATTTTCATCTTTTCAGCGTTAAAAAATACAAAATCTTCATAATATTGAGCACTTGCACAAATATACTTTTTTGCCAATGAGGATTTTGAAAAAATAATATATAAGAATTTCAGGTGTTTTACCCCGTGAGGGGATACG
>CAYJPE010000105.1:0-9697 GCA_964371965.1 uncultured Desulfovibrionaceae bacterium
TCACGGCGTCAAGCTCACTTTGTGAAACGCTTATATATGTCTATATATACCGCGCACTTCCCAAAACTCGCTTTCCTTGTTAGAGAACAAAAATTCTATTTAATCAGCGTTTCCTAAACAGCTCGTGTATATCAGTGTCACGGCCTTGTTTGCTTTTTTGCACTACCTGGGTACTTTCTGGGCGCTGCCGTCAAATTGTGAATTTTTGCATTATGTCAAGGAATACAAGCGCGCTTTGAAGGAATATACTCTTAATGGGATTTGGTTGAAAAAGCGATTAAAGTCTGACGCAGTGCCCGCCCGATAAGGGCGAAAAGGCGCATTTGACGACAGCTCCTGCTATCTGGCTTTTTTTTGAACAACCAGTGCATGCGGCGTCTTTCAACAAGCTGGCAACAGTTATTGAAAGAATGCGTATTCACAAAGAATTTACAGGCGCACTGATTTTGTTCTTGAACACTATCAGCGCTTTCAAAAACAATTGAAGACATTTATCGCATACTTTGCCATTGCAAGCAAAGCGGAGGCATTGTCTGCGAGCAAATCACATTTTTTGCCTCACATCATGGGGAAGGAGTGCAAGCATGAGCGACATTCAAAAAACCATCCAATCTGACAAAGACTTTTTGTTCCACCACTTAACCCAGCACAAGACCTATCTTGCGGGCGAGCCGCCCATCTTTGTGCGTGGCGAAGGCTGTACACTGTACAATATCCACGGTAAGGCCTTCTTAGACGCTGTTTCCGGCGGTGTATGGTGTGTCAATGTGGGCTATGGTCGTGAAAGTATTGCCAAGGTCGTCTACGAGCAGCTCAAAGAAATGCCTTACTATGCCCTGTCTGCCGGCAACTTACCCGCCATTGAGCTGGCAGAAAAGCTTGTGGAAGTTATGCCCGGCTTGCCCCGCAAAGTATACTTCTCGAACAGTGGTTCCGAGGCCAATGAAAAAGCTTTCAAGCTCGCTCGCCAATTCGGTCGCAAAAAATACGGCACCGATAAACACAAAATCCTTTATCGCTTTCGCGATTATCACGGCACCACCTTGGCGGCTCTGTCTGCCACAGGTCAAGAAGAACGTCGTATGGGCTTTGGCCCCTTGGTGCCCGGTTTTATCCAGACATCCGAATGTAACTGTACCCGCTGTCCTTATGGGCAAACATATCCCGGGTGTAAACTTGAGTGCGCCGAAGCTGTGGAGCAAACTATCCTGAAAGAAGGTTCGGAAACAGTAGCCGCTTTCATCGTGGAGCCCATAACTGCCGGTGGCGGCATCTTGTTACCGGTGAAGGAATACTTCCCCCGCGTCCAGGAAATCTGTAAAAAATATAATGTATTGCTTATCATGGACGAAGTTGTTTGTGGTTGGGGACGTACGGGTCCGTGGTTTGGTTATCAACATTTTGATGTACAGCCTGACATCGTGACCATGGCCAAGGGGATGGCGTCTGCTTACCAGCCCATTTCTGCCACGGTGGTCAGCCAAGAAATTTATGACGAATTCCTTGGTGAGCCTACAGATAAGGTCAATTATTTTCGTGACATCAGCACCTATGGTGGTTGCGCAGGCTCATGTGCTGCTGCACTTGAAAATATGCGCATCATCAAGGACGAAAAACTGCTCGAACGCGTGACGGAAATGGGTGATTACTTACTGAGCAAACTGAAAGAATTAGAATCTCATCCCAAAGTACTCGAAGTGCGCGGATGTGGCCTCTTTGCAGGTATAGAACTTGTGGAGAGCAAGGAAAGTAAAAAACCGGCACCAGAGGCCGACATTCTTAAAGTGCTTGGTTATGCCATTGGTCAAGGAGTGTTGCTTGGTCGCATGAACCGTTCTGTGCCAGACCTCAACAATGTTATCAACTTAGCTCCTGCCTATATTGTGACCAAGGAAGAACTTGACCGTATCGTTCAGACCATTGCAGATGGTTTGAAGCAATTATAGCAGTTTTTAGGCGCTGTCGCCCAATGCGCCTTTTTGCCCTTATCGTAGTGGGCTCAGCGCCAGACTTTGCTTGCTTTGCAGTTAAATACCATAAGAGTATATTTCTTCAAAGCAAGCTCGGCCTTTATAACACAAAAATGCGCAATTTGACGACAGCGCCTAGGCAAAGGCTGTTCATGAATCAACAAAAATCAAGATTTTTAGCAAACCGTTAAAACAATACACAACGCTGACTACTTATTCTTCTTAAGGGGAAAGGGGAACTTTCTCCTTAAGAAGGGACATGTGCCAAAACAAAAAGTTTCCCTTTCCCCTCACATCCCCTTTTTAATATTGGTGTCCTCGACAGGCCGTTGAAGAAGTGCCCTCTACGGCCTGTCATAAGTCAGTACTGTCCGTTATGGGTGGTCTTTGTGCATTTTTTTCGGGATAGTCGTGCTCATGGGCGCTCAAGTGCTTGTCTTCTTCCACATTGTATTCTCGAATAAATATGTCCCAGCATGTAATAAAAAGTACGGTAATGAGGGGGCCGATGATGAAACCATTCATGCCAAAAAGAGTGAAACCACCAAGTGTGGAAAGGAGTACAAGGTAATCTGGCAAACGCGTGTCACGCCCTACAAGAAGGGGGCGAAGGATGTTATCCACAAGACCAATAACGCCAGCGCCAAAAACCGAGAGGATGATACCGGACGTGATATTTCCCGTGGCAAAGAAGTATATGGCCACAGGTAGCCATACAAGAGCCGCACCAACAATGGGAACGAGAGAGAGCACTGTCATGACAACGCCCCACAATATGGGCGCTTGTACATCGAGGTACCAAAAGATACAACCACCCAAAAAGCCTTGAACAATGGCGACCACAAGGCTGCCGTTTATGGTGGCTTTGGTGACCTCGGCGATTTTTTCAAAGAGCATGGCCTCGCGCCTGTCACCAAGGGGCAGCGCCCTATGCAACCAAATAATGAGTTCGTTCTTATCGCGCAGGGTAAAAAAGGTAATATAGAGAAGCATACCCAATTCTGCAATAATATTGATAGTTTTTGTGCCTATGGAGACAGCCTGCTGCCCTATATAGGTGGTAATGAAGACAATGACTTGCGTCAATTTTTCCCGCAAATTTTCAGGGTTGATGTTTAATTTTTCAAGTGCGTCCTGTAAAATGGGGAATGATGCTTTGATTTTGTCAAAGTATTGATTAAAACTGATGCTTCCGTTTTTCACACCTTGATAGACGGTAAAACCTTGCTCTAAAAAGGCATTGGCGATAAAAAGAAATGGGAGAACGATAATGACAATACATATGAGAAGAGTCATCAGCGCGGCCATATTTTTGTTTGCTAATTTTTTGACGAGGAAGTCCTGAAGCTGAGCAAAAAGGATGGTAATGGCGATGGACCAAAAAATAATGCCAAAAAAAGGAAAAAGTAGACCTGCAAAGCCGAGCGTCACAAGTACAAGAAGTGCGATAAATGACTTATATTCAATATTGTCGTACATGAGGAACTGCTCCTTTCAAAGTATTAGGGGCTGTCTCTAAATAAATTCTTTTGCGTTCTGCCCCTGCTCCGAAGGGGTCAAACAGCGTTTTTTACTCCAGTCAAATACCATAAGAGTATGTTCCTTCCGTAAAAAGCCGTGTTTTCCTTGGCAGAAACACAAAATCTTTTTATTGAGAAACAGCCCTTAGAACGTCGCAAAAATACGATCACCTGCATCACCAAGACCGGGCAACACAAAGCCTTTATCCGTCAGTGTTGCATCCACGGCACATGTATAAATGTCCACATGAGGATGTAGCTCTATAATACGTTCTATGCCTTGACTGGAAGCGATAAGAAAAAGGCCACACACTTTAGAGCACCCCATTTCTTTGAGGAGCGTAATAGTCGCATTGGCAGTACCGCCTGTGGCGAGTATAGGGTCAAGAACAAATGCCGTGCGTTCGTCTATGTCTTTGACAAGTTTGTGATGATAAGGGACAGGTTGCAGGCTTTCTTCGTCTCGAAAAAGTCCCACCATGCTTGTGGGTGCATTGGGGAGGATGTCGAGAAAGCCATCAAGCATGCCAAGACCTGCACGAAGAATGGGCACAGCCGTGGGCAACTTTTCCTTAAGGCGTTGGGCGTCAAAGGCGCCGGCCCAGCCCTCCGCGCTGTACGCTTCCAAGGGTAAATGACGTGTGGCTTCTATTGTAAGAAAGCGACATAGGTCGCGTGCATAGGCGCGGCAGGCAGACGGGGGTAAGTTGCCTCGTAAAAGACTTAAGGTGTGGTGTACTACAGGGTGCTGCAAAACAGTGATGGGCATATGAAAATCCTTGTTGAAATTATTTGGGCAGATCTTCTTCCGTATAAAGCGCAAAGCCATGCTCGCGTAAAAGATGTGCCCAAAGCCCCGTACCGGGTACGAGAGTGCCTGAAAAAGAACCGTCGTAGACATCATCGCGCCCGCACGAAGGGGAGCGCGTCTTAATGATAGCTTTTTTGCAGCCGGCATTCAAGGCAATTTTGAGGGCTTCGGCCGCGCCGCGTTGAAAAGCTTCGGTATAATCATCACCTGAGGCAGTGCAAATGGCATTACCCATATCGTTTTTCATGATTTCAACAGGGGCGCGAGGCGTGGGGAGTCCGCCCAAAATTTCGGGACAAACAGGCAGTGCATGTCCTTTTTGCACAAGATCGTACACATATGGGCACAAAGCGTGGCTGGCATTATAGCGACAGGCGACACCTGCAAGGCAAGCACTGACGATATACTCTGTCATATATATCCTCCGTTGCATATGTGCGTCCATGCCCGCATGTTTTCATCGGGCTGTTAAGTTGGTCGCTTGCATCATAGCCTTCTTGTAGCCTGCCAATCGTTTGCCCTCCTGGCGAGAACGAACAAGGCCTTTGCGGAGTATTGCTTGTTTTTCTTGTGCTTTTTCTGAAAGTTGCGTTTGCATTGAACGCATTTTTTCGAGTCGTTCCCGATAGGCACCATCGTCTGCTGTCGCACGCACTGCCCACGCTTGTGTCAGTAACCATGTTCGACGCTCTGCAAGGGCGGCGGCTCCGTCAAAATCTTCGTTCTCAAGGGCGTGCAATTCCTGTTCACCCAGTTTGAGGGCAGCGTCCACAAAAGCAGTAGAAGAAGGCATAGTATTTTCCTCGCATTAAGTTCTGTTAAAAAAGCGCATACTCACGCACAAGGACAGTCCCTCGCAACAGATAGAGGTTGTCGCCAAAGAACAATTTTCCGTGTTATACCAAGAAGGACGAACGAGCTTTGCGGGAATAGAGCCGTATGATATTTTACCGAAGAAGCAAGCGAAGTCTGACGCAGAGACAAGCGAAAAGGCGCATTTGAGACAGTCCCAAAAAATGCGCTCTTTTGCACGCCATCACCGCTTTGGAGGATAGATGACCTTCAAACGGGAATGACGTGCGTTTTTTGTCAGTCATAGAATTTATTGCTTAATCATATGTCCCACCGCACTTTGTAATGCAGCAATGGTTACGCTCCATCCCTCTGTGAGGGGTAAAAACTCGTATTCAAGAAGATCGGCCAATAAAATCCAGTCTTCACTTTCAAGGACTTCGGTCATCTCAAAAAGCAAAGTGGACAATTTTTCGGAGTTTTCTTTAAAGTTCTGTTCATCCTGTAGATTGAGCTGGGAAGACAAAGCAACTATCATTCCCAAGAAATCGCGTGTCACATCAAGCAAATCTTGAAAAAGCTCAAGAGCATCCACATCATCTGCCTGACGGAACATGAGCGCAATATGTTTGCCGCCATGAGACATAATTTGCACAACTTTGCTCATTTCTCCCACAATATCAACAGTCATCTGCTCCGCAGAGACAGATCGCACTTCGATACGCTCAATGGAATCCACTTGAATGTCTTCCGCTTGATGGGGATAAATCTCAGTGAATTGCTCTTCATTCACAAATACATCGGTCACAATTCTATTTTGCATACTTGCATCTTCTATCACATTCAAAAGAACTTCTTCAAGATTTGTGAAATGTGTGAGTTTCATTTCACTGTGACGGCCATCAATAATAATCATAGATTCCCTCCTCCAAAAAACAGGTAATAATAGTGTGGACAAAACAGCATCCACACTTGATACGAATTAGAAGCAAAATTTGTGCCAAAACATATTTTTCCGCACACAATCAGCATCATCTATACATGCTTACGCATTTTCAGTACACATGGCATCGTGCCATGCGCACAAGCTCTGTCGAAAATGCGCGACAAAAAGCATAAGAGCCGCAATGTCATCTCCCTTTTCTTGTGTGAGATTTTGCCACAAATATGCAAGTGTTTTTAAAGTATTGCTATGCTCAAAAAGCAATTGTATTTTATTTTTTGTCATAAGAATACGCGTACCCGTATCTTCTCGCGGTTTTTGCAGAAACACGCGTAGCTGTTGTTCAAGAAGATGGAGCAAGGCGGTGCTTTGACGCAATGTTGTCGTGGCATCTTCCACTAAGGAGGAAGATATGGGTACATGCCATGAGAATTCTTCACAAAACGTATCGTCAAATATACGACGATAAAAATGTTTTTGGATGTTTAGCCAGAGCGAGCGCTCTTCGTTTGCATGGTCCGAAAGCGTTTCGAGTGTTGCAAAGCCTGCGGCATCTTGTGCCGTACGCCATACACGGGTTTCGTTTTGCACATGTTCTGGCCAAAAACCATGCTGCAAATAATGCTTTGCAAGGGTAAAAACACTCTTGGCAGAAATGCGATGGAGGCAATGCTGTTCGCTCGTCCGGCTGTTCGAATGCGTAGCGTCTGTGCCAGAAGTGCTTTTCTGAACACATACATTACTAAAATCACAGGGGTGGCACGGTAGAGCTGGCTCTAAACAACAGCAATTTGGCATATAAGGCCCTGTATCGCATGCCTGTGCCGT
Organism: uncultured Desulfovibrionaceae bacterium; assembly: GCA_964371965.1. GTDB lineage: Bacteria > Desulfobacterota > Desulfovibrionia > Desulfovibrionales > Desulfovibrionaceae > CAYJAD01. Next base: position 6,865 of record CAYJPE010000105.1, read on the forward strand.
TGCCAAAAAAATTGCCACAATAGGTATGGCAAGACCGGCGGCAAGGTGCATGGTACCTGTATCATTGGTGATAAGCATACGCATTTGCATAAGCGTAGCTGCCAATAAAAGAATATCTGTACGCCCAATGGCGTTGATATGCGGTGCCGCAGGAAGAGCTTTTGCACCATACTCATTGGTCGCTTGACGTGCTGCCTCCATATATCCCGTAGCGAGTCCTTGTTCCGATGCCGTTCCCAGAAGAACGGGGCATAGGGCAAAATGCTCCCAAAGTAATGCGCCAAGCTGTGCGAAATACTCCACCGGCCACTGCCGCCTCACATCGCTTGCGCCCAACTGGAAAGCGACAAAACCCTTGACTTTTTCGGCATCCACACCATGTTCAGCAAGAAGATCTTGTAAAAATATCTGCGCCTTGCGCTCAATGTCTGTTTCCACCTTTTCGAGTCCCCACAGGCTTTCACTTTTTTCAACTCCCGCAATAGCTCGAAATAAATCCACAAGGTTAAAAGGACATGCAAGGCGATTGGCACTTGCCCCTTGTAAATAGATGCTCCAAATATCACCTGTCTTGCCATAACCGTACTCATCAAGCGCAAAGCCTTCTACAGGCACATTGCCATAAGCCATGGCCATGCGCATGGACAAGAGACGCGCTCCAATGGTCGCTGTTGTGTTCAATATTTTGTCAACAGGAAATTGTGATACCACCTGCGCAATGGATTCGTCCATATATTGTAATGCAGAGCGCCAATCCATGTCTAACTGTGCCAAAAGTGCGCCTCCCGGCAAAATGTATATATGTGAGAGGCCACGCAAAAGTTTTGTGGCAGGGGCGAAGTTTTGCAAACACACAAGACCTACCTTATGCCCCTGCGCATTAAGACCCAAAATCACTGGCTGCATCTGCAAAAGATCACCAAAACGCGTCAAATTCACCAACAGAACATTCATATATCCCCTTGATTCACATACAGAACGTGTTTGTCAGGCCGTTTAAAAGGCAATCTGCTGTGTTCCTTTCGGAGCACGGGAAAAAATGAAGACATCGTATGAAGCATACATAGGGACGACCGGATTTTATTGTCATATCACAGATTGTCTTTTTGAAATGGTATGTTATGCCAAGTTTCCAGTATCAATCATGCCCAAGGCAATGTTCTTTTCCCTATGCATTCTGTTGCGAACAGCTTCTTGCACAGCCGGCGTGGAAGAGCCAAATTGTCCGGCACGAATGGAGTACACGGCATTGATAAGATTCTTTTCAAAATCTTTACCGCCAGGCATACTGTCCTCTAAGCCTTCGATACTATTCATAGCACGGCTAAAAATACGTGTCGCTCCAGTGGGACCATGCTGTACCGACGTGCTCCATATAACTTCCTTCAGAACGGGGGAGACATTTTGTTTGTCTATGGCCGTTTTGGAAGTTATGGAGTTGAGAGCCGGTGTATAGTGACTGTCATGAATAAATTTTTCTTGTAAAGCTTCAAAACGTTCCGGCTCTTCCTTAGCAATGGCGCGCCATTCATCGGGCATGGCGCCCTGCCTGCTGCCTGTGTTGCCGGGGCCTGAGTCACGCAGTCTCTTGGCCATCTCCGGCGCTGCTGTGTCAAGAAAATTCAAAAAACCGTCCAAACTTCCCACACGGGAGGCGACTTGATACTTTCCGTAGGACGTACCGCCTACACGGTCGTAGCCCACGGCCGAAACACCTGCAGCGCCAGACTCAAATTGCGCCGCAAGGCTCCCAATGCCCATTGTTTGCAATAGGATATCTGAGGCAGAACTTTGTGTTTTTGGCACCTCCAAGGTGATTTCATTAAAATTCGAACCATTGCGATGAGCCTGCGAAAGAGCCCTTTCTTTAATTGAGCCTGCCATGGGCATATCAGGTGCACTTAAGGAAAAGCTTCCTATGACAGTACGTAAATGTCGCATGGCACCGTCGTTACGTGCCACATCTAAGAGACTTCCACCGCTATTCAATTGTTCGCCTATTTGTTCGAGGGCTTGCATGCGTTGCTTGTCAAAGTCGGCTTGCGCAATAATATTTGCTCTGGCAGCCATTTCCTTACTTTCTTGACTTACGCCATCCATAGCAAGGCCTGCAGAGCCTGCGAGTGCTTCTGCCTGACTCTCGGAAAAGCGAGGGGAGGCAGCAGGAGGTGCCTGCATACTCCCTTGCTCTCGCAAAACAGCGGCAAAAGGTGCTGTCGGGTTGGCGAGCGCTTGCCCCTGTGATTGCCCCTGTGATTGCCCCTGTGATTGCCCCTGTGATTGCATAGAGCGGCGTAGTTGAGCTGTTTCCATACCTGCCCCTGTTGCGAGTCCAGAATTCATCGACATACTCTCCTCCTCAAAGAAATGCGTTTATACAACGTATTCAATTCATAATTTCTTTATAGTGCTGTGTATGCTCTTCAGCTTTTCATAAGTCTGAGAGAAAACAGTTCTAGAGAATATGCAAAAAAAAAACCACTCTTGATATTTTCGGAGCTTAGAAGCATTTGCCAATTTTTTGAGCGTCTTCTTGCAAGGCGTGAGCAAGAGCTCGACAAGAGCTTGACATCGTCCAAATGCGGCAAGGCAAACAGGCGCGAGCAGTGCGTTAAAAAATGCAACGTGTTTTAGGCGCTATCGTCAAATGCGCCTTTTCGGTTATCTCTACGTCAGACTTTTACTTGCTTTTTCGGTCAAATACCATAAGAGCATATTTCCTCAAAGCAAGCGCGTCTTCTTTGATATAACACGAAAAATCGCTCTTTGACGACAGCCCTTAACAGCCCGTTGAAAAACTCAAATTTTCAGGCTGTTCAAAAAGTGTGAGATA
>CAYJPE010000106.1:0-9606 GCA_964371965.1 uncultured Desulfovibrionaceae bacterium
GCTGTTTGTTCCTACTTTGGATATTGATACTTTTTAATTTGATGCACTATACTTACTGTAACAATTACATACACTGCACACAAAAAAGGGAAAGGGTCTCGACTTTCCCTTGTACTCAAGAAATTTCACATTATTATAATTTCATGTATTTTGCCAAAGAGTCCATAGCTTTTTGAATATTCTCCAATGAATTGGCATACGAAAGACGTAAAAAACCTTCGGCTTGGGATCCAAAATCAATGCCGGGTGTCAGTGCTACCTGCGCTTTGTCAACAATATCATAAGCGAGGCGCACTGAGCTGCCACCATGCTTTTCTGCCAATTTTTTTGCGTTAAAAAGCACATAAAATGCACCACGCGGATCCACAGGTATGGAAAAACCCATATCACGCAGAGCACCAAGCACATACAATCGACGCCTGTTGTACTCCGCACACATGGCAGCCACATCATCACACGCATGTTGCAATGCGCACACACCGGCCTCTTGCACCATGGCATTCGTACACACCATAAAGTTTTGCATAAGCACCGTCAGGGGGCGTATCATATTTTCTGGCACAATAAGATAGCCAAGGCGCCAGCCGGTCATGGCATAGGCTTTTGAAAAGCCCCCCACAACAATGGCCTGCTTTGTAAATTCAAGAATACAATGCTCGCTCCCCTCATAAGTCAGACCATGATATATTTCATCAGAAACAAGTAAAGGCCCCCCTTGCGATGCACGCGCGTCCACAATGTCTGCCAAGGCTTGCAGACGTTGCGCCTCCATAACAATACCCGTGGGATTGGAGGGAGAATTGCAAAAAATAGCCTTCGTTTTTTGAGTCAGCGCCTTTTCCACATCCTCCGGCTCATATTGAAAACCGTTCTCTTCATAAGTCAAAAGCGAACGTACCGTACCACCGGCATAACGTACAAAATTGGGATAACATGCGTATGCTGGATTGGAAATAATAACTTCATCACCCTTATGTAACATGGCACCAAACAAAAGCATCATGGCTATGGAAGAACCGGGAAAAACAAAGACTTGTTCTGCACTGATACGCACATTGTAACGAGATAAATAGTAGTTGGCTACGGCATTACGTAAGGCAGGCGTTCCCGGTGCCGAGGTATAGTGGGTCATGCCATTATCAAGCGCTTTTTTTGCTACATCCACAACACATTGCGGCGTTGCAAAGTCAGGTTCACCTATTTCAAGGCGTATTATATCCTTGCCCTCTTTTTGGAGTGTTTGTGCATAATCCATCACTTCCATAGCAAGAAAAGGTGATATATCGTGACAATGTGTCGCCAAAGGAGAAGTGGACGCAAATGATACTTCTGTCCTTGAGGACAGTACACTATTCGTTATCAAATCAGTAGTCGACATTGTTTTTTCCCTGAATACAAGTTTACTAGGGGCTTTCGTCAAATGCGCCCTTGCGCCATTTTCAAAGCAGGTTTTGCGTCTGCCTTCACTTACTTTTTCAGTCAAATACCATAAAGCATCATCCCTCAAAGCACGCTCGTCTTCCTTGATATAACACAAAAGATCGTTCTTTGACGACAGACCCTAACTTGCCAAAAAGATTGTTAAAATAAAGCTTACTGCCCACACAACACAGCGCCGCGCCCAAGACCCCATAAGCTGTCCTTGCCCTCGCAAAATGCGACGCACAAAAAAAAGCATACTGAGTAAACGACCGATGCCATAGAAAACAAGAAAGCCAAGGCCTGCAAAAAAACCAAACTGTATGCCAAGCCCTAACGTTGTCATCAACACAATAAAAACAGGTATCCACGAGGTATTTTGCGATGCACTCTGTTCAGCAGTACGAAAAAAAGCCCCGCGAGGAAAAGCCCTCCCTGATGAAAACTGCCAAAAAGCACAATGCTTATCTTTTTCTGTATGCCCTGTCCTACCCCGCGCATTGCTTTCTTGTGCCGCGTCATATCTCGTCTGCGTCCCATATCTTTTCTTCGCATCTTCCGGTGAAAGCACTTCCACGTCTCGGATGTCTCGTTTTTGTCCATTTGCATGTGGATCTTGTTGTTCTTGAAAAGAGAAACAATGGGTACACGATGCTGTTTTGTGCATTGCACCGGGTGAAGAATGTTCGCAGTATGGACAAGCCATGCCTTCCTCCTGTATACGCGTCATGCCCATGTGCAAAGGATACTGCAAAAGAACATGCGAGATGTTTAAGGAAACACTGATTCATTATTCTTCTTGAGGGAAGAATACGAGGCAACATCCGATTGCCCTGCACGTACAACTTTCCAATCCTTTACTTGAACTTCTACAGATGAAACACCATTGTACGTGTTAATCTTTGGCGTGTACGCAAGTCGAATATACGATTGGGAAAGATGCTTCAACTCTGCACCCTTACGCCATATCTTTGCTTGCAAAGTAATACCAGTAGTCTCATCACGCACATCCATGAGCAAATGCTCTTTATTGTATCCAAAACAGCGCGTTTTCACAACAAAAAGCGTGGGAGAAACAAATACAGGCTCGGCATTACCCATCCCAAAAGGCTGCATTTGTTCTATTTCACGCAAAAACGTGGCATCACTTGCCAAAGAAAAGTCTAAGAGAGCTTCAGCCTTTACGGTAGGCGTAGGGCGTACGTCTCCAAAAGCTTCAGCAACACACAAGTTAAATTGTTCCTTTAAGCTCTCAAGCATATCTTCACACAAGCTCAAACCCGCAGCAAGCTTATGCCCCCCAAAACTGAGAAGCATGGATGACAGTTTTGCCAAACCTTCATAGAGATGGAACTCATGAATCGACCGTCCGGAACCTTTCAAACCTGACAAACCCTGACATAAAATGAGTGTAGGCTTATAAAATTCTTCCACAATACGCGAGGCAACTATGCCGATAATGCCTTGGTGCCACTCCTTACCATAAAGGACAAGTCCCGCTTTATCACTTTGCATAAGCGCTTGTTCACGTGCTTCCTGATGTATTTTGCTCTCTTCCTCTTTGCGTGTCGCATTCATGACATCAAGCTCTTGCGCCAAGGGCATAGCCATATCAAGATTGGGGGCACGCAATAAGGCCAAGGCTCGATGGGCATGCCCCATGCGCCCTGCGGCATTTATGCGCGGTGCCAAAGCAAACACCACTTGCCCTGCTCCCATCTTGGCCGACATATCAAAACGGGCAACCTTTTTCAAAGCTGCCATACCAGGACGCGTGGCATTGGCAATTTTCAGCAATCCATTCTTCACAAGAATGCGGTTTTGCTCTTGCAATGTGACAACGTCAGCCAAAGTGCCAAGGGCGACCAAGTCAAGCACTTCACGCATATCATAATCTTTGCCGGTTTCTTCTCTCAAAAGTTTATTGACAGCGCACATAAGAAAAAAAACAACACCCACGCCCGCAAGAAATTTGCATGGACATGGGGCAAGTTGTGGATTACACAGCACATCAGCCGGCGGTAATGCAGCCGGAGGCATATGATGGTCAGACACAACAACGGTCATTCCCAGACCCTTGGCGTGTGCAATGGCATCATAATCAGAAATACCACAATCAACCGTCAGAAGAACACGAACACCTTGAGAAAACAAGTGTGTAATACTAGAACAATTTAAGCCATACCCCTCAGACATACGATCTGGGATATGGGCTACCACATCAAAACCATGCGCCCCAAGAACATCCTGTACAAGGCAAGTAGACGTTATGCCATCAACGTCATAATCGCCCCAAACAGCGAGTTTTTTACCTTCTTTGAGGCACTTCACAAGAATGTGTGCACCGGAAAGCACACCCGGCCAGAGCTCTAGGGGAGCAAGCAGGCGAAGGTTTGGAGATAAAAAATTATGTATTTCTTCACATTCAAAAAAATTTCTCAGCTTGAGAAGGTAATGAAAATGCGGAGAAATGCCCAGCGTATCTGCATGTGTACGTTCTTGAGAGCTTTGCCCCATGGCCAGATGTTGCAGTAAAAATTTTTTGTCATCAAAGTTTTGAGGAAAGTACAAAGATTCTAAAAAAGTTTCATGCTCCCATGCCGAACACATGGTGGGTATTGCCTTAAATTGCCAATTTTTCACACACAATCACTTTCGTAAAAAGGTCTGTTGCACATGTTCGCCCGTCATGCCGCAGTTGCGGCGTGTTACCTTCGAGAAACACCGATTTCACCAGCTATGTGATCTTTAAAAAGAAGAGGCGCTTCGAAAGCACTCGGTCTCTATAGCATATAAGTGTTTCACGACACAAGTTTTTTACAGATACAGGGCAACAAGGCATTATATCAGCATTTTCTCAGCAGTCTACGCTTCCCCCGATTCTTCCGAAGCTGCACTCTCCTCTTGTCCACCTTCATCCTGAACAGTTTTTGTCTGTTCCCCATCTTGCTCTGCAGCAAGTGGGGTGGTATTCTTCATGGCCTTGGCAACTTTTTGTTGCATTTCAGCAGGAATAAGTTTGCGACGCAACATCCATTCTAAAAACTTCATGGTGCTTTCGTTTTGTGGTGCCAAGGCAAGAGATTGCATGAGGTGGTCGATGCAATTTGAGTAGGCTCGGGTTTCAAGGTAGGCGCGAGCAAGGTTGATATGCAAATTTTCATCGTGTTGTGAGAGCTCAAGGGCACGCTTATAATAATCGATGGCTTGAGTATACATTTTATTTTTTCGCATACTTATGCCAAACTCATTAAAAAGATGCTTATGCTCAACACTAAAAGCTGCGTCGAGCTGCAAAAGACGTTGAAAAATATTTTCTGCCCTATCACTTTCGCCGCGCTGTAAATATGTCAAACCTATGCCAAAGTTGGCACGCACACTTTCTTCATCAAGAGTCAGGGCTTTATCAAACTCATGCTCGGCAGCAAAAGTGGAACCCTTTTCGCGATACGCATCGCCTTCCTCAATGGATTTTTTAAGCTCTTGCATTTTTGGAAACACAGAATTCATGTAAAATTCTGGTTCCGGTGCAAATTTTTCAATGACTTCTTCCAAGGTCACCTTACGTTTTGGACCAGAAGGAATAAGATTGCTATTTAAAGGCTGACTTTCAAGGCTTCCGTCTGCCTGAGTTTCAATAAACCAAAAGTTCTTTTGTACTGTACGACGAGTCGTCGTGCCGGTGCCAATACGCCGTATTTCTTGAGTGGAAAAAACTCCCTTGATACGCTGTGCTTGCTCTTTCTGACTCATAATTGTACTCTCATCAAGTGGTGTCTACAGTGTTACAAAACAGCCTGTTGAAAAGGTGAATTACCTATATTCAATCTGTAACGTATTGACATTATTTATCGCGCAAATCGCAAAAAAGACTTTTCACAGGCCTCATACATGAGGAGTTATTGCATATCCTGCAAAATAGCGCATACCGCCAGTGCCGGATCTTTTGCCTGTGTAATGGGACGACCCACCACAAGAAAATCTGCGCCTGCACGCGTAGCCATGCGAGGAGTAACAACCCTTTTTTGATCCTCCAGCGAGGCATCTTGAAGGCGAATCCCCGGTGTAAGACACAAAAACTGTGCTCCGCACAATGCCTTAATGGCACTGACTTCATGCCCTGAAGATACAATACCGTCAAGCCCCCATTGATGGGCTTTGTACGCTAAATCTGACACTAAAGAAGCCACATCCCCATTATTGAGAGGCAAATCTCCTTGCGCCATACTGGTAAGCACTGTGACTCCCATTATACGCGGTTTTGACGTCGTCGCGCCAATACCTTCGTCCACCGCTTTAAGTGCAGCTTTAGCCATATGCTCTCCTCCTTGCACATGAATGGTCATCATGTCAACCCCCATGTGTATGGCAGAAAGCACTCCCCCATATACGGTGTTGGGAATGTCATACATCTTTAAATCAAGAAAGACCTTAAAGCCGTGCTTTTTCAAAAATTCTACAACACAGGGGCCTGTTTGCACAAACAACTCTAAACCAACCTTAAACCAAGACACACTGTGTCGAAGCGTTTGTGCAAGTTGACGCACCACCTGCATATCTTGCGTGTCAAGAGCAACAACCAGTTCAGCTTTTTGCATAGTGCATGGCCTCCGTCATCTTCAAATGCCATCCCATTATCATGATGTGCCCAAAATGCTTTGGATAAGATGTGGCCTTTGTCGTGGGTATAATGTGGAAGCAATATAGGCAGAACGAAGTTGGTCATAGGCAACATTTCTATCATCATTGACAATAATGTAATCAAACCAGTGTGCCTGATATATTTCCGAAACTGCATTGTTCAAGCGTGTTTTGAGTTGTTCCTCACCGTCTGTGGCTCTGTGCCGCAAGCGGCGCTCCAACTCCACCAGGGAGGGAGGCATTATAAAGATAAACACCGCAGAGGGCAAACTCATGCGCAATTGTGCAGCACCCTGAACATCCACATCAAAAATAACATTTTTGCCACTTTCAAGGGTACGCATGGTGGACCCCAGCGGAGTCCCATAATAATTTCCGTGAACATGTGCCCATTCGGCAAAAAAACCCTCATTACACTTTTCTTTAAAGTCTTGTGGCTCAATGAAGTGATAATCTCGACCGTGGACTTCATTACTTCGTGGCGCACGCGTCGTATAGGAAATGGAATAAGTAAAATTTTGAAATTCTTCCAGAAGCCTTTTGACAAGAGTTGTCTTTCCAGCCCCAGAGGGGGCACATATGACAAGCACATTACCCTTGGACACCAAAACCATACACATACCCCTTTTGTTCCACCCACAACATATCAGGAGCGGTCTAACCTAAATAATTCCGTTGAACACAAAACAATATCTTCCATATTTTTTAGCAAAATCACTGATTATTTCGAACTTTTGTTCTTTGAACTAAGAGCGTATTTCAAAAAAACCTCGACATATACAATAACAATATGGAATTCGTAAAATAAACCAGACACCCTTATAAGGGCACAAAGCACACAATGAAAAACTCAGCAGGCTGTTGCAAAACACCGCCTTGGACAGTCCGTTCAACACGTGTGAGATGCAAAGAAGCGCTTGTACTGTGCGAGGCACAGTGAAAAAAGTCAAGGCGCGCAGTGTACCAAACATACACAAGCGTTTTGACTGTTTTTCGCTGACGCAACAGGTTGCACCTTTTCAACGGGCTGCCCAAAGCACATGCAACAGCCCTTATGACTCAAATTCGACAGTGTTCATCTTCTGGTGCCGCCTTTATCAAGAGAATGCTGTGCCTCAACATTCTCTGCTTCCTGCAAAAACCTTTGACTGATGGTTTCAGGTTGAATGGCTGAAAGAATCACATAGTTGGAATCCGTTACCAAGATAGAACGCGTTTTACGTCCTTGTGTTGCATCAACCAAACGACTCTGCGCCTTGGCATCCTCACGCAAGCGTTTCATGGGCGAAGATGAAGGACTGAGAATGGATATAATGCGCGATGCCACAACGTAATTATTAAAACCTATATTTATAAGCTGTTGCAGCTGCATACCTCATCACTCCGTTACTATTCAAGGTTTTGCACTTGTTCGCGGCATTTTTCCAGTTCATTCTTAAAGTCCACAACTATTCGCGACAAGTGGACATCAGGTATTTTATTTCCGCAGGTATTAATTTCGCGAAAGCATTCCTGTAAGGTAAAATCCAAGCGGCGTCCCACGTCCTTGCCCACTTGTAACAGTTCATTGAGGCGCTGTAAATGATAATGTAGGCGGGTGAGCTCTTCACTCACATCAAGTTTATCCGCCAGAACGACAACCTCTTGCAAAAAACGTCCTTCATCAAGCTCAAGTCCCTGTTGCTTTAAAAGTTCAGAAAGACGCTCACGAAGTGTGTTCATGCGCTCTTCCTTAATGTCAGGTACGCGCGCTTGAATGCTCTCCACCCATTCTTCCATGCGCAAAATTCGCGAACGAATATCAAGCGCAAGACCTTGCCCTTCCGCTGCACGGGACTCATTCCAATCTTCAAGTGCGAGCATGAGCCCCTCTTCAAGGCGAGTCACCACAGATTCATCCATCAAATGACTTTGTTCTCCCCACAAAGAAGAAATGCGCAGCAAAGCATTATAATCAGCGCTAAAAGTTTCTTGCTTTTCTTGTGCAAGAAGGCGCAACGATTCGAGCATAAAGGACGCCTGTCGCGCATCAAAATACGTCGCATGCGGTGCTGTTTCGCCGTATTGCAAAAGAACATGCACGTCTACCCTACCCCTTTGGGCATATTGTCGAACAAGTTTTTCAAGACGTGCTTGCACACAGCGCAAGGGCACAGGCACATGCCAACGCATGTCCAGATAACGACCATTGACACTGCGTATCTCCCATTGTTGTGTTATATCAGTATCTTCCAACAAAGAACGTCCAAAACCCGTCATACTTTTCAACATGCAAATACCCCTGTTCGCCATAGAATGCCGTATTCTAGAGGAAACTAGGGGTAATTGCAAAAGTTTTTTTGGAAATGTCACGCATTTCTTTACATGCTTATTGCGCTCAAGAAAAACCGCTACTTCCACACATTGCGGCCTTGGGGCAACCGGAAGAGCGCCCTTGCGCCATGGGGCGTACAGGACCGACTTTATAAGGAAAAGCTCCTGTTTTCAATGGGCTTGGCAAAGAAATTTTTTTGATAACAGTATGTCCCTTGCACTGGGGGCAAGGAGGTGTTTCATCAGGCGAAACAAGCTCTTCAAAGCTCTTTTCGCATGTTTCACAAAAAAAATCATACATGGGCATAAGGTACCTCAATAAAAATGTCTTGAATTGTTGTGCAGAGTATATATATAATTCCCCACATGGCAAGTACCATTTTATCACTATTAAATGAAAGGCGCAAAAAATGAGCAAAAAAATTCTTCTTATCGCAGGTGACTTTGTTGAAGACTACGAAGTCATGGTTCCTTTTCAAATGCTTCTCATGCTTGGCTACGAAGTACATACCGTATGCCCCGGCAAAAAAGCGGGCGATACCGTCAAAACATCCATTCATGACTTTGAAGGTGATCAAACCTACTCAGAAAAAGTCGGGCATAACTTTGCCCTCAACTACGACTTTGATACTGTCAACACTGCAGACTACGTGGGTCTTGTGCTCCCCGGTGGACGTGCTCCCGAGTATTTGCGCCTTACTCCGCGGGTTTTGGATATAGTCCGCGAATTTGACAATGCCAAAAAGCCCATTGCCGCCATTTGCCATGGCCCACAAATTCTCGTGGCCGCCAATGTGCTTCAAGGAAAAACGTGCACAGCCTACATCGCTGTGAAACCGGACGTGGAAATGGCAGGTGCCACATGGTCAGAAATCAATGCCACCGCCAGTAATGCTGTCGTGGACGGTCATCTTGTGACGGCGCCTGCATGGCCTGCACATCCCGAGTGGATTGCTGCCTTCATTAAGGTGCTTGGTGCCAAGGTGAGCATCTAGGCGCTGTCTCTGACAGGCTGTTGAAAAACGGCAATCTGCGTCGTCAGCGATAAAAGTCACACTGCTTATGTATGCCCAATACACTGCGCACCTTGGCTTTTTTCGCTTCCTCGCATCTCACCCTTTTTGAACAGCCTGCCTAGGCGCTGTCGTCAAATTGCGAATTTTTGTGTTATATCAAGGAAGACAAGCTTGCTTTGAAGGAATATACTCTTATGGTATTTGACTGAAAAAGCAA
>CAYJPE010000107.1:0-9279 GCA_964371965.1 uncultured Desulfovibrionaceae bacterium
GGTGTTTATGCCAATGACGGTGTTTATGCCAATGACAGTCTCAATGCTGCAAACAGCAAAGCACAACACATTTACGCCGGCGCGCATACCGGCCCCACAGGCAAATTGCTCACAGCCGAAGCCATGCGTGATAAGCAAATCCTCATGTATGCCGTGCGTTATCCTCACAGGCTTGAGGATCTGCGCAGTATCGGTGCGGATTTTGCCATAAGTACATCTGTTGGCAGGCAGTTGTGGGAAAAGCTGGACGAGCATGGTGCCGAAAATGTTTTTGTAGAACTTAACGAACGCGAAAAGCTGTTTTGGGTGCAATGCCGCACGGGAGAAGTGGCACCTCGGGATGATGGAGATACGGAACTTGCGTGGCTTGCGGAAGAATTGCGCGTTCTGGCACTGACTGAGCAAAAGAAAGCGCTTTCCGCCGCATTGCGCGAAAACGCGGGCACAGGAAGCTTTGATAATGACTTAGAATATTTACGCCTTATTCAGGAAAATCTGAAGCGACAACAGGGCGAGACATAAAAAGCAAGGAAAATCTGCTATAGCGAGACATCGAGTCTACTCGTGAAACACTTTATACAGAGACAAAAGCGTACATGATTTTTTATTTATGCTATATATCACACGGACATTTTCAAGAGACGATGAAGGAGTCCTCCCATGAACAACCTTAAAGACATACAGCAAATTAAGACCCTCATAGCCAAGGGCAAGGCTACGGGCTTTTTGACTTTTGAAGAGGTCAACAAGGCTCTCCCCATGGAAATGAGCGCTTCTGAGCAACAATTTGACGAAATCATAAGTATTTTTGAACAGCTTGAAATTGTCATTGTGGATTCAGAAAAAGACGGAAAAAAAATTACAGTTACCGCCACGGAAGCTGATGATACGGTGGCAGAAAGCACCTTGGATCTTGTGGAAGATGACGATGCAGTGGACTACTCCTCTCGCAGTACCGATCCCGTGCGCATGTATTTACGCGAAATGGGTGCTGTGCCCTTGCTTGATCGCGACGGCGAAGTTGTTATTGCCAAGAAGATTGAAATAGGGGAGCAGGATGTCTTGTATGCCCTTGTAGAAGTGCCCGTTGCCGTGGAAGAGCTTATTAATGTGGGTGATGACTTGCGCTTTAATCGCATAAAGCTCAAGGACGTGGTAAAAACCATTGAAGAAGACGACCCCAGCGAAGACGAAATGAGTCAGCGTTCCCGTGTTATCTTCCTTCTTGATGAAATTAAGGCCACCTTCCGCAAAAAGAAGAAAGTCTATGCCAAGTTGGATGACTGCTGTACGCTTGATCGCCGTGTGGCAGGCGTCCAAAAGGAAATTCTCAATTTCAAAGAAGAAATTGTCTCGCGCTTGCGGGATATTAAGTTGGAAAAAACGCTCATTGATCGTATCATTGAAACAGTAGAAGATTATGTGCGCCAAATGCACAATTGCCAGCGCGATTTGTCTGCCTATATTCTTTCTACAGGGCGCACACAATTGGAAATTCAAGTGCTTTTTTCGGATCTTGAATTGCGCAACGTGTCGCCTGTGGATGCAGCCAAGGAATTGCGCCTGAGTGTTGACGAGCTCTTTTCCTTTAAGGAAATGATTGTGGGTAAAATTGAGATATTGCGGCGCCTCCAAGAAAAGTGCTGTCATAATGTCAATGATTTGGAAGAAGTTTTGTGGCGTATTAAGCGTGGCAATACGGCGGCCATGCGGGCAAAGCAAGAGCTTATTCGCTCAAACTTGCGTCTTGTGGTCTCCATTGCCAAAAAGTACACAAACCGCGGTTTGCAATTTCTTGACCTTATTCAAGAGGGCAATATTGGGCTTATGAAGGCTGTTGACAAGTTTGAGTATCAGCGCGGTTACAAATTTTCTACCTATGCCACATGGTGGATTCGCCAAGCTATAACTCGTGCCATTGCCGACCAAGCACGCACCATTCGTATTCCTGTGCATATGATTGAAACTATTAACAAACTTATCCGTACGTCACGTTATCTTGTGCAAGAACTTGGGCGTGATCCCACACCGGAAGAAATAGCCGAGCGCATGGAATATCCGGTTGACAAGGTGAAAAAGGTGTTAAAAATTGCCAAGGAACCCATTTCCCTTGAGACGCCCATCGGTGATGAAGAGGACTCAAGCCTTGGGGACTTCATCGAAGACAAGAAGGCTGTGGCGCCGGCTGAAGAAGTCATCAACACAAAGCTTTCTGAACAACTGGCATCTGTGCTTGCTGACTTGACACCGCGAGAAGAACAAGTCTTGCGTAAGCGTTTTGGCATTTCAGAAAAAAGTGACCATACCCTTGAAGAAGTAGGCAAGCTGTTTAATGTGACTCGTGAGCGCATACGCCAAATTGAAGCCAAAGCGTTAAGAAAATTGCGTCACCCCATTCGCAGTCAAGTTTTACGTTCATATTATGAGAATTGAGTTTTTCATCAAAAAAATTCAACTGTTGTCACGATAATCAAAAAAAAGTATATGAAACAATGTAGCAATGATTCGTTGACAGGGGCGCTGTTTGAACGTATGAAAATAGCGCCCGCGTCAGAGAGAATTGTGAGAGGGAGAGTAGCTGAAAGGTTCTGTGTGTGAAAAGCATATGAGTGAATGTGTGCGCGCTCATTTGGGGTAATTTATGGAAGAAGAATATAACTTTGTCGTTGACGAAGAATACGAAAACGTCCGCATAGACGCTTTTCTTTTGGACTCCATACGTGGCGCATCTCGTGAATCCATTAAAGATGCCATTCGAGATGGTCAGTGCTTCCTTGACGACGTGTGCACATACAGCCCAAGTATGCGCCTGAAGATCGGCCAGCAGGTTATGTTCTTTCTGTCAGCGCCTGAACCTCTTCTTCAAGCAGAAGAAGGCCCCGTGGACGTCATCTGGCATGATGATTATATGGTTGTCACCAATAAGCCTGCGGGTATCACCGTTCATCCCAGTGATTCGTGTCCGCAGGGCACCTTTATTCAGCGACTGCTCTCCCATTTTCCGCAACTCAGCGCCATGGAGGGCATGCGCCCGGGTATTGTGCATAGGCTCGATAAGGATACGACAGGCTTGCTTGTGGTCGCGCTTAACGAAGAAGCCCGCCTCATACTCAGCGAAAATTTTGCCCACCGTGATGTGACCAAGGAATATATAGCTGTTGTCCAAGGTGTGCCCGTCAAGGAAGGCAGTGTGCGCGAACCCATTGGCAGGCATCCCACTGTCAAAGTGAAAATGGCTATTGTGCCTCACAGTCAAGGAGGACGTGCGGCGCATACGGAATGGACAACACTTTTTGCTGATCCCAAAAGACGCTTTGCCCTTTTGCGTATTCGTATTTATACAGGGCGTACCCACCAAATCCGTGTACACATGGCTCATGCTGGTTTCCCTATCCTAGGTGATGCAGTGTACAATCCTTATCATGCAAAAATGCCCCTTGCCAAGCGCCAAATGCTCCACGCCCAAATGCTGAACTTGCCACATCCGGGGCATAAGCAAAGAATGTCCTTTTTTTGTCCAGCACCAAATGATCTTCTTGAATGCATGATGCGTCTGAGCTCTTCTCACCAAAAAGTTGTCATCACGGGTTTGCCCGGTTGCGGAAAAACGGCACTTTTACGAGAATTTGCCGCCATGAAAGTACCCGTGTGGAGTGCAGACATGGTGGTGGCAGCGCTCTATAAACCGGGTGGTGAAGGGCATACATACCTTATGCAACGCTTTGGGACAGTGTTTGTGCCCAATGCCGCCGCAGAAGTGAACCGTGCAACACTTCGCGCTGCCATGAATAAAAGCGAGGCTTTACGCCACGAAGTGGAAGGGGTCATTCATGAATATGTGCATGCAAGCCTCAAAAATTTTTGGAAAAAATATCAAGACAAACCGGTATCTGTGGCAGAAGTCCCCCTCTATTTAGAAAAGAACTGGGGTACGAAGGCGGATACGTATATCATCGGTCTCGATTGTGACATAAAAATTCGTTATACGCGCCTTATGAATAATCGCAAATGGTCAATAGAGCAATGCAAAAAAATGGATTCATGGCAATGGTCGCGAGAGGAGAAAATGCGCGCCTGTTCTATTATTTTGCAAAATAATAAATCACTGGAAGTCTTACAGAATATGGCTGTGGCCTTGGCTGAAAAATTTAAAATTTTGCGAAAGACGCATCACGAAAAGTTGACGCAGCTTTTACATATGTTTTTGACACAAGAGCCGCAGGACGACAAAAGGCGCTAAGTATGTGACAACGTGACTTGCTCTGTGAGGTGTATTGTGAAAAAAAGGACACACTCATGGCTTGCTTTTTTTTGTATCATGGGGCATCTTCCATATGCTGATTGCGTGGCTATGTTTATCAGCCCGTTGAAAAAAGTGCTATTTGCGGCGTCAGCGAAAAAAGTCAAACCGCTTATGTATATTTAATACGCCGCGCGTCTTGACTTTTTTCGCTTCCTTGCGACCTTTGCAGAAGGGGCACTTTTTGAAAGGACTGTCAAAAATGGAGTTTTTCAACAGCCTGTTATTGTAGAATACTTATGAGGAAAAATAATGGAAGTGTGTATAGCCTATATGCGGGAAAAGCCCGTGATGTTGCGTGTTCATGAAGGAGTAAGCTCCATTGATGGCGAAGTGATAGCCCTTAAAGGAGTGACCGAGGAAGATTTACAAGCATTTGCCCAAGGTATTGCTGCCATACCGTGCGGCAATGATGCCGAAGGTTATCGAGCTTTGATCAATGCAAGGCGCGCCGCTTTTTTGGCTGGCCTTCTCGGCAATGCAGTGGGCGACGAATGCGTGACAAAAATCACGCATATTCTCGATAGTGTGCACTATGACGTTTTGCAATATTTGGGAGAAGTGGATAATGCTTGAAATCAGGGATCTTCATGTGTCTGTGCAGGCAAAACCAGTGCTGAAGGGCGTTAATCTGCACGTCAGGAGTGGTGAGACATTTATTTTGTTTGGGCCCAATGGTTCAGGCAAAACAACACTGCTTATGACACTTATGGGTTTTTCCGGATACACGGTAACACAGGGGCGCATTATTTTCCGTGGTGTTGATATTACACACTCGCCTATGTATGAAAGGGCGCGCCTTGGTATGGGCATGTCCTTTCAGCGACCACCCACCATTCACGGCTTGCCCACACGAACTCTTGTAAAAATGTGCGACCGCAAGCACGCAATCGACGTGGATGCTCTGGCAGAACGTGTGAACTTTACAGACTTTCTTGACAGAGATATTAATGCTGGTTTTTCTGGCGGTGAAATAAAACGCTCGGAACTTTTGCAACTTATGGCGCAACAACCGGAATTTATGCTTTTTGACGAACCGGAATCCGGTGTTGATTTGGAAAATATGCGTCTTGTGGGGACAACCGTGCGCGCCTTGCTTGACGGAGGCTGCAACAATTGTCAAGCAACGCTGCGCGAACGCCGAGAGCGATGTAGCACAAGCGGCCTTATTATTACGCATACAGGGCATATTTTGGATTATGTGGAGGCCGACCGTGGGCAAGTTATGTATAAGGGAGTCTTGTGCTGCGAAGCATCGCCCCGCAAGATTTTACAGCATATTTCGGATTACGGGTATCAAGAGTGTTTGCGCTGTTTTGCAGGCGATATGTACGGTACCATTATGGAGGAACCTCTGTCATGAACAGCACACAACTTTCACGTTATCAATTTTCTTCAGAGAACACGTCTGGAGAAGAGAGTATTCAAAATTTGCAGCACTTGCCCTTTGAGGATAAAAAACGCCTCCTTTTAGCAGGTATTGATGTGGATGATACCCGCACAAGTGGCACATTTATGCACTTGAACCACGGCGGTGTGCATTGCCAAAGCAAGCATGATGGTCTTGAAATTTTAGATATCAAGGAGGCATTGCGCCAATACGACGGACTTCCTCAATACTATTGGCAATTGCTCAAGCCGGATAAGGACGACTTTACCAAGGTGGCTCATGCCCATTTGCAAGGCGGTTACTTCATGCGTGCTCGCAAAGGGGTGAAGATTGAGGCGCCCGTGCAATCGTGTTTGTTCATTAAAGGCAATGGGACGGGGCAAAGTATTCATAATATTATTGTGGTGGAAGAAGGGGCAGAACTCAATATTCTTGGCGGTTGTGCCACATCACATATGACACACGATGCCGCGCACCTTGGCGTTACAGAATTTTATGTGGAAAAAGGCGGCACACTTACCTTTACCATGATTCATAACTGGGGCTCGCAAACCATGGTACGACCGCGTTCTGCGGGTATTCTTGGCGAAGGGGCAGTTTTTTGCAATAACTATGTGTTGCTGGAACCTGTGGCAGACTTGCAAATGTATCCTTCCATACGTTTGGCAGGGCAGGGCAGTGTAGCCCGTTTTAATTCGGTCATCGTAACACCTAAGGGCTCTTACATTGACTGCGGCAACAGCATCCATCTTGATGCACCCAATACGCGCGGTGAAATTATTGCTCGTACCCTCACCACAGGTGGTACCATTATCAATCGCGGTTATATGAGTGCGAGTGCTGTACCGGCACGGGGGCACTTGGAATGCAAAGGGCTTATTTTGGGCGGTGGACGTATTCACGCCATTCCGGAGCTGGACTCTGACGTGGATGGTGTGGAATTATCCCACGAGGCAGCTGTGGGTAAGATTGCGCAGGAAGAAATAGAGTATCTTATGGCGCGTGGTATGGATGAGGACGAGGCCACGTCTACTATTGTGCGCGGATTTTTAAACGTGGATATTATGGGTCTACCGTCTGTGCTGCAAGAATCCATCGATGCACAAATTGCCACACTCAATGCGAATAATGCCATGTAAAGCTAACAAAAAGAGTGTTTTATGAAAAAAGACGCAGCATTGCATATGGGCGTTGTGGGGGGCGGCAGCTGGGGGAGTGCCCTGGCTCACGTTTTGGCCTCAAAGGGGCATATGGTCACACTTTTTGTACGAAAGGCGCATGTGGCAGAGCACATTAACGTGCATCATAAAAATCCGCATTATGTACAAGGGCATGCGCTACATGAGGATATAAAAGCCACGTGCGATATGTCCTTGTTGCGCCATCAAGAAATTGTGGTATTGGCACTTTCAGCACAGCATATGCGGCAATTTCTTGTGGATGTTCAGGTTTTTTTGCCCTTTGGTATCGTGCTTGTGAATGCATCCAAGGGACTTGAAGTCTCGCGACAAGTATCACTACAGGGGGCAGACAGTATGACCATGGGGCAAGTGGTGAAAGATGTTTTGGCACATAAAGCACCGCAATATGCCATGCTCTCCGGCCCTTCTTTTGCGGATGAAGTGTTGAACGCCCACCCCACTGCCGTGGTTCTGGGCTGTGGCACACAGGGGCTCGACCATGCCTTGCAAACGGTATTTTCGTCGCCCTTGTTTCGCTGCTATTCGTGCAAAGATGTGTTGGGTGTGGAATTTGGAGGTGCGCTTAAAAATGTTATTGCCCTTGCGACAGGTGTCTGCGACGGCCTTGGTTTTGGGCACAACACACGGGCGGCCTTGCTCACTCGTGGCCTTGCGGAAATTCGTCGCTTGGGTGTGGCGGCTGGGGCACAGGACATGACGTTCATGGGGCTTTCCGGCATTGGGGATCTCATGCTCACGTGTACGGGCGATCTTTCGCGCAATCGCCAAGTAGGCTTGCGTCTTGGGCGGGGTGAGAAGCTCCACGACATTGTCCAATCTCTTGGCATGGTGGCCGAAGGAGTAAGTACCACAAAGGCGGCGTATAGCATGGCACAAAACTATGCTGTCAATGCGCCTATCATAAACACCATGTACGATATTTTGTATAACGATGTGGAGCCGTACTACTGTGTGCAGCAACTTATGGCACGGCGGCTCACAGAAGAATAGCCTTTTCCTCTTCCTGACGTGTTGTGGAAGCACTGATTGAATGCCTTTCTGCCCTCTCATTGCATAACAGGCTGTTGAAAAACTCCATTTTTGACAGTCCGTTCAAAAAGTGTGAGATGCAAGGAAGCGAAAAAAGTCAAGGCGCGCGGTGTATTAGACATACATAAGCGGTTTGACTTTTTATCCCCGCTCCGAAGGGGACGCCGCAGATTGCACTTTTTCAACGGGCTGATAAGGCTCGTTTCGTGAACCTCTTGTATGTGTCAAACATGCCGTGGGCTTCTCAAAATTTGTCTTCTTTGCGAGAGGCTGTTTCTAAATAAAAAGATTTTGTGTTTCTGCCAAGGAAAACACGTCTTTTTACGGAAGGAACATACTCTTATGGTATTTGACTGGAGTAAAAAACGCTGTTTGACCCCTTCGGAGCAGGGGCAGAACGCAAAAAAGTTTATTGAGAGACAGCGCCTAGAGAACAAAAAATTTATTACATCAGCGATTTCTTGTGTTTACAGGGAAAAATGATAGAGCCATTCACCATGCATGTTTTGTATTCATATGCGCGCGCCTTGTCGCTCATCTTTGTGTTGTGTTGCAGCGGTTTTTTGACCGGCTGCCTTGTTCCAAATAATTATTCTGCTACACTCTATGTAAGTAATTACTCTTATTCATTTGAATTTATAGGTGAAATGTATATGATGCTCATGTACAGCGACGCCATGTATGAACAAAGTCTTGATCCCAAACTCATACCTCAGCAAATTATGAGTGAATTCAAGCGCGTTATTACAGAGCGTAAGCATACACGCATGGAGATGAAAAGGTCTGGTGAAAGCACTTTCCAAACTGCCTTTGCGTATTCTTCTCCCTACATCTACCCCGAAGCATCGGGTTTGTTTAATTTTAAGGTGGAGGGTAAAAGATTAACCATCACGTCAAGGTATATGTCGCCGGAAGACAAAGCTCTTGTGGCAAAAAACACTATTCCGTCACGCGGCACTGTCACCATTAAAGCCTATGGAAATATTATAGAAAGCAATGCTCATGAACCGGCAACCGCCATAAAACAATACAGCACATGGCGTATGAAAGATCTTCATGAGCCTATTAAAATGGTTATTGAGTTTACCGACGAATTGAAAAAACATACGCCTTAGTAGGGTGTTTACTCTCAATGTTTGTTTTTTTAGGCGCTGTCGTCAAATGCGCCTTTTCGTCCTTATCGAAGCAGGCTCTGCGTCAGACTTCGCTTGCTTTTCAGTCAAATATCATAAGAGTATATTCTTTCAAAGTAAGCTTGTCTTCCTTGATATAACACAAAAATTCGCAATTTAACGACAACCCCTAGGTAAAATACTAATCTGTGACTTATTTACTCAGCTTCAATTTTAATATAGGGA
>CAYJPE010000108.1:0-9236 GCA_964371965.1 uncultured Desulfovibrionaceae bacterium
CCGGCCATTCGTCTTGGGCTTCGTCCATCATCCATTCGCATGTTTCAAGCCAATCCTCTTGTGTCACGTCCATTTGTGCGCCGTAAACGCGGTGCATGCCGGAACCGATTTTGAGTTCCCATGGTACAAAGCCGTGCGAGAACAATATGCCGCGCAAATAGCTTATCATGACGCCAGTATCAATGCCGTGAGGGCAGTACACACCACAACGGTTACAGCATGTACACTGGGACCACGCAACTTCCATGCACTTTATCATAAAAGCAGCGTCGACCTGTTCAGGGTTTTTGAGCATCGCACCCAAGGTTTTTTGGATTTTGTACGACGGGATTTGCTCGGGCACATTATCATTTGCCGTATAAAGAAAACAGCTTTCGGCACACATACCGCAATGGGCACAGACATTAAGCCAAGTGCGGGTACGCGACTTACAGGTCTTTTCAAGCTGGCTTTTGAGTTGTTCTGTGTCCACGGGCAAGGACTTCATTTCTTCATAATATTTCGCCCCACCCTTGTCACTGAGGACATGCATAATGTCTTCTTTGGTGTTGAGTGGAATTTTACTGCAAAAAGGTTTGTTCGACATGTACGACTCCTTGTGTGCTTACCAGGGGAAGACGGGGCCACGCTCTGCACCGCCTCTTTTAATGGCATAATCCATGCCCAATTGACCACGGGACATGAAGAACAGAACAATGTGGGACAACTTGGTGAAAGGTGCCACAATCAAGAAAATTTCTGCGCTCAAAATATGTACAATTGTCCATACTTCAGCCGGACAGAAGCGCGCCAAAGCTCCGGAAACAAAGGGGACAATGGTCAAAACGAGCACGCCCCAATCTTGGCATGTGGTTAGGGCTTTGGCCTCTGGCACAACAAAGCGACGCACTGTCAAGATAGCAAGGCCGCCCAAGGCCATAAATGTTAAAAAGTCTGCAAGTCCCATGGGCAAGCTAGGCAAGCTGATGCCTGTGGCATTTTCCAAGATCACCGTGTGCCCAACAAGGAAGAATGGCAACAAAATTGCACCAATATGCAAAAGGAAAAAGCCTGCTGCCATGAGCGGCTGCTTACGCCAGCCTTGGGTGCCACCAGGGAGCAGCCACATGCCTATGGATGCAAGCGCTCCTGGCAGTCCACGACCCATCTGTGGGCCGTAGGCCACACGCTCAAGGCGCCAATCAAGTCCTTTGATGTACAGTACAATGCGCACTATCATGCCTACCACAAAAATAAGTAGGGAGAGAGTAAAGAGTGGCCCTGTAAGAATATTCAACATAATAAATGCCTCCAAATAAGCTATTTTGGCTATTGAGACTGAGCAGCAGCGATGCTCTCGCTGTGACAGCTACGACACGAGGCCAAAACCGGCCCAGTGGGTTTTCCCGAGGCTTGCTTTACGTGACAACTTACACATTCCGTGTGTACATAAGCCACCACGTCATCAGCATCTTTTTCTTCACTTTCCAAGAAAAACTCACCGCTGACAGTGTGGCAGGCCTCACAGTTGTCTTCCAAGGCTGCTATGTGTTTGTCGTGAGAAAAAAATACTGGGGGCATTTTGTCGGCCTTCAGTGTTTCAAGCACAAAGGGGATACGATCCACTTCTGCCTCTGCACTGACGGCGGTGTCAACCATCATGGAGGGAAATATGACCATACTCAAAAGTAGTGCCGCCATAATTCCAAGCTTCGATACCTTGGCCTGTTTTTTCATGCGAGCTCCTCTGCATCTGCATTGTCGTGCGACATGTGTCGCAACACGTGGGAAGCGTCCAAGAATCAGCACTTTGACACAATACAGTGACGTCGTGTTCGTGGACGGCCTTTTTGCCATGTATGCCATGAACCCCTCTATGGGTGACTACATTCACCCCCTTGAGATTCAAGAGAGTAAAATACTCTCCATACGTGCGCGTTCGAAAAAGATGACCACACGGAAGTCTCGTTTGAAGTTTCTGCAACACATTGTCACAAAAGTACTTTTCACTCAATTTCCGTCAGCCACGTGATGTATAGCAAATTTCTTTCACAAAAGCACGTTTTTTTTTTCGCAAAACAAGATACGCTTTGCGTCGTGTCATGGAAGTCCAGGTAGTGTGTTTTGCGACCCTTCGTCTGCGCTGTCTTCACTATGCAAAATTTTATATATCGTTATGTATATCAATCGATTATTAGAATTATTACGTGAAAATAGATGAGAGTTTTGTCAGAACGACAAAAGGAAGTGAGGCGGACGATTGTCTCGATCGCGAACATAGTGTTCGTACGGATCTGAATCTCCGCCTCACAAGGTGCTCATCGCTTGATGGGTTGCTTGTACCACGATGAGTGTTTCCTTAAAATTTTCTGGCTCAAGTGGGTTGACCCGTAACACGCGTTTCTTGTGTAACGACTACGCCTTCGAGTCGTCCTTCGCACCGTGACTTTTTTCGCTTCCTCGCATCTTACCACTTTTGAGCAGCCTGCCTAAAGTGAAGTTTTTCAACAGGTCGCTATGTTCGCCGCATTGCGTTCAATCAATTGAATGGCGTGTATGGCCTGTCGCCCAAGGCTCGATTGACGCTGCATTTCTTTTTCGATGGACGTTATCCCTTTGAGGACAGTGGTATGCCTGCGATTAAAACGGCTTGCAATGTCTTGTAATGTGGCATCGGTATGCTTGCGCGCCAAATAGTAGGCCGTGGCTCTTGCAAGCACGCAGGCCTTACGTTGACTACGCGAGCAAAGCTGTTCTTCACTCATGCCAAAGCTGCTTAAAACCAAGCGGATAATATTGTCCATGTCAAGCTTTTGCTCCACCTTGGCATACTGGGAAAGTACATCCATGGCCAGCTCCACACAAATTTCTCTATTTAAGTGCCGTGCCTTAAATATCAAGTTATTTAAGCAGCTTTCAAGCTGTCTGACATCTGTATTGAGGTGGTCGACCAAGACTTCTGCCACAGGTTCCGGCAAGAGCACTTGAAAACTGCGCGCCTTATTGCAAAGAATAGAGCGACACATATCTTTTGTAGGTTTTTCCATGCTGGTGAGCATGCCGGAACAAAAATAAGAAACCAAGTGACTGTCCACACCTTGCAATTCACGGGGCGTAAAGGAGGACGTGAGCACCAATCGGCTCCCCTTGGATTGCAGGCTCTTAATAGTGGCCAAAGCCTCATCTTGAGTTTTTTCTTTCCCTTGAAAAAAATGGACATCTTCCAGCAATAACACATCCAGATCGCGCAGCGCGGCTTTAAAAGCATCCATGGTGTGATGCCGACTTGCGTATACAAAACGCGATGTGAATTCTTCCGCGGTAAGATAGCCTACGCGCATTTCTTCTTTTTCGTGGGCGAGTGTTTGCCCTATGGCATGGATAAGATGCGTTTTACCAAGGCCGGGAGGTGCGCTGACAAAGAGCGTTTCCACAACGCCATTACTTTGACAAATGTCCTTGGCAGCAGCCACGGCTACGGCATTGGTGGGACCTGTCACAAAATCATGAAAACGATAGCGCCAGCGAACCACCGTAAATGGACTCTGTGGTGGGAGGGGCAGCGTTGCTTGAGTGGCAGGAGCGGCATTTTGTTGCTTTTTAAGGCAGGCAGCCTCGGCTTGAACGCGGGCGGCGCGTACTCTTTCGGCACGTATACGCTCTGCTTGCAACTTACCTGCCTGAATTTTATCCAGGTGCATTGCATCATGTGGTATGCATGTTTTTTGTGTATTATCAATAACATGCATATTCTCTACTGCACCAAGTTCCATATGCCCCATCACAAGTTTTTTTTCGTTAGTTTGAGGCGTATCACAATATGCTTGCGTATTCAGGGACGTACTCGCTTCTGTACCATGTATAACGCGATTGTTTGGACGATCCCCCTGTGTGTCAGATGCTCCAGTCATGCTTATATGAGTCTTTTTTTCAAGAGTTTCAACAGTCATATTTTTTTTAAGGAGACATGGCGTCTCAAAAACCTTCTGCATACAAATAACCCTTCTGACTAAAAGCCAATGCTACTGGGGGCACGGTCAAACACCATGATGCGGCTGCACCCATCTCATAGAACGAATGGAAATAAGCCCTTAGGGGCTGTCTCCAAAGAAACACTGATGAATTATTTTTCTGGAGAGGGGAACGGGGAACTTTCCTCTTAGG
The DNA here is from genome assembly GCA_964371965.1 of uncultured Desulfovibrionaceae bacterium. Classification (GTDB taxonomy): domain Bacteria; phylum Desulfobacterota; class Desulfovibrionia; order Desulfovibrionales; family Desulfovibrionaceae; genus CAYJAD01. Next base: position 4,144 of record CAYJPE010000108.1, read on the forward strand.
AAGCAACAGGTGCCAAAACCCAAAAGTTTCCCCTTCTCCCCTCAAACTCCCCCCATCTCCTCAAAGCGCTTTAATTATGCCTCTTATCAATAAATTGAAAAGAGGCATCCTCAATCACTGAGATAGCAGAAGTTCCTTTTCGGAATTATTTTATAGTAAATTTTTATATACACTTTCATTTAATCAGTGTTTCCTGAGAAACAGCCCCTAGGCGCTCTCGTCCAATGCGCCTTTTCACCCTTATCGAAGCGGGCAATGCGTGCCCCATCTTCAGATACCGCTGTGTACTGACATATAGCCTGCCTCCATGAGTCCATGCTTAACAGCCTGCCTTAAAATGCATGACGTGGTTTTTCGCTCAAATAAGGCAATTTTTAGGAATGAACATCTTTTTTTGCCAATTCCCTCCGTGGATTCTTCTTTAGCCCAGATAGCTAAGGGGAAGCAAAGGCTATAAAGGGAACTTCTCGTTCTGCCTCTTCCCCATCCTTACGCAACATATCGCCTTTATAAATAATTGAAATATAAAAATATTAAGAAAGTGAATAATTTTTCTTTTTGCCATTGAGCCTTTCTTTCAAAGGATTTTTTGAAAAAGGAGAATTTATTTTATAAGAAAACGCTGATGAGTTTTCCACAAGGAGATAGATAACAATCTCTATTTTTCATCAAATTTCTTTGAAAATCTAATTTTATAACTTTCACCTTCCTCACACTTTAAAGGGCACCAGCCTCATACTCTTGTGACGCTCATCATAACGTATGACGCAAAGTGACGTCTATGCCAAGAGTTTTCGAATTATAGGAAACATTGATGAATCATTTTTTTTGAAGGGGGGCACGCACGACGACGGAAACGGAGCAATTGCCCTCGGTGAGTTGGAAAAAATGCCTTTAAAATTTTCTGGTTCACGTGGGTTGCTCCGTAACACTCGTTCCTCGTGTAACGGCTACGCCTTCGGCGCCCTTTGGGTTTGTCCGCGCGCCTTGACTTGTTTCGCTTCCTTGCTCCTTACAGAGTTGACACTTTTTGAACGGACTGTCAAAAATGGAGTTGTTCAACAGCCCCTAAGTATTTTTATGATCTGTACTGCTGAGAAGTTCCGCAAGAGAGTTCATTGCAAGGGCATGCGTTCATTTAGCAGGCCGTTGAAAAAAGGCAATCTGCGGCGTCAACGAAAAAATCCTGACATCTTATGTATGTCTAATACACCGCGATGCCAGGATTTTTTCGCTTCCTTGCAACTCACCTTTTTTGAACGGCCTGTGAATTTAGAGTTTTTCAACAGGCTGTTAGGAAGTGATTTTGCATAGTTTATGATTGTTTTGTAGCGTATCTCATGCAATGAAACACCACAGCTGGAAGTTATGCTTTCGTAAAATGATCAAAAGCCTTGTGCTGCGTTGTGCGCTCGCCGTTGAGGTATATGGCATCTTCGTCGGTGACGGTGCCTATACTGCGCAAGTTTGGCAGCGCCGCATGCAAAATGGGGAAGAGCTTTGGCTGACAAGCACCAAGCAGGGCATAATCTTCACCGCCAAGCCAAGCCTCGTGAACGGGGCATCGGCCTTGTTGGCGTTGGTAATGAATAAATTCCTTGTCGAGTAATGCTTCTGGTAAAATGACTTGTGCGCCCAAAACATCGGGTGCTTTTTGCGCATGTTCATGTTCTGAACGCCCCAAAAGACGGGGTACATCCTTGGCAAGACCGTCAGAAACATCCATAAGGACGGAGGGACGTGTGTTGAGGGCTGAGCGCGCCACAATGAGCCCCGCATCGACCTTTGGTATGGGATGCAAATGCGCTGTGCAGGCATGCGGCCATGTCTTTCGTGCTTCATGACCATGCTTTTCGAGCACTTCAAGACCCATGCGAGCCAAGCCTATGGCACCTACAAGAAAAAGTGTGTCGCCGGGCATGGCGCCTCCGCGCGTTAAATAGCCGGAATATTGAGAAAACTGCGCCTCTTGGGAGAGGTCTTCCGCAGGGGCAAAGTGTTGTTTACCATGCACTCCTTCGCCCCATATGGTGAGACAAATATGTATAAGGGGCGAGCAAGAAATATCGCCGCCTGCCAACACCATGCGCTGTTCTGAAGCCAATGCAGACATACCGGAAAAAAAGGCGCGAAGCCATGTTTCGTCAGTATCGGCAGGCAAGGCAAGGCCAAGCGTGAAGCCAAGGGGGCGTGCGCCCATGGCAGCCATGTCACTCACGTTGACAGCCAAGGCTTTGTAGCCGATTTCCCCTGGGTGAAAATACCTGCGCCGAAAATGGACGTCCTCTAAAAAAAGATCGGTACTGATACTTAAGGCATGGTGTCCACGCACAACGGCAGCATCGTCACCTCGACCCAAAAGGAGAGATCTGTGCTGTATGGGAAAGTATTCACCGAGTATGTTTAAAAGGTGCGCTTCGGACGTGATTGACATGGGGCAGCTCCTCACTTTGCATAAAAAATCATGTGTTTTCCAGTGTCAAAAACTCTTTAAGAATAACTTTCAAGCCAAAATTGGTGAAATTCACCTGACATTTGTCCGGCGGTAGGTGGCGGATAATCTTGCCGCGACCAAAAATTTTATGATAACAATACGACAAAGGCTCTTCGTCGTGCGTTTTTTCTTTCGCTCGCGCTTTCGTTGACGTTTTTACTGTCGTCTCCGGCGCCATGGCCTCGCTGTCTATTGTGAATTTGCCCGTGGATGGAGATCGAGTTTGTGGCATTTTTCTGCGTTGTTTCAAGACACTTCCATAGCTTTCATACCACTCTTCATATAAATCGGCGGGCAACTCCTGCAAGAAAGGGCTCGGATTTGTGAACTCAGAATTGCGAAAAGCTCTGTTATACACACTGCTTGGCGCGTAAAGCTCCAAAACACTGCGTGCCCGCGTACACGCAACATACATGAGTCTGCGCTCTTCCTCCAAGCTTTCGGCATTTTCAAGGGCATGGTGGGAAGGGAAACGGTTTTCGACCAAGTCAATGATAAGGACGGCTCCCCATTCAAGTCCCTTGGCGGAATGTATGGTGGAAAGAGTTATATAGTGCTCTTGGTCAAGGGTCGTGTCATCTGTGTTTTGTACGCTGTCAATAGCGGGATCCAAGACAATATCGGCAATAAAGTCTTCCAAGCGAACGTGGCGAGCGGCCATGTGGACGACTTCGTCCAATCCTTGGCGGCGCTTAGGCCAATCGTCAGGATATTGCGTTGTTAATGTGGGAACATAGCGCTCCACAATATCTTGCATAAGCGCTTCAGGCGTGCGCTCGTATTGGCGTTGTTCGGCTATAAAGCATATGTCCTCCCATAAGGCTTGGTGCTTTGAAAAGGATTTTTCCATATCTTTTAGGGATGTTGTCGTAAGGCATGTGTACAGCCTGTCAACAGTTTTTTTCCCCACACCTTTGTGTAGCAAGGCGAGACGCTCGAAGGCTTGGCGATCCATGGGATTGACGATGAGCTGTGCATAGGCCAAGGCAGTTTTAATATGCGCAGCTTCGGCAAAGCGCAATCCTCCAAATTTGCGGAAAGGGATGCCCGCATTTTTGAGCGCCACTTCCACATTATATGAATGATAAGAAGCACGAAAGAGGATGGCAATGTCGTGGGGGATGTATGTGCGTAGCAGTTCTTGAATACGCCGCACGACGGTTTCAGCTTGTGTGTGGTCGCTTTGGGGAATGACCACGCGCACGGGCGCGCCTCCTTCACGAGTAGTAAAAAGATTTTTTTCATAGTGCTCGGCAGCATGGGACAGGAGACAGTTTGCCACATCAAGCACGGGCTGGGTTGAGCGGTAGTTTTCCTCCAAGCGCACAAGGATAGCCTCAGGGAAGTTTTGTGAAAAATCTAAAATATTTCGTACATATGCGCCGCGAAAAGCATAGATGGATTGGGCATCGTCCCCCACGGCCATGACGTTGCCGTATCCTCCACACTCTTGCGCGCCCAAAAGACGCACAAGGCGCGCTTGCACCTTGTTGGTGTCCTGATATTCGTCCACCATAATATAGCGTAATGAGCGACGCAAAGCATGGGTATCTTGTCGTTCCTCCAATAAAAGCGCCTCAAGCTCAAAGAGCAAGTCATCATAATCGAGCAAGCATTGGCTACGGCGAAAGTCGGTATATGTTGTATAGAGGCGTTCAAGGTCTTCTGTATAGATTTGTAAGTGGCTGAATTCTTTTTGGATAATATCGTGAACGGGTAATTCTTTATTGCGTGCTTTGCTAAAAATGCCTATGATATTTTGATTTTTCGGAAAGGAACGATCGCCCTTACCTAATGCAAGAGTGCTTTTGCAATGGGCAAGGGCACTTGTCATATCTGCCGAATCCATAATAGAAAAATGGCGTCCCTCAAGCCAAGAAGGGGGATGTTGACGCAAGGTGGCGTAGGCAAAAGCATGGAATGTGCCACCGCGCACACCTGTGAGTCCCCTATCGAGAAGGAGGCTCGCTCTATGGAGCATTTCTTGGGCAGCTTTGCGGGTAAATGTGAGGAGGAGCATGTGTGCGGGATTAACGTCCTGCTCGCATAACCACGCCATGCGATAGACAACAGTGCGTGTTTTGCCACTGCCGGCACCCGCAATAACCAGTACGGCACCATCTTGTGCCGTGGCGGCGGCATATTGCGCCGCATTGAGACTTTTTTGGTAGTCAATCATAGGCTCTTCTTGCATGTACCGAATGCTGTTTGTGATAGGCTGTTGCAAAAGTCACGTTTCGGTAAAGTTTTCATCTTTAATATGTTGAAATTATGTATCGTAAAGTTTAAAAAAGCTTTTTATAACGAGATGAAAGAAAGCATTTGATGTTCGAGAAAATTGTATTCCTCATATCAAAAAACGTTTCGGAGGCCTTCATATACTCGAATTTGCCTTCATTGGCAAGAAATCATACGTCCATTGCGCTGTACGTTCGTATAAAATTCACGAAACGAAGACTCTTTGGCTCGGGCAAAATTATTCTCTAGTACCGTGTTTTGTCTAAATATGTGTTTTTTGAAAAGCATGTGGGAGGAAACTTTTTGTTCTAAGGAAACACTGATTAATTATTTTTCTTGAGGGGGGAAGGGGAACTTTTGC
>CAYJPE010000109.1:0-9211 GCA_964371965.1 uncultured Desulfovibrionaceae bacterium
TGTTTGCAGCATTGAGACTGTCATTGGCATAAACACCGTCATTGGCATAAACACCATTATCGGCACGAGCATGAGCATCGCCATTCTGCACCACGCCTGCACCTCCTACGCCCTGCATATGCTTCTTACGTTCGGCAAAAAATTTCGCCTTACTTGTATTCCCACGCAAACTTTCTTCTTCAATACCCAGATTTTGGGCAACGGCGCTGGCAAATGGACTGATTAGTTCCTCAATTTCCACTTGTTGCAGAAAATGCCTCGCCCACTCCACTGCCTCACGCGGTGATTTTGCACGCAAAACGTCCGTACAAAATTTCAAGCCGTCCGGCGCCCCTTGTTGCAATGTCTCAAAAGCTTCCACGCCTTGACTGTGCAAAAGGTTGTCAATATCCTCCCCATCGGGCAAGAGCACCACACGGCACGTAATCCCCCTCACAAGAAACATTTCGCATGCTTTCAAAGCCGCTTTACGCCCAGCCACGTCACCATCAAACAAGAGCAGCACATGGGATGTAAAGCCCGCAAGGCGTTTCACCTGATCGGCCGTCAATGCCGTACCAAGCACGCCCACAGCATTGTCAAAGCCAAATTGATGCAATGTCAACACATCCATATATCCTTCAGTCAAGAGGGCACTCGCCTTTAGAGTAATACCTCGTCTGGCTTGTGCAAGGCCATAAAGATGCTCTCCTTTTTTATAAATCAGAGAATCTGAACTATTTATATACTTTGCTTCATCCTCATTACCAATAATTCTTCCACCAAAGGCAATAACATCTTGCGACAAGGCTCGTATGGGAAACATAAGGCGCCCACGAAAGCGGTCATACGTGTTCCCTGTCTTATCACTACGCGCCACAAGACCCGACTCCATCACAGCTTTTTCCGAAAAACCAGCGCCACGCAATGTTTGCGCCAGAGCCTGCCAATCCCTCTGTGCCCAACCAAGTCCAAAACTCTGTATGATATTTGGTGCCATGTTGCGACGTGCCATGTACTCTCGGCATGCGTCTCCCGCATCACTTTGCAAGTTTGCCATAAAGTGCGCGGTGGCTATTTCGTACATGCGCTTCACTTCTTGACGGGCAGAACGTCTTTCTTGCGCCTCTCGAGCTCCTTGCTTCCCGCCACTATAATTAAGGCTTACGCCCACTTCCACAGCCAACTGTTCAAGGCTCTCACGAAAGTTTAAACCATGAATCCGCCCATAAAAGTCAAAAAGATCGCCGGAAGCTTGGCAACCAAAGCAATAAAACAAGCCCTCAACTTCATTCACGTGAAAAGACGGCGTTTTTTCCTGATGAAAAGGACAACGCGCGACCCATCGCGAACCATTGCGCTTAAGCTCCACATAGCGCCCTACCATGTCAACAATATTGACACTTTGCCGAATATGGCGCGTGGCCTCTTTAAAATCCATATTTCACAGCTCGCACACTTAACGCAATGTGACAAGGGTCATACCATCGCCCCCCCTGTCCTCAGGTGCCAATGCAAAATGTTCCACTATGACAAGGGTACGCAAAAAAGCGTGTATTTCCTTGCGCAAAGCACCGGTACCCCGCCCGTGCACAATCTCTACACCTTCGCGACCGGCAAGCAAAGCCTTGTCCAAAAACTTTTCCACATCCGCCACAGCCACATCGGCTCGTTTTCCGCGCACATCCAAGACAAGAGGCACCATACCGCCTCCCGTGCCCACAACACCGGTGACGCCTTTCTCCTTTTTGGAAGCAACAGATATGTGCCCAGCGCCGGTATCGCCGGCATTCGCGCCATCGCCAAGATCAGAAGCATCCGCCCATAGGGTCACGCCGCCCATATCCATACGCACACGCTTTCTGCGTGCATCAATTTCGCACACCGTTCCCTTTTTCCCAAAAGCACGGTGCAGCACTTTGTACCCCACACGTAAGGTATCCAAAACATCACAAGGTTCCGCGGCAGCCTTTTTTTCATTGGCAGCAGAGGCAGCGCTGGCCACCTGTGCCCGCAAGCGCGACATATCTTTCAGCGCTTGCTTGTGCGTCACCTTACCCGCCTTCCACGCTGCCATAAGCTCCTGCGCATTGCCGCGCACTTCATCATAGAGTTTATTGCGTTCACGCTCAAAACGCTCTTCAAGGCGCTGTTTTTTGTGCCTGTGTGCTTCTTGATCCTTTTTAAGCTGTGCAATTTCCCCCTCACGCACGACGGCCAAGTGGTTAAGCCTTTCTATAAGAGCGCCGGTATCTTCACCATCCTGTAAGAGATAGTGTTCCGCACGGCGCACAATGCTCTCGGGCAAACCATGCTCACGCGCCACATCAAGAGCCTGGCTTGCCCCCACTTGGTCATAAGCAAGGCGAAAAAGAGGACGCTTCGTACCCGGATCAAAGAGCACCGATGCCGCCCGCGCCTTTTCTCGCGACAGCGCGTACGTTTTCAAAGCCGGAAAGTGTGTGGCTGCCACCACAGTGACGTCCTTGTCAAGCAACGCATCTAAGACTGCTTGCGCCAAGGCTGCCCCTTGAGCCGGATCAGTGCCTGCACCAAATTCGTCCAAAAGAATAAGGCTGTGCTCAGATGCCGTTTCCCACGCCTGTGTCAAATGGCGAATTTGCGCCGTAAACGTAGAGACATGGTCATCAAGGCTTTGTTCGTCACCAATAAAGGCATGAATATGACGCCAAAAAGGAATAATGGCACCGCGCCCAACAGGTACGGGCATACCGCTCATGGCCATGAGGGCAATAAGTCCCAATGTTTTGAGACAGACAGTCTTACCGCCCGCATTACCGCCGGAGATAACAAGTGCTTTCTCTCCCGAATTGAGCATAATATCAATGGGTTGTGCTACGGCGGTGAGTGCAAGGAGCGGATGCCGTGCGTCTGGCAAAAACACGCTGTGCGTTCGTTGAGATAGGCTATCGCCATCATCCTTTTCATGCCTAATGTTTTCATAAGCATGACTTTCAGATGCCACATCACACAAAGTCACGCAAACGCAAGACTGTTGTATAGCCGTATGCTTGCCCCGCCTCTGCTCCGCTTTGTTGGCAGGCTTGAGCGTTTTTGTCATGGATTCTGACAATTTTCCCAGAGCCAAAAGCACGTCAAGGCGTATGAGCACGTATTGGGCATGCTGGACGGCCGGCAAGGATTCACGCACGAGCCCCGTCAAATACTCCATGATTTTACGCTCTTCTTCTAACTCTTGCCTTTTCAATTCTTGTAGACTGTTATTTATCTCCACAAGGAACATGGGTTCAAAGTAACACGTTTCCCCCGTCTGCGACCAGTCGTGAATGATACCTTGCAAACGCCCTTTAAAATTTGCTTTGAGTGGCAAAACATAACGATCTGAGGCAAGGGTCATAAATTCATCTTGCAAATAGTGCAAAATATTATACTGCGCGGCAAATTCCTTCACCTTACGCAAGCAGCTTTGGTGCAAAGAACGTATTTGCGTGCGCACGAGCAGAAGCTCCGGAGAGCTTTCGTCACGCATGTGCCCGTCGTCGGCAAGACAGCGCTGCAAGGCGCCTGTCAACGCTTCGGGTAAGGGATCGCGCTCTGCCAAGGCCACGAGGCGAGGCCATGTGTTGCCCGCCGCATCTTGCACCCCAGTACCATATCCCAACGTAATAGATGTGACGGCATCACTTGCAAGGCGCAAGACCTCACGCAGTGTCCATAGGGCGTCCATGTCAAGAATAGCCCTTTGCGACCGCAAAAAACCTGCAATACCACTTGTTTCAGGAAAGGAGGTCATATGAAAAGGTTTTTTTTGCGTTTGCGCTGCCACTGCCCACAGGCGACATTCGTCGTATAAAAGCGACGCTTCCATGGCCTCATGAGCCGTGGAAAAAGGACGCAACGCAAGAGCCGCTTCTCGTCCGGACGCTGACAGACAAAAACGGGAAAGGTGGTCAAGCACCTTGTCAAATTCTAAAGCTCTGTGTGTATTTGTGTGCGCTATTGTCATATATAAGCCTGTTGAAAAATCATTGTTTTACAAAACGTCCACATGAGTGCAACATAATAAAAAGACATACACTTCAAAACGCACAATTCATGGAACCCTCCATATGTACGCTGTTTTTTTGCTGACGAAAGAAAGGCAAAAAAAACACAACACCGACACTTTGCGAAAAAAGCATTGCATTCATTATTTTTTTGTTCTTTAACAAGAAAGGTAGATTTCGAGAAACATGCAACAGAAAGAATGTGTACATGTTTTTCACAGTGAGTCTGACGCAAAAACAAGAGAAAAGACACATGTGACAGTCGTTCCTAAGTCCCAAGCAGCGTCTTCACCTTTGTGGACAACACTTTTCCGTCTACCTGCCCTTTATGCGCGGCCATAATATGATTGATAACTTTCCCCATATCCTTAGGAGTGGTGGCGCCTGTGTGGGCAATGGCAGCTTGTATGGCGGCATCGACCTCAGCCTCTGTGAGCGCTTTTGGGAGATATTGCTGCAAAATCGCAAGTTCGGCGGCCTCGCGTTCGGCAAGATCCGACCTATTGGCAGCGGTATATTGTTCGATGGAATCTTGACGTTGCTTGGCTTGACGCAAGATCACATCCATCATTTCCACATCGCCAAGGGTACCTTCCGTACGTCTTTTTTCCACAAGCACATTTTTTGCGGCGGTTTTGAGGAGGCGTAATACGTCAAGGGTGAGTTGTTTTTTGGCCTTGTAAGCGGTGATATAGTCTTTATCGATGCGTTCAGTGAGGGTCATGATGCTGTCCTTAATGAAAAAATGCAAGAGGGTTCGATTGTGCGGACAATAGAAACAGGAAAGGCGGGAAACCCTTAGGAAGAATTTCCCGCAAAAAAATGCGAAAACGATAACACGCAGAACATTTTATGTAAAAAACTCCCAGAATCATCGTTACATGCAAATTGTCACATCATAAGCACTCTGCTTCGCGGATTCCATTGCAACTGCCTATCAATCTTTACCGGTCAAAAACTCACAGGAGTATGTACCATAAAAGCAAAGACATATATTCTAGACGAGGTTGATGAAACATAAAAAGTTCGCAATGTAACAAGAGCCCCGAGGAGTTGTTCTCAAAATAGATTGTGCTTTTGCCTAGGAAAACACGCTTCCGTGCGAAAGGCGCTTACTCTGACATACATAGCTTGAACAAAAAACATCGTATGACGCCAGAAAAAAGCAAAAGAATCTATTGAGAGGCAGTTCCTAGTTCATATTCATCTTTCTCATCTTCTTCATGAGGCGTTTTCTGGCGGCTGCCTTCTTCTTTTTACGCATAACACTAGGCTTTTCATAGTGTTGACGCTTTTTCATTTCTGACAGCACACCCGCCTTTTCTACTTGCTTTTTAAAGCGGCGTAAGGCAATATCGAAGTTGTAGTCATCTTCGTTGAGAAATACTCCGGGCACGGACATCACCCCCTTCTTCCGTTAATGGAGTACAATTATACTCGCGGCCTTCACAAAAAGCAAGTAAAAATATCAGAAATAAAAAGAAATCGCCGATTCGCCCAAGACGACCTCTTCAAGAACGCGACCTTCTCTCCACATTATACTGCAATTTCAATATATTCCCTGAGCTTTTGTGCCACATATAAAGGATAAAGAAAAGCCTTTGGCAGATTCTTGAAAACACCATTTTTGCCGATCCGTTCAGCAGTCCGTTGAAAAAGTGTACCCTGCGACGTCCCCTTCGGGTAGGGGAATATAAAGTCAAACCGCTTATGTATACCTACTACACCGCGCGCCTTGACTTTTTTTCGCTTCCTTCTATCTCACCATTAAAACCTATAGGTTCGTATACATGCCGAAGTTTTTTACTTGGGAAAGAAGGAAATATTGCGTGGCGCATGGCAACATGTATAGCATGCAATCATAGCTTTTAGAGTACACAAGGCACTAGAGAAACACTTATAAAACCATGAGAGATATAAAATTTACTCTAAAATAATTCCGGAAAGGAACTTCTCCTCCTGTGATGGAGGACTACTCTTTTCAATTTATTGAAAAGAGGAACAATGAAAGCCTTTTGAGAGGGAAAGGGAAAACTTTTGGGTTTTGGCACCTGTCTCTGCCTAAGGGGAAAATTCCCCTTCCCCCCTCAAGAAAAATACTTCATCAGTGTTTCCCCAAGTGTTGTTAGGCTTTCTATTTTTCTTGCCAAGAAGAACATTCTGTGTTTCAATACGCACACATATCATGTCAAATAAGGAGTTGACTTCATGCTTATGACACAATACAAGACCCTTTTTAAACGTACGGTATGCACCACAAGCATATTCGTCCTATGTTCTTGTCTCATACAATCGGCACACGCGACCTCATCCCTCACTGACTTTACAAACATTATCATTCAGTCCTTGCCACAAAGCGCAGAGCCAGCTTCGTCTGAAGCGCTTTATCAAGAGGCTCTTGCTTTGACAGAGCAAGAAAAATATGAAGAAGCCTTCGTCGTTTTAGAAAAAGCGGCAAACATGGGAAACCCGGACGCGCAAACGCAACTCGGACTTGCCTATGCCAGAGGTCACGGCACAGCCATTGACTACGCCAAGGCCGTTTCTTTGTGGAACGAAGCCGTAAAACACAATCATGCCGACGCGCAACTGAGCCTCGCCACGGCGTATTTTACGGGCAGAGGCGTGCCAAAAGACATGAATATTGCCTTCTCATGGACGCAAAAGGCCGCAGAACAGGGCAACGCCATGGCACAGCATAACCTTGGTGCCATGTACGATCAAGGCGTAGGCATTGCAAAAGATATGGAAAAGGCGCTCTTTTGGTGGAAAAAAGCCGCAAATCAAGGATATACAGATTCACAACAAAACCTTGGCACCGCATATGCCAATGGTAACGGTGTCCCGCAAGACATGGCACAAGCTCTTTTTTGGTGGCAAAAGGCTGCGGCGCAAAACGCCCCCTTTTCGCAGCACAACATCGGCATTGCATATGCCCTTGGTCAAGGCGTACCACAAGACATGGGCAAAGCCGTTGAATGGTACACAAAAGCCAGCAACCAAGGTTATGCAGCGGCACAATATGATCTTGCTTTTTGCTATTTCAAGGGGACCGGAGTCCCAAGAGACGTTCCGCGCGGCATGGATCTACTGCGACAAGCCGCCGAAAACGGTGACGCTGTCGCACAGCATGACTTGAGCATGTTCTTGCTAGAAGGGAACGGCATTGCACAAGATATTTCTCAAGGCATAACATGGCTTAAAAAAGCCGCCGATCAAGACTATGCCGCCGCTCAAACCGATCTCGCTTATTGCTACATTGAGGGTGATGGAGTCCCCAAGGATACGCAGCAAGGCATTGACCTGTTAACAAAAGCTGCCAATCAAGGCTTTGCTCGTGCGCAATTTCATCTCGGGTATTTTTACAGCGGTGAAGATGGCAAAGACAGTATTCTGCCCAAGGATATGAACAAGACCATTGCATTATGGGAAAACGCGGCTGCACAAGGTTACGCCTCCGCACAATCCAACTTGGCCTTAGCCTACTATGTTGGTGATGGTGTACCAAAAGATCTTCAAAAAGCACTCTCTTTATGGGAAGCTGCCGCTACCCAAGGCAACCCGACTGCCCAGTTTCGCTATGCCATGCTCTTTGCTACAGGCGACGGAGTGCCGCGTGATGAGCTCAAATATTTCTATTGGCTTCGGAAAGCAGCGGAAAACGGTTCTGAAGAAGCGCAACAAAAAATGCGTCAAATGGGAGAAAAATGGTAATTTTTTGCAGTTCTTAAACCCAAGGGCTTCAGAACTCCACAAACATACAACACGAGGCCACATCCTCTCGTCAGCACGCACACACTCATTATCAGGCTATTATGCAATATATTGTTATATACCTCTTCATCGGAATTTTGATTACGTGCGTGCTGACACAAACAAGCCTTGTACTGGCACTCTCTCTTGGTTACGGACTGTTTTTCACGTACGGACTCTACAAAAAATGTTCAGGGCAAGAGCTGCTCGCAGCTTCGTGGCACAGGGTGCGTAGTATTGGCCCCCTACTTTTTATATTTATGCTCATTGGTTCTCTCACAGCCAGCTGGCGTGCCTCAGGCACCATCGCCTACATTATAGAAAATGCCGCTCACTTTATTAATCCCACATATTTTGTCCTGCTCACCTTTCTTTTATGCTCTGCCATATCTCTCCTTATGGGTACAGCCTTTGGTGCCTCTGCAACAGTGGGTGTCATATGCATGACCATTGGTAACCTGCTTGCCATTGACCCCGCCTATCTTGGCGGCGCCATCCTTTCCGGCTGTTTTTTGGGCGATAGAATGTCACCTGTTTCCAGCGTCATGCTGCTCGTTGCCATGATCACCCGTACCGACCCCTATATCACCCTCAAAAGAATGTACAAAAGTGTGTGGCTCCCATTGTTGCTTACATGCGCAGTGTACATATATTTAGGTCAAGAACTTCCACCGCACACGGCCTCTCTTGCCATTTTAGACATTTTTCGGGATAATTTCTCCTTAAACGCCCTCACATTACTTCCGGCAGCGTTCATCGTCATTTTGGCATGCCTGCGTATTTCTATACACCTGCTCATGTTAGCCAGCATTGGTGCTGCCTGTGCTGTCTGCTTTTTCTTGCAAAATATGTCCCTTTTAGACATATGTGCCACACTTCTCTGGGGCTTTGAGAGTCACGATGCTCGGTTGGGAGCCCTCATGAACGGCGGTGGCATAACTTCCATGATCAACGTTGCCCTTATTGTGGGTATTTCCACATCCTTTGTGGGTATTTTTGAAATCACGCAACTCCTACAAAGCCTACGCCAAAAAGTGCTCTTTCTCACACACAAAGTCGGTGCCTTTGCCGCCATGGTCGTTACGTCATGTATAACATGCGCCATTGCATGCAATCAAACCATGAGCATTATTATAACCGCAGATTTGTGTAAAGAAAATTATACACAGACAGAAGACATGGCCATTCCTTTGGAAGACAGCGCCCTTATTATTGCTCCGCTCATCCCGTGGAGCATCACATGCACCGTTCCCCTTGTATCCATTGGAGCTCCCACGTCAAGCATCGTATATGCCACTTTTCTATATAGCATTCCTTTAATTGGCCTCATAAAAAGCAGAACACCAGCATAGCATCCCCGTCTTCACTAGTAGCGTGTTTTCTCTAAATGTGTATTTTTTGAAAAGCATGTGGGGGGAAACTTTTTTTTGGAAAAAAAAGCTTCCCCCCAC
>CAYJPE010000110.1:0-9170 GCA_964371965.1 uncultured Desulfovibrionaceae bacterium
GGCACCTGTCCCTTCCTAAGGGGAAAGATCCCCTTCCCCCCTCAAGAAAAATAATAATAATTAATCAGTGTTTCCCTAAAAAGAGCGTTCTACCACGTACGCAGCAAGGCCGCGTAAAAAGGCTGCTTCGTCACTGTCATAGGCTTCGAGGCTTGCAAGAGCAGCATGCTTTTGTTCCGCTGCAAGCTCTCGGCTACGGTCAAGACCAAGGAGGGCAGGATACGTTGTTTTGCCATGCGCCTCGTCACTGCCTGCCGGCTTGCCAAGTGTTTCGGTATCTGCTGTCACATCTAAAATATCGTCGGTAATTTGGAAGGCCACGCCAAGAGCCGCACCATAGTGTTCAAGGTGTGTCACAAGGGCTGTATCGGCACTCCCTAAAAGGGCACCGCACACACATGATGCCTTGATGAGTGCGCCGGTTTTGAGACTATGCATATGCCGTAATTGCGTGAGGGTCATGGGCATTGTTGCTACTTTACCTGTGGAGCCCATGTCTAATACTTGTCCGCCCACCATGCCTGAGGCGCCGGCAGCACAAGCCAGCGTGTGGATGGCGGCAAGGACAGGGGCAGGAGACAAGGGTGTTGCGCACATAAAAGCGAAAGCATCTGTTAAAAGAGCATCACCGGCAAGGATGGCTGTGGCCTCGTCAAATTGCTTGTGACACGAGGGTTTGCCACGGCGCAAATCGTCGTCGTCCATGGCAGGTAAGTCGTCGTGGATGAGGGAATAGGTATGAATCATTTCAATGGCACCGGCAAAGGGCATGACGGCACTTGCCTCCAAGCCACACATACGTGCCGTCATGAGACAAAGCACAGGGCGAAGGCGCTTGCCGCCTGCAAGGAGGCTGTACTCCATGGCATGGCGCAAAGTGTCGGGTATGGAGGTGCGTGGAATTTTGTGAGCAGCATTGTCTGTCAGGCAAGCGCGCAAAAAGTCTTCCACAGCGCGGCCTTCTTGTTGTAAGCGCGTTTTGACGGACGCGGGATCAAGAATATGTTTTTGCATCAAAAGTCTCCGTCATGCTCAGTATCAGGCGTGTCACCTGTGTGCACAGGCGTAAAAGGCGTATCGGCTGCAGCGCCACCACAAATGGTGATGTCGTGCCGTGCCTTTGCCAGCTGTTCACGGCATTGCAAGGAAAGCTGCGTACCTTCTTTATAGAGCTGTACGCTTTCTTCCAACGAAATATCACCTTTTTCCAATGCTGTGACGATTTCTTGAAGACGTTGCATGCGTGCTTCAAATGTCTTTGCTTTTCCTTTCACCATACATGTTCTCCACTTAGACGCGAGTATCATTTGAGAGTTTATAATTGCTATTTCAATACGCGAGTATAGAACTTCCATTGAAAACCAAGATACAAACTCCCCCATCCCCTCAAAACGCTTTCATTATTCCTCTTTCAAACAATTGAAAAGAGGAATCCTCCATCACTGAAATAGGAGAAGTTCCTTTCTGGAATTATTTTATAACAATCTTTATGTATATTTTATTTAATCAATATTTCCATAAAATTTTTCATGCATTATAAATTTCATAATATTAACAATGTCTTAAATGTGTATTCTGCGCACAAACTATGTCAGCGATGTGTTGTGTGTGTCGTGTACGTCTGTCAGCACGGTACCGTCTGCCAAGGAGAGGTGTAAGCGTTGGCCTTTGTGTACACTCTCCACCGATGAAATCACATGCCCTTGGGCTGTTTGGACAAGGGCATAGCCTCTTTGTAAGGGGGCGAGAGGATTGACAGCCTCAAGGCGCACGGTAAGATATTCAAGGCGAGTAAACTGTTTTTCCAGATATCTTTCCACTGTTTGCACCAAGGTTTGTGTAGTACGTGTCAACGTTGCATGCTGGCGTTCGCACTGTTTTTGTACCTGCGTTTGGAGGTCTTTTTCAAGGTATGTGAGCTTTTCCTGTGCGTTTTTACCTATTCTTTGCCCAAAAACGACAAGTCGGTTTGCGCACTGTTCAAGGCGTTCATTATGCCTTTGCCAGAGGCGTATGGGCGAGAGCCAATGCAAGGCCTTTTCTTGCATGGCGAGGGTGTTTTGGTATTGCTGCACATGTCTTTGCATGATTTCTTGCAAGGCCATGTCAAGCGTATCGGCATATTGCATGAGTTCTTCCCGCGCAGGCCATAAGAGCTGTGCGGCATGGCTGGGGGTTGCAGCACGTACATCTGCTGTCATGTCGGCCATGCTCATGTCGACTTCGTGGCCTATACCTGCCAGCACGGGGAGAGGGCATGTGAACACAGCCTTTGCCACGATTTCTTCATTAAAGGCCCATAAATCTTCCAAGGAACCACCACCGCGGATAAGGACGATGACGTCAGCCCATGTGGCAGCTTCTTGCATGGCGATGACAATGGCAGGGGCGGCGGCATCCCCTTGAACAGGAACAGGATAAATACGGATATGACTGCCCGTACCGCGTGTGGCGGCAATGCGCACAAAGTCTTGTATAGCGGCGCCGGTGGGTGCTGTGAGCACAGCTACTTTGTACGGATGTGGCGGCAAGGGGCGCTTGCGTTCGGCGGCAAAGTAGCCTTGGCTGTGCAGACGCGCCTTAAGAGCCTCAAAGGCGGCGTGTAACTCCCCTGCTTTTCCGGCTTCATGTCCAAGTGCCACAACAAGCTGATACACACCACGCTGTGCGTACACGGTAACATGCCCCGCGCAAAGGATGTGCATGCCATTAGTCAGTGTTGTTGCCAAAGAAGGGCGGGGTCCATCGCCAAAGACTTCACCCGTCATGGGATCAAATGCTTCTTGTGGTCGCTGATTTCCTTTAAACCACACGCATTGGAGCAGGGCGTCCTTGTCTTTGAGCGTAAAGTAGACATGACCTGAGCTTGGGCGTGCCATATTACTCACTTCACCCTTCACCCAGACGAAAGGATATATCTCTTCAAGTTTTTGTTTAAGGTGGGAAGTGAGTGCGCCGACGGTATAAACGGTGGTCACGGGGTATCCTTTTGTATATATTGAATGTGGGTAAACAGTGAATCTTTCACAATATTTCACTCATTTTACATAAAGATATTGTTGGCACAAGTGAACTGCACGCAATATGAAAAATTTCTCTTAATCACATTTTTGTTCTTTACAAAAGGGAAGCAAATTTTACGAAAGTTTCGGTACATACAGACATAATATGGGTAACTGGGGAGTTTTTTCGTAGAAATACCTCCCCAAAAAGTATGATCTTATGTCTTAGTTCGAAAACGTGTACACGTATTCAGTATAATGCTCAAAGTCAAGCATATCAAAAAGGACTTTTTTGCGTCCGGAACCACCGGGTGTACCGTTACCAGTGACGCTAAATGGTTGATCTACAACGAAAAGCCATGAATCATTGCTGTCATCTTGCTCCCCTGTCCATTCACCGTGATTACCTTTTCCATAAACATACATGTATTGATTTGTTGTGTGAAAGTCCAGTCGCTGAGATTGCCCGGGATGCACTACATACCAGCCCTTTGTATACCACACATTGCTGGTAAAATAACGAACAGCCGCGTGAACAGGCTGGCTTGTGTCGTTTTCCAGAACGAGGATACGTTTGTTGGCATGGGCAAGGCTCGGTAAGACGCACAGACATGTGAGACACAGGACAGCAAGACATTTAAAAATCTTCATTCGTCGTTCTCCTTAAAAAGAATTGCAAAGTTTTTACGAAACAACAACTCGTCAAAATATACAAGAGAAACAGTTACCCATCAGCGTGTCCAGTGTTCACACCTCATTGGCTCCACTTCATCGTATATGATTGTCCGAGTGTACAGTATGGTACTTTTTCAAAAGCTCCACTCATTTCATTTTACATAAATATGCCTTTCTACACAAGTGAAGTTTGCACATTCTGAAAAATTTATACTGCACGTATCAGCTAGGGGACGCCACAGATGACATTTTTTCAACGGGCTGCTATGCCCACGCCTCACGCAAGGCCGCATACCACGTGCGAAAATGACTCGCAAAATTCTCCAAGGGTAATTCCGTCTTTTCACCGCTACGCCGATCCTTTGCTTCCACAATGCCACGGGCAAGTCCCTTACTTCCAAGAAAAAGTTGCGCCGGTACGCCAATTAAGTCCGCATCCTTAAATTTGACGCCAGGGCGTTCCTCACGGTCGTCAATCAAAACATCAAGCTGCGCCTCTTTCAGTAACCCTTCAAGCGTGGCAATGTGCTGACACACCTCGTCATTTTTCGGATCAAGATTCACCAAGAGCGCATCAAAGGGAGCCAAGGGCGGTGGAAATACTATGCCCGCATTGTCATGGTTCTGCTCAATACATGCCGCCACAACACGAGAAACGCCAATACCATAACAGCCCATAATCATCAGCTGTTCCTTCCCGTTTTTATCAAGAAAGGTGGCTTTCATGGACTCACTGTACTTGGTACCCAGCTTAAAAACATGACCCACCTCAATACCCTTTGGAAGTGTGAGAGAAGCGCCGCACTTGGGGCACGGATCGTTGTCGGTAATCATGCGAACATCCGCATAGGCGGCGATGGTCACGTCACGCTTCAGGTCAACGTGTCGCATGTGGGTATCGGTCTTATTGGCACCACACACCCAATCTGTACCGTCTTGCAATTCGTTATCGGCAAAAATACGTATGTTCGTTGCCGAGGCAGCACCCAGCGCTATGGGACCTGCAAAGCCTACGGCAGCACCTGTCCATGCTTTCACTTGCTCTTCTGTGGCAAATTCCACCACAGCGGCATGAAGCATATTTTTGACTTTTATATCGTTAACCATTCTGTCACCGCGCACAAGTATGGCTACCGGTTCGCCATCCACATCAAAAAGAAGCGTTTTAATGAGAGACGTGGCGGGTACCTTCATGAGCGCACACACGTCTTCCACCGTATGCGCCTTGGGCGTGGCAACTTCTTCATAAGGAGCACAAGGGCTTGTGAGCGCTTTTGCATTCCACACGACGGCGGCGCGTTCGACATTCGATGCATAGTCGCATGAAGTGCAGGCGGCAATGGTGTCTTCACCAGTATCGGCAAGCACCATAAATTCATGGGAAAAATTACCGCCAATGGCACCGGAGTCTGCCTCAACAGCACGAAACTTCAAGCCCATATGCGTAAAAATGTCTTTATAAGCATTGTACATACTCATATAGCTTATGTCGGCGCCTTCGTCGGTGGCGTCAAAGGAGTAGGCATCCTTCATGACAAATTCACGCCCGCGCATGAGGCCAAAACGAGGACGCATTTCGTCACGAAACTTCGTTTGAATTTGATACAGATTCATGGGTAATTGTCGGTAGGAACGTACTTCACCGCGAATAAGGTCAGTAATCACTTCTTCATGGGTGGGGCCAAGACAATAGTCGCGCTCATGCCTGTCTTTAAAACGCATGAGTTCCTTGCCGTAGAGTTCCCAGCGGCCCGTTTCCTGCCACAAATCTGCCGGAATGGCTGCGGGCAAGAGCAATTCTTGCGCGCCTGCGGCATTCATGCCTTCACGCACAATATTTTTGGCTTTTTCAAGTACGCGCAGACCGAGGGGCAAATAACAATACACACCTGCCGTCACCTTACGCACCATGCCGGAACGAATGAGGAGCTGGTGGCTTATAACTTCCGCATCTGCCGGCGCTTCCTTAAGTGTGGGGATATAGAAGGTACTCCAACGCATTATGATACCTGTTCCTTTTTTAATGTGAGAAGTATGTCAAGCTCTTCCATAAAAGCCGTCAAAAGAGCTTCTTGTCCACGGACGGAGCGTATGACTTGACCCTTGCAAAAAATAATACCCTTATCTCGCCCTCCGGCAATGCCTATGTCTGCCTCGCGCGCTTCTCCCGGGCCGTTGACCACACAACCCATGACGGCTACCTTTATGGGCAATGTCTCTTTGGCAAGCCGATTTTCTACCTCTTGTGCCAAGGAAATAAGGTCAATTTCTGTGCGCCCGCATGTGGG
The DNA here is from genome assembly GCA_964371965.1 of uncultured Desulfovibrionaceae bacterium. Classification (GTDB taxonomy): domain Bacteria; phylum Desulfobacterota; class Desulfovibrionia; order Desulfovibrionales; family Desulfovibrionaceae; genus CAYJAD01. Next base: position 5,966 of record CAYJPE010000110.1, read on the forward strand.
ACACGAAATAATCTCCGGCCCATAATGGCGCAAATTTAAAGCGCGCAATATGTCATAGGCCGCCCTCACTTCATGGACAGGATCTGCCGTAAGAGAGACGCGAAGGGTGTCTCCAATGCCTTCCCAAAGAAGAATGCCAAGCCCCACTGCAGATTTAGTCGAACCACGCACAAGGCCGCCGGCCTCTGTGATACCGATATGCAGGGGATAGTCGCACTCTTGTGCCAAGAGGCGATAGGCGGCGATGGTATCGAGGACGGAAGAGGATTTTAAAGAAATTTTTATGTCATAAAAAGCGCGTTTCTCCAAAAGGCGCACATGTGACAGAGCGCTTTGCACCATGGCTTCAACAAAAGGTGTGCTGCGCAAGCCTTTTTCGAGGGAACCACCGTTGACGCCAATACGTATGACGGCCTTATGTGCCTTTGCACAATCCACCACAGCATCCACATTTTCTGCTGCACCAATATTACCCGGATTTATGCGCAAAGCTGTGACACCCGCTTCAAGAGAGGCAATAGCTAAACGATGGTCAAAATGTATGTCGGCTATGAGGGGCACATGTGTTTGGGCACAAATGTCTTTCAAAGCATGTACCGCTTGCATATCCGGTACAGCCAGACGCACAGCTTCGCAGCCAACATCTGCCAGATCATGTATTTGGGCAAGACTGGCCGTGACATTACGCGTGTCTGTGTTGAGCATGCTTTGCACCACAATAGGAGAGGAACCTCCGACATTGAGGGAACCCAGTTGTATAGTACGTGTGTGATGTCGTTTGGCGGTCATGTGTCGCATACTCCTCTTTTGCCAATGTGTTCATCAAGCCATTGAAAAAGGTCACCTACCGCGTCAGTGTCAAAAAAGCAAACACCTTATCAGGCTGTTGAAAAAGTGTGAGGTAGAGCGTTCTCTATCCGCAAGGTTCGTCCCTCTTTTTTTGAACGGCCTGCGAATGTGGCTTTTTTCAACAAACTTTCATGTGTCGTCACTTCGCCACTTTACATATACGCTCCTTTCATAAAATGCAAGTGGCGACAAAAGTGGTCAGAGCGACAGCAGTATTTATAGAAAAAATTTAAAAATTATTTTTCCTATTAAAGTTTAGTATTTTAGAGAGTTACTCATTATATAAATATTTCCCCCTTTCTATTCTTTCACAAACGCGCTATGAAGTTTTAGGGGTGCTGTCCGATATGGTAAGCAATATGTTATACAAGGACTTTAAGGAAGGTCAACCCGTCAGCCTTCCCCTAGGGAGAAGAGTATGTATATAGTTTTGAGAATTCTTCTGTTTGCTCTTTTATTTCAATCTCTTTTGGCTGCAGGATGTGCGAAAAAAGAGGCGCCTGTGCCCTCAGCGTTAGATCCCGCATATGTTGATGCACAGGAACTCAAGCTGAAAATTCGCGAGCTTGCCGACCAAATGCTGGCTACCACAGACAATAGTCGCCTGTATGGCCTTGTGGCCATGCCTACGTCCTTTGTGGATTTGGATAATAAGGCACGCACAAGTACCTTCGGCAATCTTATAGGTGAGTCTCTGATTTATGAATTTAATCAGCGCGGCTTTCCTGTTCGCGAATACCGCCTGACCGGTAATATTGATGTTATTTTGGGTCAAGGCGACTTCGCACTCTTGCGTAAAGGCCTTGTGAGTACAGAAGGCAAATGGGCTGCCCTTGTGGTAGGCACATATTATCGCGACAAGGACGCTGTTTTTGTGAACGCACGACTTGTGCGTGCCCATGACGGTCTAGTACTCAGAACAGGGCAATTAGTTCTTGTAAATACGCCACTTATCGCACGTCTTTCCCAGCCTCACATGCCTCCAAGTCCCGCACCTGTGCCCACAGGGCCGACACTTGGACTTTCAAGTGGGGTTATGGTAATGAAACCTGCGCCATGGCCAAAAGAACCACAAGAACGAGGCCCCGGTTTATGGGGGACACAACCTTATTATCATCAACGTTAGTCTTTCATGAGGATTGTTTCTTGAGAAAAACCGATGCATCTTTTTGCCTTTACCCGCGACAAGTGCGTTTTTGCCGTCCTTTTTTTAGAAGCAATTTGAAAGGACAAAAATACGATAAAATCAACGATTGCTAAACAATGGAGTGTATGTATGCGTGTTCGTCTTTGTCAAAAATATATGGTACTCCTTATTTTATGTGTCGCCTTTTTTCCGGTAACAGCTTTTTCACAAAGTCTCACCGTATACGACAGATCTTACGACTCTTACAACCCAAGTTGTGATGTCCCCATCAGCATGAATCACAGGTCTGTACCAAAAATGTCACGGGAAAATTGGAAAGTTGCCAACTATTATAAATCGCAGCGTCGTTATGAGTTGGCACGTGAATACTACCTATCGGCGCTTGTTCACAGTAATACAGCCGCCTTGCGCGATACCTTAAAGAGGGAATTGCAGGTGGTAGAGCTTCTCATCAGAACGTTACGTTAACAGGCTACTATAATTCTTTGGGGGTTTATTAATGATAAAACACGTCCTTCTTGTCTTGGCATTGCTTTGCGTGTGCGGTTGTAGCAATAAAAGTGCCCATTCTGGAAATACGGGCTATACACCTTCTGCTGCCGATAACATTGCTCAGCAAATTGATGCCCAAGTATTACAACGCGGGGGTGTTTTCCCCGTTTCTTCTGATAACTCAGAAGCATCGGCTATGATGTATGAATCCCTTTCCCGCAAGTTGCGCAATAGTGTGACTGTGATGGCCACTGTACCTGTAAATATCAACAACCTGAAGGTGTCGTGCCCCTTAGCGCGACAAATGATGGAAGAAGTAGCGCGTTGGATGGTACAATCAGGCTACAGATTGCAAGAAATACGTAAGGGACGAGATATTTATTTTCAACAAAAGCAGGGCGAAATGCTCCTTACACGCGACACGTCCTTACTTGCCAACCGCAAAGTACACAGCACTGCCGTTCTTGCAGGCACCTATGTAGTCAGTCCCGAGCAAGTACGTTTCAGTATACGCCTCATACACACGCCCACCAATGAAGTCATTGCCATGGGCACAGCCACAGTACCTATCACGCCGGATGTCTATCCCTTGCTCGTAGATGAAGATACCGGCGCCACAAAGCTTATGCCTTCGGTACAAACGCGCTTGCAATAACACACGATTAGCAGCCCGTTGAAAAACTCAAATTTTCAGGCTGTTCAAAAAGTGTGAGATAC
>CAYJPE010000111.1:0-9137 GCA_964371965.1 uncultured Desulfovibrionaceae bacterium
AAAAGATCCCCTTCCCCCCTCAAAAAAAATTCATCAGTGTTTCCTTAAAATTCCAAAGTACCGGGTGTTCGCGGAAATGGAATAACATCACGGATATTCGTCACACCCGTCAACAGCATCAAAAGCCTCTCAAAACCAAGCCCAAAGCCTGCATGAGGCACACTGCCATAGCGGCGCAAGTCAAGGTACCACCAGTAATGCGCAGGGTCCTGCCCCATATCGGCAATGCGCTTTTCAAGCACGTCCAATCTCTCTTCTCTTTGGGAGCCGCCAATAAGTTCGCCTATTCGCGGCACGAGCACGTCCATGGCTGCCACTGTTTTGTTATCGTCATTGAGGCGCATATAGAAGGCCTTTATGTCCTTGGGATAATCGTACACCGCCACAGCATGCCCAAAGTGCTCTTCTGCCAAGTAACGCTCATGCTCTGTTTGCAAGTCTGTGCCAAAGCTCACCGGGTATTCAAAGGACTTTCCACATTTTTGAAGTATTTCAACGGCTTCAGCATAAGGAATCCGGTGAAATGGCTTGCTGAGCATGGCCTTAAGGCGTACTTCAAGCTCCGTGTCCACAAAACGATTAAACAGCGCGATATCGTCGGCACACACAGACAATATGCGCTCGATAACGTGGCAGGTCAGCCCCTCACCTAAGTCCATATTGTCATGAATATCCGCAAAAGCCATTTCCGGCTCCACCATCCAAAACTCTGCCGCATGGCGTGGTGTATTGGAATTTTCTGCTCGAAAGGTGGGGCCAAAGGTATATACGCGCCCAAGACCGAGAGCCAAAGCCTCTGCTTCGAGCTGACCCGATACGGTGAGATGACTTTGCTTGCCAAAAAAATCTTGAGCCATGTCCTTTTCACCGGCATCAAGCGTGGTCACCCGAAACATCTCCCCTGCCCCTTCGCAATCGGAGCCGGTAAGGATGGGCGTGTGAACATGATAAAAACCATTATCGGCAAAATACGCATGAATGGCCAAGGCAGCTTCTGAGCGGATGCGAAAGGCGGCACCATACTTATTTGTTCGTGAGCGTAAGTGCGCAATAGTACGCAAAAATTCATCGGAATGCCGTTTTTTTTGCAAAGGAAATGTTGCTTGGTCCGCAAGACCATACACAGTGATGGTACGGGCGCGTACTTCCCAACGCTGCCCCTTACCGGGAGACTCCACAAGAGAACCGCGCACACACAAAGCCGCCCCTGTATTCGCCTCACCCATGTGCGCAAAAGCTTCTGTGCCTTCATCCACAATGCACTGAATATTGGCAAGGCATGAACCATCATTGATTTCCAAAAAACTGAAGCCTTTAGAGTCGCGACGTGTACGCACCCAGCCGCACACGCACACATCTTCTTGCGCTGCGGTGGCGGCAAGGGCATGTAGGATACGTGTATGTTTCATCATTGTCTCCTTTGTCACAAACAAGAAGAGGGAAAAGCCTTGTGAGTACAAAACATTTTCCCTCTCCTTGCATATATTCAAAAAATTTTACGCAAACGTATGTTCACAAATGGATTGACAAACAGCGATTTACGGTTTTTTCTTGGCAAGAATGGCCTTGTCCAAGCGCTCTTCAAGCCACACATTAAGCCCTTGCAAATCTTCGCCCCCAGGATGTATACCGCTCATAAAATCATCACCAATACCATAAAACTGTGTACCTACAGCTTCTGCGGCATCCAAGTCTGTAAAAGAATCACCCACCATAAGTACATCTTCCGGCGCAAAATGTCCTTCGCGCACAACGCGGTGCAAAAGAGCCGTTTTTCCCGGAGGCGCTCCATAAATGCCTGCAAAATAACCATCAAGGCCACGCCTTTGCAAAATTCGCCACAATTCTTCATGGGGCGCACCGGAGCACACATAGATGGACATTTTGTCATGCCACATATTAAGCACGTCCTCCACACCCGGCACCAAGGGGCAGTGCGCTATGGCTTCAAAGCATAATTGCTCAAATTGCTGATCCAAGGACACAAAATCCTCTTCCGTCATTTGCCGATCCAAAAACTTACGAAAAAACCACGAAAACTTTTCACGACGACTGACACCGCCATGAATACGATGATACATGACAAGACTCTGTTGCGCTTCCTCGCCATAGGGCGTCGCAAGCACAGAAAATGCTTCTGCTTTAATATCGACGCTTTGCAAAAGAGTACCATCACAATCGAGCACAAGACATGAAATTCCCATCACAACTCCAAAGCATGTAAAAGTTTTTTGACAGCCTCCATCTCCATGCGCAGACGATCTTCGTAGGCGTATGAAGCACAGTGTGGCGTCAAAACAACATTATCAAAAGCAAGCAAAGACCCAACATAAGGCTCCGCACTAAAAACATCCAAAGCCGCTCCCGCAATATGCCCGCAAGCAAGCATCTCTGCAAGGGCTTCTTCGTCCACAAGGCCACCGCGCGCCATATTCACAAGCCACGAGCCCTTTCGCATGCGTTGCAATCGATTTTTATCAAGCAACATACCATTTGCGCACACGCTCCCCCCCACGGGAGGACTGGAACAATGCACTGTGACAATATCTGCCCATCCGAGCAGATCATCCAGCGGCAAAAACCTATAACACGCGAATTCATCGGGAAAAGTATTCGGGTCATAATATTTTACCGTACACATGTGCGAAAAAAGCAGCGCAACAGCTTGCCCAATTTCCCCAAAGCCAATAATGCCAACATTTTTTCCAAAAAGACAATGACCCATGCGTTTTTTCCAAACACCTGCACGCATGTCTCTTTCCATGCACGAAACATGCCGAAGCAAGTTAAGCGTGTTTGCAAGTGTCAGCTCTGCCACACCGGTGGAAGGTGCGGATGTCGTATGCAGGCTTATGCCAAGCGCCTTCATGGCCTCTTTATCCACATTATCAGTGCCCACACCACAACGACACACGGTGCGTAATTTGGGCAAAGCACGTAAAACATACTTATCCAAGCACTCCGTGCCTGCAATGAGCCCTTGACAACCTTCAGCCAGCGCTATGACTTCGTCCGCTTGTAATGTGCGCCCATGTGGATTGTGCACAGTGTGAACACCGCGATCTCGCAAGACAGCCAAAGGAGCGTCGTGACACTTTCCAAACTGACTTGTGCTAATGGCCACTTTCATAAATTTGCGCTCTTTCCACATGCATTCCCATAACTTTGACGCAAAACATCATTCTCCATAAGATGTATAACACGCTGTAAGTCACGCTCAGTATCGACACTGAACGTACGTTCGTTGGTCAAAACCATACGCACCCTTTCTCCATGTTCCAAAAAACGGAGCATATCAATGGACTCCGTCTTTTCCAAAAGCCCCTCGGGCAATGCGTTAAAATGCAGTAGGGCATCACGTCGAAAAGGGATAATACACACTTGCTTTTTTGCCTGTACAGAAAAAGGCCATTGCACAGCACACGATGTCTCCTTTGCCTCACATATTCCGCGAGGCTCTCCGGGCTTTGCTGTGCAGGGCAAGGGCGCTCGAGAAAAATACAAAGCATCACCCCGAATGTCCGTGAGCACCTTTATACAATTGGGGTCTTCCCATTCTTGGCATGTATCAATGTGTGTCATAAGATTGACAACACGCACAAAGTCTCGTTCACTTTTTGCACACGAAGACTCTCCTGCATAAAGGGGTTGAAGAGCAGACTCTATCATGGACGGGGTAACCATGGGTTCATCACCTTGCACCATGACGACCACATCCACCTTTTTTCCCAAACGCTCTTCCACCGTCAACAGTGCTTCTGCCGTACGCGTGCTGCAACGTTCGTGATGCGCGCCTGTCATAACAACATCAATGCCGGTGCTGTGACAATAGTCTTCAATGCATCTATCACATGTGGCCACAAATGTGGCAGCAAGGCTTGGCGCAAGGCGCGTACGCATGGCAACATGCCCTAACATCGGCATGCCGTGCAACAAGGCCAAGGGTTTTCCCGGAAATCGCGTGGAGCCCATACGCGCAGGTATAATGGCAATAATGTTCATGCAGAAAAATGTTTCACAACAAACATTGCTAGCAGATAAAGGGACGCGCCGCAGCGCTCCAAATAAAAACGCTGTCTATGCCATAAGCAATAAAGCGTTGCCCATTGGTAACACATTGCGCCAAGGCATCATGATCAGGATACGCTATATGCGTCCCCATAAGCACATTATATTTTTTGCACGTCGACGTTATCCTCTCCATAATTTCTAAAAAATCCGGATGCTTAAAATCACCTGTTATGCCCATGGAGCCGGACAAATCGTAAGAACCCACCATAATGGCATCAAGCCGCGGATGCCCTATTATACTTTCAAGCTCTCCAAGGGCATTGATATGCTCCACTTGCGCCACAATAAAAATTTCGTTGCCAAGACCGTGCAAATAACTGTCAAATTCCTTGCCATACGCATTTGCCCGACAATAAGCTATGCCTCTTTTTCCACCGGAATGGGGAAAAAGCACATGATTTATGGCGGCATTGAGTTGGTCGTAGCTTTCAATCAAGGGAAACACAAGACCTTGCGCTCCCGCATCAAGGGCACCCTTTATAGCACTCTGACTTGCTTCGATAACACGCACAAAGGGTGCGGCTCCGCCACTTTCAATGGCTCGAAAAATGGAAGGCAGCTCCGCCGCACTTATGGCACCATGCTCCATATCAACCACAATCCAATCATACCCGGAACGTGCCAAAAGTTCTGCCACGTCCGGCGACGGCAATTGTAACCAAGAACCTATGGAATGCTTTCCCTCAGCCAAAAGACTTCGAAGTACTTGAACCTGTGTCATGGCAATCCCTTTGCATTAAAATACACTCTTCACTCGTGCCAAGGCTTCCGCCGTGGCATCAGGCGCGGCAAAAGCCGTAAAACGCGCATAATATTCACCGCTTGGCCCAAATCCTGCACCTGGCGTACACACCACTTGCGCCTTTTCCAACACAAGCTGAAAGAAGTCCCACGAAGGCATATATGTACCATCAGTCAATTTTGGCGTGCGCACCCACACATAGGGCGCATGCTCTCCGCCATAGACATCAAGTCCCATATCCATGAGCGCTTGACGCACGGCATGGGCATTGTGCATGTATCCGTCCACAATGGCACGAACTTCTTGTTTTCCTTGCGCACTGTACACAGCGGCAGCGGCCTTTTGCACAATATAGGGGCAGGCATTGTACTTTGTGCATTGACGACGATTCCACATGCCGTGAAGGTCAATGGGCGTCCCCTTGACCTTCAAAGTCTTGGGCACAACAACATAGGCGCACCGAAGACCCGTAAAGCCCGCTGTTTTGGAAAATGATCGAAACTCAACAGCCACTTCGCGAGCACCGTCAACCTCAAAAATACTGTGTGGCACGTCATCACCGCAAATATAGGCTTCATAGGCGGAGTCATAAAGAATAAGAGCGCCATGCTTTTGCGCATACTCCACCCAAGCCTTCAGGGCTTGGCGAGGAAGCGTGGTGCCTGTGGGATTGTTAGGATAACACAGATAAATAACATCAGGCACTTCTGACGGAAAATCGGGCACAAAATTATTTTCTGCCGTACAAGGCAAATATATCATGTTGTCCCAACGTCCATCCACATATGTGCCCATACGACCGGACATGGCATTGGAGTCCACATACACAGGGTACACAGGATCAGTCACTGCCACGCGCACATCAGCGCCAAATAATTCTTGAAAATTGCCCACATCGCACTTGGCACCGTCGCTCACAAATATTTCATCGGCGGCTATATCCATACCTCGAGCGGCGTAATCGTTTTCACGTATGGCCTCCCGCAAAAAATCATAGCCTTGCTCCGGCCCATAGCCCTTAAAATGCGCCGAATCACCCATTTCATCGACAGCTTTGTGCAGGGCGTCAATGATGGCCGGCGAAAGAGGACGGGAAACATCTCCAATACCTAAGGATATCAGTTTTGCTTCAGAATGAGCGGTCTGAAATGCCTGGCGGCGACGCGCAATTTCTGCAAAAAGATAGGAACCGGGAAGACCTGCATACCAAGGATTTACATGAAACATAGCTCTTTTTTCTCCTTATCTTAAAAGAGTTCGCCGGTGAACACTTCCACCGCTTCGCCCGTCATAAAAACATGATCATCGTCCGCCAAACGAATGTGCAATGTGCCTCCCAAGAGGTGTACGGTCACATCCCTGCCTGTGAGGCCAAGACGCGCCGTCACGCATACGACCGCACACGCGCCAGTACCACATGCCTGTGTTTCGCCGGCACCACGTTCCCATACGCGCATACGCACATTGTTTCTGTCCAACACTTCCACAAATTCCACATTGATGCGCTCGGGAAACAAGGCATGGTGTTCAAGCACGGGGCCTATGTCGGCTATGGGCAATGTGTCCAGATGTTCTCCGAAAATGACGGCGTGGGGATTGCCCATGGAAACGCACGACGCTTCGTACACTTTGTCTGCTGTTTGCACAAAAATCTTTTCCGGAATAGCTTCGTCAACAGTGCCTGCACCCTTCTCTCCCTGCCCATAAGCAACAGGAATATGTGCAGGTCGCCATTCGGGCACACCCATGTCCACGGTGGCAGACACCACATGCCGGCTCCCCATATCCACGCCCAACACCTTGCCATTCACCATATGTACACCCAAAAGCTCCGCCTCACCCACTTGCACCTCAATGGTTTTGATGCCGGCCTCTGTTTGTACGCGCAAGCACGTTTCTCTGGCTAAACCTTTTTCATAGGCATACTTGGCAACACAACGAATGGCATTGCCACACATCTGTGCTTCGCTTCCATCACTGTTAAACATACGCATACGCACATGGGCATCCACATGTGTCTCCGGTGGCATAATGAGCACAAGGCCATCCGAGCCTATGCCCTTATGTCTGTCGCTCAAACGGATGGCGAGGTCGGCTGGGTTTGACACAGGGTACAAATACGTGTCAATATATATATAGTCGTTGCCGGCCCCATGCATCTTCACAAATTTCATGTTCTTCTCCAATTCTCTTCTTCATTTTTCTACGCTTATACATCATTCTCAGGCACATTTAAAGAGCAAAAAGCATGACATCAATATTTCTCGCAAGCTATTAAAAAGTCCTCATTCGTACCTATGCCCTATACGGCTCCAATTCTGCAAGAAATTCCTTGCGCACATCAAAACCGCCTTCAAGGGCTTTGTCCGCCGCTTCAACGGCACGGGCAAACTCCCCCTGCTCAAAAAGGGCAAGCGACAGATTGTTCCATGCAGGGGCAAAGGCCGGTTCGCGCCGCAGCACTTCATGGCACGCTTCTTCGCTGGCCTTATAATCTCCTTCCATAAAATAGGCCGTGGCAAGGGCATTGTGGGCTTGCAAAAAATTATTGTCCCATTTTATGGCTTTTTTCAGCGCAACAATGGCTTTTTCCGGTTCCCCTCTTTGCAAATGAACAAAGCCTATATTGGCCCAAGGTACCGGAAATTTGGCACGGCACTGCGCAGCTTCCTCATTGTAGCGCAAACAACCGTCAAGATCGCCGCGCTCAAGGCAAATACCCCCAAGTTGCACAAATGCCTCAGCCAAGCGCGGAGAATTGCGCACAGCTGCCAAAAAGGATTCTTCAGCAGCCATAAAATCACGCTTTGTCAGCAAAGCCAAGCCCAAATTATAGTGGTGATTGGCACAATTTTCATGTGTGGCAATTTCACTTTTCAAGTCGGCAATGTATTCATCTATATCTTCATAATGGTTTTTCATGAAATATGTCCTTCTTTCTTCAATAACTCATAGTACCATAAACAAAAGTCCATAATACCCATATACTTTTCATCCTTATTGACCACACCCAATGCACACTCCAAGGCGCCTCGCCCATAGTCATTGCTGTATTGCCCCTTTTTGGCAGCTTCTTGCAAAAACTCACGGACAAGCTGTTGCGTTGTGCGTTTTGTGGTATCAAGGCGAATATCCAAAGGATCATTGGGTTTTTGAAAAGGATCCCAATTTTCATAGCCGATACGATCGACAAATTTGCGCCGTCGAGGCTGCATTTTTTCATATATTTCGCGCTTCAAGCCTTCTTGCTCTTCATTAAGCTTTTGGGGCGTTCCATCACGAAAAACAGTGGCAGGAATGAGTTCAAGCACAATTTATTCCTTCTTGGCAGGGCCAATACCCAGGTACGTTTCATCATAACGGTTCAGCAAGGCCATAGACACAGGCACAAAGACCTGTGGCAGTTCTAAAAAGCGGCTCTTAACAGTCAAGGCTATTTCGCGAGACAAGCTGTCCAAGCGTTCTTGGATGGCGTGCATATGCACAGCCGGATAGCTTTGCCCCTTATCAAATTTCGTTTTTCCACATACATGGCTTTTTCCTTGAATATTCAAGGGAATTCCATAAAGTCGACAAGTTATGGGTCGATATTCATAAAGAATACAGGAATTTTCTTCATCCAGCAAAGGACATGGAACACGCACCAAAGCGGCATCATGCATGATATCTTCTGCACTCTTCCCATCCTTTGACAGTTTATAAAAATCTCTCTTCATGCGCACAAGCTTGCGATCAAGATCCGCCGCACGGCTCTGAACATCCGAGCGCTTGCGACCATGCTGGCACGTTTCTAAAAATTTTTTGTTAAGATACATGGCCTCAACAAGTGAAAGATCAAAAAGCGCATGACAGCAATCACTGCATCCCTGTTCGCATATGACGCAGTGAGGGAATGTGTTGCGCACGTGAACAAAGAGGGCGTCCGTCTCGGTCACAAGAGATTCATATTGGGCAAAAATAGCAGAAATGTCTGGTATCATAAAGTTCCTCAAACTTGTGGGGCATAAACATGTGCCCACAATGTGCAAAAATTCTCAACATTTTTCACAAATAAAACTCACAAGTTTTTTTTGTAAAGCTTTTTCGGAAGTACCGATTTCAGCAAGTGTGCTCTTTGACAGAAGACATAGTGCGAAAATTTCGTGGCACGCAGAGACAGAAAAAACTTCGCAACGAGAGTTTTATGTGTTGAGAGTAAAAAAGCATTCATCCAGCGCTTGCTTAAAAAGCACCTTCCCTTTACAAGGCTGTTGAAAAAGTCTTTTTTTTGGGAAACGCTGATTAAATAGAATTTTTGTTCTCTAACAAGGAAAGCGAGTTTTGG
>CAYJPE010000112.1:0-9011 GCA_964371965.1 uncultured Desulfovibrionaceae bacterium
GGAACTTTTGGGTTTTGGCAAAAGTTCCCCTTCCCCCCTCAATGTTAGCCTTTACAACGCACTAATTCGCTGTGCTTTGCGCGGCAAGCGCCTCTTTTTCTAAGTTATTTTTTTCCAATTCTTGTAATTGAAGGGCTTCGGCAAGGCCATCAAGATAGCTGCGCTCCATATAGGTATCTATGACAATCACAGCACAAGACAGCCTATACAGGTCTTGAGCCTCCTCCTTGCTGTGTACCTTTGCCGCAAGAGCTATGGGGTCAACGGGCTTTTGCAAAAGTGTGTCGAGAAAGGCAGACATGTTTTGCCCCGGAAAAAGTGCTTCCACTGCGTTATGGATATGCCCTTGTTCCGTCTCATCAATATGTCCGTCAGCTCTGGCAGCAAAGACCATCGCTTCCAAAAGAACAAGAGCCGTCCTGTTTTCTTCGTTGTATGATTCCTGAGCGTGCTGCGCAATTGTTGTTTCTGCTTGAGGTATTGCTTGCGTGCTTTTAGATTGAGACCATTTTTCATAAAATTTCCACGCAAGCGCTCCTGCAGCGGCAACACCTCCCATTTTTGCAGCACCTTTCATCATTTTTTTGGCTTTTTTTCCTCCTATGAGTGCGCCCAAAATACCACCTACACCGGCAGCGCCCAACAAGTTGCCAAGGTTGATGTTTTTCATAAGATCATTACTTGCAGCCCCTTGTCCAGAGCTCAAACTTCCAAGTGCTGAGCTCACGCTTTTTCCCAAATCTCCCACATTACCGCTTGCCACTTGCTTGAAAAAATTTTTCATGAGACACCTCATTTTTAAAAGATTTTTCCATAAGATGTTGATAAGAAAGGCAACAAAACACTATTTTTTTACACGTCCTATGAGCGCAATATGCACCTCATTACAGCCTGCTTTGCGTAAGGCAAGAGTAGCATGATGCAATGTGGCACCTGTTGTCATAATATCGTCAAGAAGAAGAATATTTCTTCCTCGTACCGTCGAGACGGTAAAACTGTTGGCAGGATTATTTTTTCTCTCCTTTGCAGAGAGCAATGCTTGTGGTACCGTCAGCCTAGAACGGAGCAATGCTTTGCTGTACAGAGGAATTTGAAGTTTCCGCGCCAAGGGTTTACCCAGTTCAAAAGTATGATTGAATCCTTGTGATGCAAGACGTTTTTGATGACGCGGCATGGGTAAAAGCATATGGCATGGTGCCCCTCCTTTACATATGTCATATAACAATGCAACAAGAAAGGGGAGCATGGTGAAATTATGGTGAAATTTAAATTGCAAAATGCAGTATTTTAATAAACCATCATAGTTGCAATAGAAACGCAAGCTATTCCACAATGGCGGTTCTCTATAGCATGTCAAGCATATGCCCTCTGAGCCTTCAAATAAAAAGGGATGCCCGCATAAGGTGCATAATGAAGCAGAAGGACGTACCACATAGGTGGAACAATGTTCACAAAGAAACTGTGCAGTTATACCTGAGGAAGGTAAGGGGAGAAAAGGAGCATGACATACAACACAGCGTTTTTCTGCAAACAATGATATCATAGAATTTTTCATTGTGGCAAAAAAAGCGCGTTGAAACATCTTGCTTTGACTTATTCGTCACAATGACATTGCGTCAAAGCATGTGCACGTACACCCAAGGCGTACACATGCTCGCATGCTGTTTTATTTGTTATAAAGTCTTTTGGTGTATCACACTGGCGAACCGCGTGATGCGCCACAAGACGCATACGCAGAGCCTTAAAAAAGTATTGTAATGTCAAAAGACTGCCTTCAAAAAGTTTGTCGCCTTGCGCTCTCGCCGCCACAAGCCCCACCATAGCAGGCGTTACAATGCGTTGCTGCACTACTTCTTTTGTGTACGCCATGTTCTCATGCTGTACCCAAAAGCGATGCGCCCTATCCACAAGCGCTTTCAGCTGAGCAGGTAGGTGATAAAAAAAAATAGGCGAAGCAAAAAATACGAAGGGTGCTGCAAGCAATGTGGCAAAAAGCAACTCTGTATCATCCTCACCGGCGCGAACACATGTGGCCTCGGGATGTTTCAAGCAGGCATAACATGCTGTGCAGGGGAATATTGTATACTCTCGCAAAAAAAGAATTCTTGCATTGCCCCCCACACTGTGCACACCTTGCGCAAAGCTCTCCGCCATTGCGTCGGAATTACCATTTTTCCTTGGACTACACGCAACAATACATGGAGAGCATGTGTAGCAAACCGTGGATATGGGAGAGTGTATTTTCATGATCGTCCCATGGTGTAAAGAGAACGTTTTAAGTCATATTATACAAAAGCGCTGCAATAGGGATTGTTCAACTTTTCATCACCCACATGAGACGTGGGGCCATGTCCCGGACAGACCATGGTGTCTTCCGGCAATGCAAAAATTTCACGCTTGATGGATTGAATAAGCGTTGCATGGTCGCCCCCGGGTAAGTCAGAACGCCCCACAGCACGATAAAAGAGCGCATCACCGGTAAATACAGCCTTCAATGAAGGAAAATACAAGGATACACTGCCGGGAGTGTGTCCGGGAGTGTGTAAAGCCGTAAAGGTTATATCTCCAAAGCTTTGCTCCCCTATCGGTAAAAATGACGAAGCAAAACGCTTGACTTGTGGAAAGCCCCACACGCCACCTTGACCTGCTTCTATATCAAGCAAAAAAGCATCCGCCTCTGGTATATAAATAGGGGCTTGTGAAATGTGCGCCAAATCAGCCGCACCATACATATGGTCAAAGTGCAAATGCGTTATACAAATGGCCGCCAAGGTGAGCTTTTCTTTGCCTAAAAAATCCACCACTGAGCTTGGGTCTCCACCGGGATCAAGCACAATGGCGTTGCCACCTTCGTACACGACATAACAATTTGTTTCCAATGGGCCAAGGTGAAAAACCTCTATGGGCATAGTTCCTCCAGTAGCATGAGGGAAAAGGAGGGGCAGTAAGTTTGCAGTGAGGCAATACACACTGCCCCTCCTTACAAGTATATGTCAAAATTACTTTTGAAGCCAAGGCATCATGCCGCGTAATTTTGCCCCCACTTCTTCCACACCATGCTCTGCCTCAAGGCGGCGCGTGGATTTAAACATGGGATAGCCTGCGCGAGCTTCTAAAATAAAATCACGGGCAAAGCGACCGCTTTGAATATCTTGCAACACGCGTTTCATTTCTTTCTTGGTTTCTTCCGTAATAATGCGTGGTCCCGTCACATAATCACCATATTCTGCCGTATCGCTGATAGAATAACGCATACGCGCAAGGCCGCCTTCGTACATAAGGTCCACAATGAGCTTCACTTCATGTAGGCATTCAAAGTACGCCATTTCCGGCTGATAACCGGCTTCCACCAGCGTTTCAAAACCAGCCTTGATGAGGGCAGAAAGGCCACCGCACAAGACGGCTTGCTCACCAAACAGATCCGTTTCTGTTTCTTCGCGGAACGTGGTCTCAATGACGCCGGAACGCGCACCGCCAACACCCGAGGCATAGGCCAAGGCTTTTTCCAAAGATTTACCGGTGGCATCTTGATGAATGGCCACAAGGCAGGGCACACCGCCTCCCTCTGTGAATGTGCGGCGCACCAAGTGCCCGGGGCCCTTGGGGGCAATAAGAAATACGTCAACGTCTTTGGGAGGCTCGATTTGACCAAAGTGAATATTGAAACCATGGGCAAAGAGCAAGGACTTGCCTGCTGTCAAGTGAGGCTTAATATCATTTTCATACACGGAAGCTTGCACTTGATCTGGCAATAAAATCATAATCATATCAGCTTTTTGTGCCGCTTCTGCTGCCGTCATGGGTTCAAACCCATGCTCCTTGGCAAGGTCAAAGTTGGCACCACCAGGACGCTGACCGACGAGCACACGCACGCCGGAATCACGCAAGTTTTGCGCATGTGCGTGACCTTGACTGCCATAACCAATTATGGCCACGGTTTTATCTTTTAAAACGGTTATATTCGCGTCCTTTTCATAATACACTTTCATGGTCATCCTCAAAATACTGTTCTTTTAGAGTGTTCAAAAAATCAAATATCACGACTTATGAGCCTGATTAAAAAAATCAACGACAGGTCATTCAAAAAAGGGGCAATGCAGGGGCATAAAAATACAGACATTGCTCTGTGTGAGACAGACATAACATATTTGAATGTATTATTGGCGCAGCAAATGGTCTTTTTTCAAGACGTGTCGTGAGCCTGCGCTTATTCACCTTGTTTCGATCTGCGCATGGAAACAGTTCCCGTACGGGCAATTTCTTTAATGCCAAAGCGCTGAAAGAGGTTAATAATTGCAGAAAGCTTCTCGCGATTACCCGTGGCCTCAATGGTCATTTCATTCACGCCAACGTCCATAACGCGGCAACGAAATATTTCCACCGTGCGCAATATTTCTCCGCGATTGGCTCCTTCTGCATGCACCTTAATGAGCATCATTTCCCGCTCAATGGCGGACATATCAGAAAATTCCACAACCTTAATGACAGTGACAAGCTTACGCAATTGCTTGATTATTTGCTCAATGATCTGCTCGTCACCTTCAGTTGTGATGGTCATATGGGACACGCCTTGCTCCAATGTTGGCGCAACGTTCAAGGAAACAATATTAAACCCGCGCCCGCTAAAAAGCCCTGCCACACGGGACAAAACACCCGGTTCGTCTTCTACCAAGACGGAAAGGACATGTTGCATGGAATAACTCCTGTCAGCCTTTTGAAAAATAATTTATTCTGGCATTGCCAATGTGCATTGTAAAAACATTCCCTATACCAAGAGCATATCGTCAAGTGAAGCACCCGCAGGTACAATGGGGTAAACATTTTCTTCACGGTCTACATGCACATCAATGATGGCCGTGGCAGGAGAAGTCAATGCCTTTTTGAGAGTTTCTTCCAAATCTTCCATCTTGACAATACGATACCCCTCTGCTCCATAAGCTTCTGCCAATTTGACAAAATCCGGCTGTACTTCGAGATTCGTAAAGCTGTAGTTTTTCTTATAGAAAAGTTCTTGCCATTGGCGCACCATGCCAAGGTTGGCATTGTTTAAAATAAGAATTTTGATGGGAAGTTTATTTTCCACTGCCGTGGCAAGTTCTTGAATGTTCATTTGAATGGAACCATCTCCTGCCACATTGACCACAAGGGCATCGGGAAAAGCCAGTTGAGCCCCCATGGCTGCGGGCAATCCATAGCCCATGGTGCCAAGTCCGCCGGATGTCAAAAGTGTGCGTGGCTTATTGAACACATAAAATTGTGCCGCCCACATTTGATTTTGCCCCACCTCTGTGGCCACAATGGCGTTTCCATTGGTGAGTTTATACAGCATTTCCACAACAGCTTGAGGTTTTATGGCGGACTCACCCTTGACATAACTCAAGGGACTTTTTTTATCCCATGCTTCCAATTGCGTCACCCACGGTGTATGCACTTCACGCCATGATTTTTCTTCGGTGCGAGCTGCGGCAATTTCAAGCATGCCTTCCAAAGCATGGCGACAATCGCCCACCACGGGCACGTCCACATTGACATTCTTTCGTATGGATGTGGGGTCAATGTCAATATGTACAATCTGAGCGCCAGAAGCAAAACTAGAAATACGACCTGTCACACGGTCATCAAAACGCGCACCCACAGCCACAAGCGCGTCACAGCTGTTTATGGCCTTATTGGCAACATAGTTGCCATGCATACCAACCATACCAAAGTACAAAGGATTTTCACCGGGAAAACCCCCAAGCCCCATGAGCGTTGATACCACAGGAATATGCAGAGTCTGTGCAAGTTGCTTAAGTGATTCAGCCGCATTGGAATTGATGACCCCGCCACCCATGAGGAGCAGGGGTTTTTTGGCTTGCACAAGTGTATCCACGGCCTTACGCAGTTGATTTAAGTTGGGTCTATATGTGGGATTGTAACTGCGCATATGTGTTTCTTCGGGCCAATGAAACTCTGTCACGGCTTGCATAACGTCCTTGGGCAAGTCCACAAGCACGGGACCCGGGCGACCGGAGCGCGCCAAAAAGAATGCCTGACGCAACACATGTGTCAATTTGGTAATATCTTTGAGAAGGAAATTGTGCTTTGTACAAGGTCTTGTAATACCCACAATGTCCACTTCTTGGAAGGCATCGTTGCCTATAAGCGGTGTATTTACTTGACCTGTAATAATGACAAGCGGAATAGAGTCACAATACGCTGTGGCTATGCCCGTTACCGTATTGGTGGCGCCGGGTCCTGAAGTTACAAGACACACCCCAACCTTGCCGGTGGCACGGGCATAACCATCTGCTGCGTGCACAGCGGCCTGCTCATGCCGCACCAAAATATGGCGCAGCTCTGGATGACGAGGAATTTCGTCATAAATATCTATGACGGCTCCCCCGGGATAACCAAAAAAAAGCTCAACGCCTTCGCGTTTTAAAGTTTCCAGCAGAATGTGTGCACCAGTCATTTTCATGAATTACTTCTCCATATGTTTATCAAGCAAGTCAACGAGGCGCGTTTTGCCCTCCAACTTTTGCTTTTTCAATTGTTTCAAGGTCTGATCTTCAGTGGGCGTACGATACCCCTTGCCCTCAAGTTTGCTCACTTGCTTTGAATAGAGGAGATGCTCATCCCATAGATCCTTGATCTCAGGGTTAGTTTGGGATAACTTTTCCAGCATATCTCTTTCACGTTGTTCCATCCGAACTCTCCTTGAGTTTGAAGTTGTTCCGTCTCATAAAAGGGAGGAGGCACACTCATAGGCCCATTGCATATGGCTTGCCTATCCTTTTATACCAGTGTGTGTGCATACTGTATAAGAGTTGCCACCACAATCCAATCTAAGAGTTGTATGACGATAAGAACTATAAATGGCGAAAAGTCCATACCATTTTGGTATACAAAGGGCAAGTGTTTGCGGATGCGATAATACACAGGTTCGGTCAATGTCCGCACTGTCCGCACAATCACATTGTATGGATCGGGTCGCACCCATGAAAGAACACATGCGACAACCACCACCCAAAAGTAAACATTCAGTATAGCTCCCAGAACAGTCGCCACGCCCAACAATATATTAGATAAGAGTATCATAGAGCTTCCTCGGTTTCAAACAGATTTACATAAACATTTTTTTCACAAAAGCACGGATTTTTAGGAGATGCCGCACTGCTCTTCAAGGATTGTGCGCAATGTGGCATAATTTGTGACAGCAAAAGATGCCTCCGGGCAATCATTACCATATGCCACAAAACTCACATGCGCCGCTTGCGCCGTCTGCTTGTCTATGGGGCTGTCACCTATAAAGAGCACGGACGTCGCTTCCACACCCCACGCTTTCAATATGACATGAACACCTTCGGGATCCGGTTTCGGCGCCACATCTGCTGCCGTGACAACAGGGTCAAAAAAACCTTCCAAATGAAATTTCTCAAAAACAAAGGGCATGCCGCTCGCTCTGTTTGTATGGATGGCCATCCGCACTTTGTTGTGACGCAACCAAGTGATAAAGTCAAGAAATCCATCCATCATTTCCACATGTGGCATAATATCTCGCTGATAATCCACAACTTCGGTACACACCTGCACAATCTGCCCGTGCAAATGCTCCGGCACAATATGCATCAAAGCTTGTTTTACCGTGGACATAAAGGTGAAATTCTCTTGTTTTTCCGTCATGGGCGGCAAACCGAATGCGGCGAGTACCATATTGTAAAACATGGCGTTGGCTCTGCGGGAATCAAGAATAACACCGTCACAATCAAAAATAATCCCGGAAAGTGTACGGGGAACAGACCCAGCAAGCTCAGTAGGAAAGGAAGAGACATCTGCCGTGTGCATTATACATTCTCCATAAAAATACAGTGCAAGGTTTTTTGAAGCCATGGACTCGACGCTAACGCAGGCTTGCCCACCACATCGCCCACGCACAACGTGCATGATAAAAAAGTGCCCTGTGAGGTAAACTGTGTCATGCTTTCAGTGCTTATGCCCAATGACTCTGCAAGCATGCCCACATCAACGTGTTGCAGAATGCAATGCTCACGCACATGATCGACCATACGCTTATCATTAATCAAAACATTGCAGTGTTGTGGTAAGAAAAGCGCTGCATTTTCTAAGACTTTCTGCCAATTTGGCAAGGGCATCCGTATGTCTTGCAAGTGTGATTCAAACTGTGCCAAGTGTCGCAGCGTCGTGTCATGTTCTTCTGCCTCAAAGCCATCGTCAAACTCTACCCCAAGGGCTTGGTGCAGGGATATGGTGCCAGCATCATAGTCCCTTGTCAACGCTCTCACCTCAAGAAAACGCTCCTCCACATACCAGGCCATCAACAAAAATTTTTGCGCCGCCCGCAACACATGTTCATGCACCGTGTCATGGGGGGAGACAAAAGCTTCATGAGAGGAAACGCCGACGGATCCGGTAGAAGAAACAGAAGAAGCGTACACAACAAAATTTTGCAATTCTTGCTGTTCTGCCAAATCCTGCACGGACTCACGAGCACTTTCTCGGGCAGAAGTCACCGTCGCAAAGGCCTCCACGGGAACTCCGGAAAGCGCCATCTCTCCCATATGACCAATGTCACGTAAGCACGCGGCTGCCTCCTGTGGTGTAAAAGGATAAAAGTCAGGTTGCCATATGGAAGAACTGTCTTGACCTACCAGAGGAAGTCCCGGCCATAATGAGAGTGCAGGCAGGCATAACAAGCTTTGTGCCACACGTGAACCCGCAAAAAGTTCACCGGGTAAGTGTGCAATATCTTTGTGCAATAGTGGTAAAAAAAGCAGCGGTGCCGCAAGATTCATGCAGTCTCTCCTTCGTTTCGTGAGATGAGAGTATAAGCATAGATGGAAAAGGACGCAATGCTTGAAGTGCTGTAAATGTCATTAAATTTTATTTTTCAGAAAACACTGATGAAGTATTTTTTTTGAGAAGGAAAGGACAAGGACAAGGAAAGGGAAAAGTGTTTATTTTTTTCTTGAGGGGGGAAGGGGATCTTTTGCCAAAACCCAAAAGATTCA
>CAYJPE010000113.1:0-8979 GCA_964371965.1 uncultured Desulfovibrionaceae bacterium
GGAAGGGGAAGCTTTTGGGTTTTGGCAAAAGTTCCCCTTCCCCCCTCAAGAAAAACTTCATCAGTGTTTCCAAAAATTTACAATTTGACGACAGCCCCTAAAGAATGTGCAAAATCTGCCGATTGGTTATTATTGTAGTATTAAGGTGGAGGATGTGCTATGTCGAGTTTTATTGGTTTTAACAGTTTGGTAAGTATATTGACGAACAACTTGGCGGGTCACTATGCTAAACTTGCGAAATCCATCGAAAGGCTTTCCACGGGTAAACGCATTAACAGTGCTGCTGATGATCCCGCAGGTTATGCCATGAGTAGCTATCTTCGTGCCGATATAAGCGCTCTAAAACAAGGAGCGCGAAACGCTAATGACGCCATCTCCCTTGCGCAAACTGCAGACGGCGCCATGCAGACAATTAACAACACCCTTATAAGAATGAAAGAGTTGGCGGAACAAGCAAGTACGGGAACATATACGTCCACACAGCGTAGCATGATGAATGACGAGTATCAAATGCTTGCCGATGAGATTACACGTATTGCCACGGCAACCGAATTTAATGGCATAAAGCTTCTTGACGGTTCTTTGACGGGACCACATGACGGCACTGGTGTGCAATCGAAAGGGGCTTTGCGCGTTCATGTGGGCAGTGGAAATGATGCCAGTGACTATTATGATATACAAATTGGCAGCGCCACGGCATCCTCCTTGGGCATAGGCGATGATATGGGTGATGCCACAAAGGCAGGTTATACCATTGAAACGCAAGGGCAGGCGCAAGAATCCCTCGTGGCTGTCAATGCGGCCATTGAGAAGGCAACGGTCATACATTCCGGTATAGGTATTATGCAAAATCGTCTTGGAGCGACGATCAAACATGTTGCTGTGCAGTCAGAAAACCTTGCGGCCGCGGAATCGCGCGTGACAGATGTTGATATTGCCTTGGAAATGATGAGCTTTGTGCGAAATAAAATTTTGGCGGAAATCAGCGTTGCGCTGCTTTCACAGGCAAATAGCATGCCGTATATGGCTTTGGCACTCTTGCAAAGCAGTGCCGTACGCCCGAAATGTGTGAATTGATAATGTGCGAAAAATCGAAATTTTCTCTTGACTTTAACTTTGATAAACGATACGGGTGTTATGTCGACTGACTGCTTTTTGTTGCCTCACGAGCTGTCGAAAAGACGACAGTTTTTTGGTATATATTTTGCTTAAATTTCTGTGCGGATAGCATTCGACGCAAAGGGGAAAAATATTCCACTTTGCCCAACTTTGCGAGATTTTGAGAGGCATTGCGAGGTTTTGCCCAGAGCACCCCCCAAGCCTCCTTAATGGCGCTTGTGTTCCCGCGTAAACAGTTTGCTCGATATGTGTCGGAGAAACTGTTTTACAGAAAACTGGATTGTAATAAGCATAATTTAAAAGATTTTAGGCTAATGCTTTTTGAATTTTTGCCGTTATGCTCTATATGAAACTCAACCACTCCTTAGGGAGTATGTCGGCGAGAGATCGCAAGGATGCGATCGTGCTTTTTTAAGCATCGCTAGGCGTCAAAACATTCAAGGAGGAATGTTATGTCAATGGTAATCAATCACAATGCAATGGCTCTTAATTCTGCTAATAATCTTACAACGCACTATGGCAATTTGTCCACATCCACCGAGCGTCTCTCCACTGGTCTTCGTATCAACAGAGCTGCCGACGATGCTGCAGGCCTTGCCATTCGCGAACTTATGCGTGCTGACGTCAGCGCTTTGAACCAAGGCGTGCGTAACGCCAACGATGCCGTTTCGCTTCTGCAAACCGCAGACGGCGCCTTGGCTATTGTTGACGAAAAGCTCATCCGCATGAAGGAATTGGCAGAACAATCAGCCACTGGTACGTACACCTCTACGCAGCGTGCCATGATCGACTCCGAATATCAGCAAATGGCTTCGGAAATCACCCGTATTTCCAATGCCACTGATTTTAACGGTATCAAGTTGCTTGACGGTTCTTTGAGCGGAACACATAATGGTAGCACTGCCAGCTTGAATTCCACAGGTCAAATGCGCATTCACTTTGGCCCCATGAATGACTCTGCCGAGGACTTCTATGACATCAGAATTGGCTCCACAACTGCCAGTTCTTTGGGTATTGGTAATGCAAGTGCCTCCAGTGATATGCCTGGTCACAATATCTCCACACAGTCCGCTGCTCAAACGGCACTCGTGGCTGTGAACGATGCTATCGTATCCAAGGATAAGATCAGAGCTCACCTTGGTGGCTTGCAGAACCGCTTTGAAGCTACTGTGCAAAACTTGACCGTGCAGTCTGAAAACTTACAAGCAGCCGAATCTCGTATTTCGGATGTAGACGTTGCCTCAGAAATGACCAACTTCGTCCGCAACCAAATCTTGACCCAGTCTGCTGTGGCCATGCTCAGCCAAGCCAACTCCATGCCACAAATGGCAATGCAGCTTATTGGCTAAGCGTAGAGTATTTTCGTATGTGCGGAGGAGTTTTCTCCTCCGTACATATCGAAAACTTCATAAGAGTGTCCTCGAAAAATCTGGGTTTTCGGGGACATTTTTTTGTGTCTGTATTGCCCGTAAGTGAGTATTATATATGAAAACAATACATGTGTATGCCGTCAGTCTTGGTTGTGCCAAAAATCGTGTGGATACGGAACATGCTCTTGGTTCTTTGGGGCTACCTATACACCTTGTGTCGCATTTGGGACGCGCACGTATGATTTTTATTAATACGTGCGGTTTTATTTTGCCGGCTGTACAAGAATCGGTGCGCACCATTGTTGAAAGTATAGAACACAGGTCACGCCTTAAAAAAAAACCACTCCTTGTGGTGGCGGGATGTCTTGTGGGGCGATATGGAGCGCAAGCACTTGCCGAAGACTTGCCGGAAGTTGATGTGTGGCTCCCCAATATGGGAGAGGCGCATGTGGGACATCTGGTGTTTTCCTTGCAAAGACATACATGGGGACAATGCCTTGCGCATGCCTTACAGTATGGTGTGAGTCAGGGTGCTGATATGGACATTGCGCTGAGCACGACACCTCGTCACGGTCGTTATCTTGACCCTTCGCAAAAGTCTTTCGCATGGCTTAAAATAAGCGATGGTTGTCGTCACGCATGTTCGTTTTGCACCATTCCCTCCATACGGGGTAGACATCGCTCTGTTCCTGCGGAACAACTGGTATATGAGGCGCAAGATCTTTTGGACAGAGGTATAAAAGAGCTTGTGCTTGTGGCGCAAGATGTGACAGCGTGGGGTGAGGATGTGAAGCAAAAACGAGATTTACGCCATTTATTGGAACAATTACTCGTGCTCAAAGGCTTGCATTGGCTTCGTCTCATGTATCTTTATCCTGCCGGTTTAACAGATGATTTACTACATTTTATTGCCGAAGCCGGTGCTCCTCTTGTTCCTTATTTTGATATTCCTTTGCAACATGCCCATCCCGATATTTTGCTTAAAATGGGACGTCCTTTCGCCAAGGATCCTCGCAAAGTCATTGAAAGAGTGCATACTCGTGTGCCTCATGCTGTCCTCAGAACGACATTTATTGTTGGTTTTCCTGGTGAAAACGAGACTCACTTTGCCTCGCTACAAGATTTTGTTCACGAAACGCGATTTCATCATATGGGGGTTTTTGCTTATCAAGCAGAAGAAGGTACGCCCGCTGCCCTTATGCCGGAGCAGGTAGATGATGGTGTCAAGCAAGAACGTCGCTCGCAGCTTATGGCTATACAGCAAGATATAAGTGCTGATATATTAGAAAGTTTTGTGGGGACGCAGCAAAAAATACTTGTGGACTGCCCCCATGAAGAGTGGCCTGGCTTGTATAGAGGACGAGCCTGGTTTCAAGCTCCTTCAGAAGATGGGATATGCTATATAAGCGGTGCGGGGGTTGAGGCGGGTGCCATGGTGACAGCAGATATTGTGGATAGCACGAACTATGATCTCTCGGCTCTTGCGTAGCAGGCTGTTGAAAAAGGCACTCTGCTGCTTCAACGAAAAAATCCAGACATTTTATGGGTGACTGATACATCTCCTTTCATTTTTTTGAACGGTCTGCGTTCGAATTTTTTCAAAGAACTGCTAGGGGCAGTCGCCACATGCGTTTTTTTCACCTTAAAAGGAATATTATGAAGGACTTTTACGGATTTTGTTTAGGCGCACCCCGCTCCGGTGAAGGAAAAACCGTAATCGGCATGGGGCTCATGCGTGCCTTTACGCGGCGCGGCCTCACTGTGCAAGGCTTTAAATGCGGTCCGGACTATATTGACCCGACCTTTCACACCGAGGCCTCGGGACGTCATTCGTGCAATATTGACACATGGATGATGGGAGCAAGCGGCGTACAAAGTCTTTGGGCGCATCGCATAACCAACATTGAGGAAAATACCGGCTCCCAAAGTGCCGATATGGGCATATGTGAAGGAGTTATGGGTTTGCTTGATGGCAAGCAGGTAGGTAATATCGAAGGCAGCACGCTGCATGTGGCACAAGTGCTTCGTATTCCCGTAATTTTAGTCTTTAATGCCAGAGGTATGGCAGCCTCCGTTGTGGCTTTGGTGCAAGGTTTTTCTGATCATGCACACGAGCATGGTGTCACTATTGTGGGTTGTATAGCCAATAATGTTGGTAGTGTGCGGCATAGGGCTATTTTGCAAGAAGCCTTAAATCATTATACACTCCCTCCTTTATTGGGCGCTTTACCCCGCAAGGAAGCATGGCAACTCCCCGAAAGACAGCTTGGTCTTGTACCTTCGCACGAACTTACCGCTCACACAAGCTGGCACGCGGGCTCTTACGACGCCCTTGCCGATGCCATGGAAGAATATTGTCATCTGGACAAAATTTTGCAACTTTGCCGCACAGCGCGCCCCAATGGACATAAAAAAAACGTCCTGACTACTGTTCTTGAGCAAAAAAACACTGCTCTTGCCCCAAAAAAGCTTGGCATTGCACAAGACAAGGCCTTTTGCTTTTATTATGACGAAAATCTGCGCCACCTTGAAGCATTGGGCTACGAACTTGTGCCTTTTTCGCCCATCGCGGATGCCCATGTGCCGCCCCATATTGACGCGCTCTATTTGGGAGGCGGTTATCCGGAAGTTTTTGCCAAGGAACTCTCAGAAAATACGTCCATGCGTCAAAGTATTTATGATTTTGCCCAACATAATGGCGAAATTTATGCCGAATGCGGCGGCTATATGTATTTATGCACGAATCTTATAGAAGGCGAAGCACATGGAGTAGACGAAGCACATGGAGTAGATGAAGCAAGTAAACAAGGCGCAGCAAGGGCAACACCACACACATGGCCCATGTGCAATGTCATACACGCCACAGCCACCATGAGCAAAGGCCTCCGCTCCCTCGGGTACAGGCAAGCCCACCTGCTTTGCAAAGCACCCTTTGGCCTCACGCCAACCATCTACCGCGGGCATGAATTCCACTGGTCAAGCATTGTACATCACGAAACATACGCACCACTCTACAGCGTGGAAATTCAAGGCACAACACACTCTCTCGGCGTCATACATAAAAATGTAAAAGCAGGTTATATACATTTATATTGGGGAGTTGGAGCACATGACAGTTAAAAAGCCTGCCCTTATGCTGCAAGGAACCAGTTCCAATGCCGGCAAAAGCGTTTTGACAGCGGCCTTTTGTCGTATTTTTCAACAAGACGGCTATCGCGTCGCCCCTTTTAAAGCACAAAATATGTCGCTCAATTCCGGCGTCACGCTCAATGGTGAAGAGATGGGACGGGCGCAAATTGTGCAAGCACAAGCGGCACGTATAGACCCTGACCCACGCATGAATCCCATTTTACTCAAACCCCATTCCGACACAGGGTCACAAGTCATCGTTATGGGCAAGGCCATTGGGCATATGCGTGTGGCCGAATACTTTGCCAAAAAGCAAGAACTCTGGCACATAGTTGCCAAGGCCTATGACGACTTGGTCGAAGAATACGATATCATGGTGCTGGAAGGCGCCGGAAGTCCGGCAGAAATAAACTTAAAGGAGCATGATATTGTCAATATGCGTATGGCAGAACATGCCAAGGCCTCCGTACTCTTGGTGGGCGACATTGACAGGGGGGGCGTTTATGCGTCCTTTTTAGGCACATGGTTGACATTTAGCGACACAGAAAGAGCTCTGCTCACAGGCTATGTGGTAAACCGTTTTCGCGGTGATGCCAGTTATTTGGACGCGGCGCATGTGTACATGCAAGAAAAAACACACAGACCTGTCCTTGGCACCATTCCCCATATCACCGACATCAACATTCCCGACGAAGACATGGCGGGTTTTATATGGAATGTGACGAAGCATGATAAAAAATGCGCGCATATGCTCGACATTGGCGTTATTATGCTGCGTCGTGTTTCCAATTATACCGATGTTGCGCCGCTCATGTGCGAGGCCGATGTCTACTTACGTCCCATCCGCCGCGCCGAAGACTTTGGCACTCCTGATCTTATCATCATCCCCGGTTCCAAATCTGTCGTGCATGATCTTGAAGACATACGGCGCAATGGTCTTGCCTATAAAATTCATGAACACGCCGCCAAGGACAAATGGATTTTTGGCATTTGCGGTGGCTTACAAATGTTGGGCAAAGAAATTCACGACCCCCATGCCATAGAAAGTACACAAAGCGTTGTACACGCCTTGGGACTTATGGACTTGTGTACAACTTTTGCCCCGCAGAAAACCCTCATAAAAGTGCCCTCCCTCACAACGCCACTTGGCATTCTTGCTCATGGTTACGAAATCCATCATGGGCACAGCACGCACGGCCCCACTGCCGAACCGCTTTATATCACAGCACGCAACCCATCCTCCACACAAGACGAGCGCATATGCGGCTATGTGACAGGCAGACGCCATGCAACCTATGTGCACGGTATTTTTGATGATGATATATTCAGGCGTGCCTTCATCGACCATGTGCGCCACGATATGCGCATGCCGCCCTTTACAGGAAAAAAGGGCAACTATAACATTGAACATGCCCTCGACCTCCTTGCCGATATGGTGCGTCACCATTGTGATATGCAAGCCATTTATGCCAGCATGGGTTTAATATGTCAGAACTAGCCTTGCTGTGCTGCGCCTTCATACTTGACGCCCTCATAGGCGATCCACGCACACCATATCACCCTGTGTGCCTTATGGGCAATTGCGCTTATGCACTGGAAAAACACTTGCGGCGCGGGCACAATGGCTTTGGCATGTGTATGCGAGGCGCTGTGGCATGGATGTGTGTGGCATTGCTTTTTACCATGGGGGCGTGGGGTTGCGTGCGTGTAGCAAGTGTTTTGGGCGGTCAACCTGCGGCATTTTGTCTGTGCGCCTGTATTCTTGCCGTATGTATGGCGCCAAAAAGCCTCAGTCAACACGCGCAGGCCATTATTTCTCCCTTAGAGCAAGGAAATATACACCGTGCGCGGCAACAACTCGCCATGATTGTGGGGCGTGATGTGCACAACTTGGATGTCTACGCCATTGCACGGGCAAGCATTGAAAGTGTGGGTGAAAACCTTGTGGATGCAGTCTTAGCCAGCCTTTTTTGGGCTTCAGTGGGGCTTTTGTGGGGCTATGATGTAAGCGCTGCCTTAGTAGTCTTGCACAGGGTGAGCAATGTTCTTGACGCGCAATGGGGGAAAAAAAATGACACTTATGTGCGCTTTGGTACCTTTTCTGCCCGCATTGATGACGCACTCAACGCTTGCCCCGCTCGCTTGGCTTTTGTTTGCATTTGTTGCGCATCCCTTCTCCAACGCATATATACTGAAAAAGCGTGGCCACACACAGGAAAAGCTCGGCTCTTTCATCTTGCATGGAAGTATCGTTATGCCCATGCCAGCCCCAATTCTGCGTGGTCAGAGGCGGCCTTTGCCAGCGCCCTACATCTCACACTGAGCGGCCCTGTGGCCTATGCGGGAAGAACGGTCAACTATCCGCCCATAGGCGAAGGAACGCGTCTTGCCACACCGCAACATATACAACACGCCATACAACTTCATTGGTTCACGACATATTTGTGGTTAGCTTGCAGTGGCTTGACGTTTTTTTTCTTTGCATAGGCATATCAGGCTGTTGAAAAACGGCAATCTGCGTCGTCAGCGATAAAAATTCAAACTGCTTATGTATGCCCAATACACTGCGCACCTTGACTTTTTTCGCTTCCTCGCATCTCGCCATTTTTGAACAGCCTGCCTAGAATGGACTTTTTCAACAGGCTGATATGAGGCAAAAGCAGCATGATAAAATATATTTTTGATTTAGACGGTA
The DNA here is from genome assembly GCA_964371965.1 of uncultured Desulfovibrionaceae bacterium. Lineage (GTDB taxonomy): Bacteria > Desulfobacterota > Desulfovibrionia > Desulfovibrionales > Desulfovibrionaceae > CAYJAD01. The sequence goes on from CAYJPE010000113.1 coordinate 8,314, forward strand.
CCCTTACCATGGTAGAAACACTTCCCCTCATTGCAAAACATTTTGGCATAGCCGAAGATATGGCCGCCATGACCCAGCAAGCCATACACGGCCTTATTCCCTTTGAAGAAAGCTTGCAAAGGCGCATGGGGATTTTAGGTGATGTACCTGTTGATGCCGTGGCAAAGCTTTTGGCAACGGTACCTCTTTATACAAAATTGCAGGACTTTATTGTACACAATAGCGCCCATTGCCTCATTGCCACAGGAAATATAGATGTCTGGCTCGCAGAACTTGCCCCTCGGCTGGGTTGTGAAGTACACAGTTCCCACGCCTGTGTCACAAACAATCGAATCACAAAACTTGCTTCTATTTTAGACAAAAAAGAACTCGTGCAACACTGGCAAGCAAAAGGCTATACCATTATGTTTATGGGTGATGGTGATAATGATGTAGAAGCCATGCGCTGTGCCGATGTGGCCGTTGCCGTGAGTATGACCCATCCCATAGCGCCTCGTGTACAAAAAGCCGCACAGCATGTCGTCGATACAGAAGAAGAGGCGCACGCTATTTTATGTGGACTTTTAGGGAAACACTGATTTAAGCGTAACTAAAAATGAAAACAATTGAGCAAAATGCTTGCCATTTCTTTGTATTTTTGATATAAGTATTTGAAATAAAGGAGAA